>JACPEF010000276.1 GCA_016183675.1 Betaproteobacteria bacterium
GCATCGCCGTCCAGTACGAAGTGCTGCCCGCCGTGCTGTCGCTCGATGAAGCGCTGGCCCCGGGCGCGCCGCTGGTGCACGACGATGCCGCGGGAAACGTCGCTCACCAATTCGCGTTCGAGCGCGGGGATGTCGATGCCGGGTTCAAGGCAAGCGAGGTCGTCGTCGAAGGCACCTGGGAGTCCGCGCGCCAGTGGCACACGGCACTTGAAACCATCGGCTGCGTCGCGAGCTGGCAGAACGGGCGCGTGTCGATGTGGTGCAATACGCAAACGCCGTTTCTCGCGCGCGGGCGCTATGCGACGGCGCTCGGTGTCCCGGAAGCGCAGGTGCGTGTCGTTCAGACCGAGGTCGGCGGCGGATTCGGCGGCAAGTCGGGCGATGACAACGCCTCGGTGATCTGCGCGATCCTCGCGCGCAAGGCGGGCCGCCCGGTGAAACTCGTTCACACGCGCGAGGAAGAGTTTCTCGCGAGCCACCCGCGCATGCCGATACGCTACTGGGTGCGGCTCGGCTTCTCGCGCGACGGGCGCGTGCGCGCGAAGGAAACCAGGATGTGGGCGGACAACGGCGCCTACACCGGCAAATCGCAGGCGATCCTCGGCGCGGCGACCGTGCGCCACGATGCGCTCTATAAATACCCCGCCGTGCGCGCGGATTCGACGCTGATCTACACGAACCTCGTTCCCACCGGCGCGTTCCGCGGCTTCGGCAATCCTTCGGCGGACTGGGCGGTGGAACAGGCCTGGGACCTCGCCGCGGAGAAGCTCGGCATCGACGTTGTGGATCTCCTGCGCATGAACGCGGCGGATCCGGGCGATGTCTCGCTGCACAACCACAAGATCACGAGCTGCGAATTGAAGCAGTGCATCGACAAGGCGACCGGGATGATCGGCTGGCGCGAGAAGCGCCGCAATCGCGAGCCGAACCGCGGGCTCGGCATCGGCTGCAGCATCCACGTCAACGGCCGCCGCAGCTTCGGCGACTGGGACGGCAGCTCGGCCATGGTGCGGATCAACGAGGACGGTCGCGCGACCATCATCACGGGCGAGGGCGAGATCGGGACCGGCGCGCTGACAGTATTGCGTCAGATCGCGGCGGAGGAGCTTGGCTTTCCCTACGGGGAGGTGGACATCACGCGCCCCGACACCGACTTGCAGCCGCACGCGCTCGGCGCGCTGGCGAGCCGCCTGACCTACGTTGCGGGCAATGCCGTGAAGAACGCCGCCGCCGCCGCGGGTAAGCAGCTCCTCGAAGCGGCGGCGGAACAGTTCCGGGTGCCGGCGTCGGAACTGACGATCATCAACCACCAGATCGGACCGCGCAAAGGCCCGGAGACCTCATACAAGTCGGTGGCGGCCGTCGTGCGCGCCAACCTCTACAAGCGCAGCGGGCAGCCGATCATCGGCCTCGGCTCGTTCGACAACCCATCGGATTTCCCCGACCACAGCCGCTACGGCAACGAGTCAGGCGCATACAACTTCGCGGTGAACGCGGCGGAAGTCGAGGTCGATCCCGGGACCGGGCAAGTCGCGCTGCTCGAAGTCGCCACCACGGTCGATTGCGGCACGGTCATCAACCCCGCCACCGCCGAAGGCCAGGTGCAGGGCGCGGTGACGCAGGGCATCGGGCTCGCCATGATCGAATACTTCGACTGGTACAACGGCACACCGACCGACCCCCAGTTGAAGGACTACCCCATCCCCGGCGCCGCGATGATGCCGAAGCTGCATGTCGCTTTCGCCGACTCCTACGAGCCTTCCGGCCCGTTCGGCGCGAAGGGTCTGGGCGAAATCGGGCTCGATGCCGTTCCGGCGGCGATCGCCAACGCGGTGGCGGATGCGGTCGGCGTGCGCATCCACGAGCTCCCCATCACGGCCGAGAAGATTCACCGCGCGCTGCACCCGGAGCTCTACGCGAACGAGAAAGTTGCCGCCCCTGCCGCGCCCAAGGGCGGCACATGGGCCCGGCTCAGCGCCGGCAAACCGTCCGGCGCGCGCCCCGTTGCTGCCGAAATCGTCTTTGCGGGCAGCGTCGAAGAGGCGGTCGCGCAGCTAGCGGCCGGCGATGCCGCGCTGGTGGCGGGCGGCATGTCGCACGCGGTGCGCCGCGAGCGCACCTGCTTTCCGCAGGCGAAGCGCCTGATCGCGATCACGCGCATTCCAGAACTCAACGAGATCTCCATCGACGCGCGCGGCGTGCTTCGCGCGGGCGCGGCGGTGCGCCAGCAGGCGTTCTACGAGGACGAGCGCGTAAAGAGAAGCTGGCAGGCGATAGACGACGCGATGGAGGCGGTCGGACACACGCGGGTCCGCCGCATGCTCACGGTGGGCGGCAGTGTCGGGCCGCTCATCGGTGGTTTCGACCTGCCGCTTGCCCTGCTCGCTCTCAACGCGCGGGTCACGGTGGCGGGACCCAAGGGTCGGCGCACCCTCACGCTGGAAGAGGCGTTCAGGAACCGGTTCGCCAAGGACGAAATGGTGGTGAGCATCGAGGTGGACCCGCTGCCGGCGCGCACCGGCTCGAGCTTCTACAAATACATGGCGCGTGGCGTGCTGGAAATCCCGACGGTCAACACCGCCGCGGCGGTGAGCCTCGACGCCGACGGCACATGCAGTGGCGCGCGCGTGGTCGTAGGCGCGGTCAGCTGGAAGCCCGTCATCCGTGACCTGCGCGAGCTGGCCGGGAAGCGCCTCACCGCGGAGCTGCTGCGCGAGGCCGTTCGGGACGTGCGCGCGGCCGCCGAGCCGACGTCGGACGTCCGCGGCTCCGCGAGCTACAAGCGCGAGATGGCCGTCGAGTTCGCCTTCCGCGCGCTGGCGACGGCGCTACAGCGTGCCGGCGAAAAACCAGGAGCCGAATATAGCCGCGGCTAAATGCCGTTACAACCTGTGCTTCCGGGACCCGATCGATATGTCAGGTGCAGAGAATCAAGTTGCGCCGTCCCGGCCTCGTGGTGGTTGTAACGGCATAAACGCAGATAAACGCGGATGGAAATCAAAGACGCAAACCCAAGAAACACAAGAAATAAGCAGGATTTACAAGATTCATCGTGTCCATCGGTCTTTTTGATATTGATGTTATCGGTGTTCATCGGCGGCTCAAAATAAGACGCGAGCGAGGCAAGAAGCATGAAACCCATACATCGGCGGTTTCTCGTGGCGTTGGGTATTGCGGCGCTCGCCGGGGCTGCGAGCGGCCAGGCGGTCGCGCAAGGATATCCCGCCGGGCCTGTCCGCGTGGTGGTGCCCTTCCCGCCCGGCGGCGGCGTGGACAGCATGGGCCGCATTCTCGGTCAGAAGCTCACCGAGGCGCTGGGCAAGCAGATCATCATCGAGAACCGCCCCGGAGCGAACGGCATGATCGGCAGCGAGATCGTCGCCAAGTCGGCGAAGGACGGCTACACGCTCCTCGTCAACGGCGCCAACTTCGTGACCACCCCCAGTCTCTACAGCAACGTCACCTACGATCCCATCAAGGACTTCGACCCGGTCAGCCTGGTCGCCCACGCGCCCAACGTCCTGGTCGTGCACCCGTCGCTGCCGGCGAAATCGGTCAAGGAGCTGTTCACGCTCGCCAAGGCGCGGCCCGGCCAGGTCCATTACGCCTCGTCGGCGAGCGGCAGCACGCCGCACCTCGCCGCCGAGCTGTTCAAGACGATGACGAGGACCGATCTGCTGCACGTCCCGTACCGGGGCACGGGTCCCGCCATCACCGCGTTGCTGAGCGGCGAGGTGAGCGTCATGTTCATGCCCGCGATCGCCGCCGTGCCGCACGTCAAATCCGGGCGGCTGCGCGCCCTCGGTGTGACGACGCTGGAGCGGCTGCCGGCGATGCCCGACCTGCCGACGGTGGCGGAAACCGGGTTACGCGGTTACCAGTCGAGCCAGTGGTACGGCGTGCTGGCGCCGGCCGGGACGCCGGGGCCGGTACTGAGCCTGCTCAACTCGCACGTCGCGAAGATCATGCAAAACCCCGAGATGAAGCGGCGCATGACCGACAGTGGCAGCCTCGCCGTCGGCAGCACGCGAGAGCAGTTCGCCTTCCACCTCAAGGAAGAATTCGCGAAGTGGGCGAAGGTGATCAAGGCCTCGGGCGCGCGCGTGGACTGATCAGGCTTATTAAGCCGCAGATAAACGCGGGTAACAAGCTCCAAGACATTGAGCCGCAGATAAACGCAGATAAACGCGGTCAACCTAAGAAGTCCAAAACCGTTAGAGGTGGAGATAGGCGCGAACAAAGTTCAGGACCGGCGAAACGTCCATGGATCCAGAGGAACAACGATCGAAGATCAACCGGACCACAGAGAGAATCATCACCTTTGTTTACAGCGTCAGCAATACGCTGGGCAGCGGTTTCCTCGAGAAAGTTTACGAGAACGCTCTGGCAATCGAGCTGCGGCAGAATTAGCTTAAGGTCGAGCAGCAGCACC
>JACPEF010000043.1 GCA_016183675.1 Betaproteobacteria bacterium
AACCGCCGCTGATCGTCGACGTTCGCAGGCAACCCACGTTTCAGGGGGCAACCGACATGGTCGCCGGAGCGCTGCGGCGCGACCCCGGCAGCGTGGCCTCGTGGGCGAAGGAGCTCCCCCGCGCCAGCACCGTCGTCGTGTACTGCGTGCACGGGCACGAAGTCAGCCAGGGCGTCGCGAAAGCGCTGCGGGAATTCGGCGTTGCCGCGCGCTTTCTCGAGGGCGGCATCGAAGAAGGCTGGCGAGCCTCGGGCGGCGAATGCATGCGTAAGCCCAAAGAGGCTTCCACGCGCTGGGTCACGCGCGAGCGCCCGAAGATAGACCGGATCGCGTGCCCGTGGCTCATCGCGCGCTTCATAGACCCCGAAGCGGAGTTCCTCTACGCGCCAACCAAGGAGGTGCTGCGGGTCGCGAAAGAGAAGGAGGCGATCCCGTACGACATTCCGGACGTGCATTTCTCGCACGACGGCGAGCTGTGCAGCTTCGACGCGTTCCTGAAGACCTACCGGCTTACGGGTGATCCCGCACTGGCTCAGCTGGCAGTCATCGTACGCGGTGCGGACACGGCGCGCCTGCAGTTGGCGCCGCAGGCGGCGGGACTGCTCGCCGTCTCACTCGGCCTGTCGCGGATTTACAAGGACGACCACGAGATGCTGAAGCACGGGATGGTGGTGTACGACGCGCTCTACGCGTGGTGCAAGGAAGGACAGGACGAGACGCAAACTTGGAATCCCGCTGCCTACAGGTGACCCGTGAACGGTGAGCAGTAGAGAAATGGGGTCGACCCCGTTTTTTCACTCGACGATTACATCCACTCGCTGCACGCTGTTGTTGCCGTAGCCGCCGGAGTTCCATTCCTGCTCCGCCGGCTGCACGTTTCCCGCTGAATCGGTTGCCCGCACGCATAGCGTGCAGCTGCCGGGCTGCGCGTCCCATTCGAAGGTCCATTCCCTCCAGGCGTGTGGCGAGACCGGGTCGCCCAGGCGGGCGTCCGACCAGGTTGCGCCGCCGTCCGCGCTGACCTCGACACGCGCCACGGCGAGGCGGCCAGCCCACGCCCGGCCTGCCAGCATGACCCGGCCGGCGCGCAACAGCCGCGTCCGCGTCATGAAGTCCGGGATCCCGGGGGGAATCATGAGCGCGCGCACCCTGATGAGCGTAACGGGTTCTCCCAGCTCGTCCGCCGACTGTGCATACCGGTAGACGCGCATCATCTGGAACCCGTGGAAAGGCTCGGCCGTCACCTCGATCCGGTCCAGCCATTTCACGCTCGCCATGCCATACCAGCCCGGCACCAGCAGGCGCAGCGGATAGCCGTGCTGCGGCTCCAGCGGCAGTCCGTTCATCTCATAGGCCAGCAGCACTTCATCGCGGAGCGCCTCGCCCACCGCGAGGCTGCGCTGATAGCGCTGCACCACGTTGCCCTCGACGCCCTCATCCAGGCCGGTGAAGACGACTTCGACCGCCTGGCGCGCGAGGCCCGCCTCTTCCAGGACGCCCCTCAGCGGCGTACCGGTCCATTCGGCCGTCCCGATGGCCTCCACCAGCCAGGGCTGGCTGATCCGGCGCGGCGACGACAGCGCGCGGCCGTTGCCTGCGCATTCCATCGTGACCGCCAGCGTGCGGCCCGGCCGCTGGCGGATGTCGTCGAGCGTCAGATGGAGGGGCGTTGCGACCAGGCCGCCGACCGCAAGGCGCCATGCGTTCGCATCGACTTCCGGGATGTCGTAGTGGACGAGGAGGTAATGAATGCCGCTCGGCGTGATCCGATAGCGCAGCCCTTCGAGCGGCATTCCCCGGTTGCGGAGGGCGAGCTGCAGCTCTTCCGGGTAGAGGGTATCGTCCCGGCCGAACCCGCTGCCGTCGCCGATGGTGCGGAAGCGTCTGCCTGGAGTTTTACGATCCATTTTCCGCTCGTTGACGCGTTCACCCCGGAGCCCGCGGCGTCACTCCGACACATCCGCTGGCACTTTCCCGCTGCGGATCCAGGAGAGGATGGCCTTGATGGTCTTGATTTCCATGCCGACGAAGCCGTGCTGGGTGAAGGCGTCGCAGGGATTGCCGCGGACGTTGCCGGCGCCGGTGACGGTTACGAGCGGTGTCTTCGTTTCCTCGGCGTACTGCTTTACCCTCGAGTACTGCGTGTAGGAGCAGGGGTCGTCCCGGTGGTGCGCCCACAGGACCGGGATGATGATTTGCTTGACGTCGGAGACGCGCACGCCGGACCCGGCGAAGGATGGCGTGACCAGGGAGGAGGTGAGGGCGACGCGCCGTGCGGGGGGCGCTACCATCCGCGCCGCGTGTACGGCGCTCACCGATCCCTCGCTGGTGCCGATGAAAGTCCAGTCGAGCGCGCCGAACTTCTTTGCGACGGCATCAACGACCGCCTTGACGTCTTCGCCATAGCGATCGGAGGCGCGGTACGAATGCCAGAAACTCACCTGGTGGTCGCTCGGAGCGTCAATCACCGCCGTGAGAAAACCATCCTCGAGGAAGTGGCGCCGCGCCCTGATCAGGAAGTTTCCGCGCAGGCCGAAGCGGATTTCCCCGTCCTCCACCCGCAGGTTGATGTAGCCGGGCGAACCCGGGAAGAGCGCGATGGCATGGGCGAACTTCGTCACGCCGGGCCGGTGCGTGACGAGCGCGGAGATCGAGCGGCCCGGCAGCTGCGCGACGATCACTTCGTTCGTGAACGCGGCGTTGGGATCGGTGACCTGCGCCCGGACGGGCTGTGTCGAACAGGCCAGCGCAACGCCGAAAACGGCCAATAGCCGAAGCATCATTTGCATCGCGCACCCTCCCTGAAGGCGGACGGGGGATCAGTCTGTTCAGTCCCGCCCGTTTTACGCGTTCCGGTTCCGGTGCGGGCAGTTGGGCTTGGTGCAGTCGGCGTAGAGGTGCAGCGAGTGGTCGTGGATCTTGAAGCCGCGCTCCTTCGAGATTTTTTCCTGCCGCTTCTCGATCTCGGCGTCGTAGAACTCCTCCACGCGCCCGCACTGTATGCACACCAGGTGGTCGTGGTGCCCGCCCCGGTTCAGCTCGAACACCGCCTTGCCGGTCTCGAAGTGGTGGCGGATCAGCAAGCCGGCCTGCTCGAACTGGGTGAGCACGCGGTACACCGTCGCGAGTCCCGTGTCGGTGCCTTCCCTGGAGAGCGTCTTGTAGACGTCTTCGGCCGAGAGGTGCCGCACCGGGCTTTTCTCGAAAAGCTCCAGTATGCGCAGGCGCGGCAGCGTCGCTTTCAGACCTATCGTCTTGAGATCGTTGGGAGAACTCACGGCGCGTCCTGTCGGAAAGGGTGAGCGTCGGTTATCATATTCGTATTTAACTGCCTTGGAAACCGCGAGCTTTCAGGGGTTTTTCCCCTCCTGCGCCGCGTGATGAACACCGCCATGATCGAGCAGCGCATCCCGTCATTTTGCAGCTTCGTCCTGCTGGCCTTGCTCATCGCCGGCTGCAAGGAGATGCCGACGCTGCCCACGCTCGCGCCGTACAAGATGGACATCCAGCAGGGCAACGTGGTGACGCAGGAAATGGTGGCCAAGCTCAAGTCCGGGATGACGCGACAGCAGGTGCGCTTTGCCCTGGGCACGCCGCTGGTCGTGGACCCGTTCCGCACCGATCGCTGGGACTACGTGTATCTTTTCGAAAAAGCCGGGAAGGCGAAGGAGCATCGCCACATCGCGGTCATCTTCAAGGACGACAGGCTGGTGCGCATCGAGGGCGACGTGGTGCCGGCAAGGGGGAGCGCAACGACCGAGGGCGGCGTGAAGATCGAGAAGCCCGGCTCCGCGGCGTCACCGCCCAAGCCGGCGACGGCAGCAGCGGCTGCGCCCAAGCCCGAGGTCGCCGTACCTGCGGCGCCGGAAGGCGCGAAGCTCGTGACGGGCACGGGGGAACCCGTGGCGGCGGGCGGCGCCGGCGCCGACACGCAGAGCGGCGCGCAGCAGCTAAAGAAGGACGAAAAGCCGAAGGAGGAAAAGCCCGCAGAAGAGCGCGGGTTTTTCGGGCGGATGCTGGACAAGCTTGGATTTTGACATGGCACAGATTAAAGTTGCGATTGCTGGTGCAAGCGGCCGGATGGGACGCGCGCTGATCGAGGCGGTCCTGCGCGACTCCGATTTGCGTCTTGCGGCGGCGCTCGAGGTGAAAGGCAACCCGCACGTCGGCAAGGATGCCGGCGAGCTCGCGGGTTCGCCGTGCGACGTGAAAATCAGCGATGACCTCGCGAAGAGCATCGCCGGCTGTGATGTCCTGATCGACTTCACGCGCCCCGAAGGCACGGTGGCGCATCTCGCGGCCTGCCGCAAGCAGGGCGTCAGGATGGTGATCGGCACCACCGGCTTCGGCGACGGGCAGAAGAAGGAAATCGCGGACGGCGCGCGCGAGATTGCGATCGCCATGTCGCCCAATTTCAGCGTCGGCGTCAACGTCGCGTTCCGGCTGCTCGAGGTCGCGGCCAAGGCGCTCGGCAAGGGTTACGACATCGAGATCGTGGAGGCGCACCACCGGCACAAGGTGGACGCGCCTTCCGGCACCGCGCTGCGCATGGGCGAAGTGGTGGCCCGCGCGCTCGGGCGTGATTTGAAAAAAAGCGCCATCTACGGGCGCGAGGGCGTCACAGGCGAGCGCAGGGACGAAACCATCGGTTTTGCCACCGTGCGCGGCGGCGATCTCGTGGGCGAGCACACCGCGATGTTCATCGGCGCGGGCGAGCGCCTCGAAGTCGCCCACCGCGCTTCGAGCCGCGCCAACTTCGCGAACGGGGCGCTGCGCGCGGCGCGCTTCATCGCGTCGAAGCAGAGCGGCCTCTTCGACATGCAGGACGTGCTCGGCTTCGCCAAGAAGAGGGATGAGGGATGAGGGGTTGCCCTGTTCGCCAGCACGCCTCATCTGTCCCGCCTCCTCAATAACAAGTCACCAACTCATCTTCTCTTTGTTCATTTAAGGAGGCTTCGCGCTTTGCAGCGAAGCCTCCTTTCGCGTATAATTTCACAGGTCTGCGGGATGGGCCGAAAAGCCTGTCCCGCTTTGTGTATCTACACCTGAAATCAAGGGGTTAGCGTGTCGCGGGTTCCTGCCATCCTGGTGCTCAAAGATGGCACCGGTTTCCGCGGCATCTCGATCGGCGCCGAGGGCACCGCGGTGGGGGAGGTGGTGTTCAACACCGCCATCACGGGCTACCAGGAAATCCTCACCGATCCGTCGTACTGCCGGCAGATCGTTACCCTCACTTATCCGCATATCGGCAACACCGGGACCAACCCGGTTGACGTCGAGTCCGACCGCATCTACGCCGCGGGGCTCGTGATCCGCGATCTGCCGCTGCTCTCCTCCAGTTGGCGCAAGTCATGGACGCTTTCCGACTACCTCAAGGAGCAGGGGGTGCCGGCGATCGCTGACATAGACACCCGCAGGCTCACGCGCATCCTGCGCGACAAGGGCGCGCAGGACGGCTGCCTCATGGCGGGCAAGGTGGACGAGACGGACGCGTTGAAGGCCGCGCGCGGGTTCCCGGGGCTGGTGGGCATGGACCTCGCCAAGGTGGTGAGCTGCGACGAGCCCTACGATTGGGATGAAAGCGTGTGGGCGCTGGGCGAAGGCCACGGGCGGCTCGCCGATCCGCGCTTTCACGTCGTCGCCTACGACTACGGCATCAAGCGCAACATCCTCAGGAAGCTCGCCTCGCGCGGCTGCCGCGTGACGGTGTTGCCGGCGCAGACCCCGGCGGACAAGGCGCTCGCACTCAAGCCCGACGGCGTCTTCCTCTCGAACGGTCCGGGCGATCCCGAGCCGTGCGACTACGCGATCCGCGCGATCCGCAAATTCCTCGACGTCGGCATCCCGACCTTCGGCATCTGCCTCGGGCACCAGCTGATGGGGCTTGCGAGCGGGGCGAAGACCCTGAAGATGAAGTTCTGACTTCACGGCGCGAGCCACCCGGTGCAGGACCTCGACACCGGGCGCGTCATGATCACCAGCCAGAACCACGGCTTCGCGGTGGACGCGCAAACGCTGCCGGCGAACGCGCGCGTGACCCACGTGTCGCTCTTTGACGGCAGCCTCCAGGGCTTTGCGCGCACGGACCACCCGGCGTTCTGCTTCCAGGGCCACCCCGAGGCGAGTCCCGGGCCGCACGATGTGGACTATCTATTCGACAAATTCGTTGGCCTGTTGAGGCCGAAGGAACGGGAAGGAGTGAAGGCGTGAAGGAGTGAAGGGGTAAAAGCACCCTCTCCCCCGTACCGGGGGAGAGGGCAGGGTGAGGGGGCTTCACCCCTTCACACATTCACTCATTCACCGGCTGAGCAAGATGCCAAAGCGCACTGACATCAAGAGCATCCTGATTATCGGCGCCGGGCCGATCGTGATCGGCCAGGCGTGCGAGTTCGACTATTCGGGCGCGCAGGCGTGCAAGGCGCTGAAGGAGGAGGGCTACCGCGTCGTCCTCGTCAACTCCAACCCCGCCACCATCATGACCGATCCGGAGATGGCGGACGCCACCTACATCGAGCCGATCAACTGGCAGATGCTCGAGAAGATCATCGCGGTCGAGCGCCCCGATGCGCTGCTGCCGACCATGGGCGGGCAGACACAAGGCCGAGGACCGCGAGAAGTTCAAGAAGGCCATGGAGAAAATCGGGCTCGCCAGCCCGCGCTCCGCGCTCGGGCACAGCACGGAGGAGGCGCTGCAGGTGCAGGCGATGGTCGGCTTCCCGACCATCATCCGGCCCTCCTTCACGCTCGGCGGCACCGGCGGAGGCATCGCCTACAACCGCGATGAGTTCGTGGCTATCGTGGAGCGCGGGCTCAACGCGAGCCCCACGCGCGAGGTCCTGATCGAGGAGTCGGTGATCGGCTGGAAGGAATTCGAGATGGAAGTGGTGCGCGACAGGAAGGACAACTGCATCATCGTGTGCTCGATCGAGAACGTGGACCCGATGGGCGTGCACACCGGCGATTCCGTGACGGTCGCGCCCGCGCAGACGCTCACCGACAAGGAATACCAGATCATGCGCGACGCCGCGATCGCGTGCCTGCGCGAGATCGGCGTGGACACCGGCGGCTCCAACGTGCAGTTCGCGGTCAACCCCGTGGACGGGCGCCTGGTGATCATCGAGATGAACCCGCGGGTGTCGCGCTCCTCCGCGCTCGCTTCCAAGGCGACCGGCTTTCCGATCGCCAAGGTCGCGGCAAAGCTTGCGGTGGGCTACACGCTCGATGAGTTGAGGAACGAGATCACCGGCGGCGCGACGCCGGCTTCCTTCGAGCCGACCATCGACTACGTCGTGACCAAGGTGCCGCGCTTCGCGTTCGAGAAATTCCCGGATGCCAACGACCGGCTCACGACCCAGATGAAGTCGGTGGGCGAGGTGATGGCGATCGGGCGCACCTTCCAGGAATCCTTGCAGAAGGCGCTGCGCGGTCTCGAAACCGGCTCGGACGGCTTTGACGAGAAGACCGCCGACCGCGACGTCATCGAGAACGAGCTCGGCGACCCCGGGCCCGACCGCATCTATTACGTGGCGGATGCGTTCCGCTGCGGCATGACCGTGGACGAGGTCTACGAGCTGAGCCGCATCGATCCCTGGTTCCTCGCGCAGATCGAGGACATCGTGCACCAGGAGAAGGCGCTCGAGGGCGGGACGATCGAAGGGCTGGACGCCGAAGCGCTGCGCCGGCTCAAGCGCGCGGGCTTCTCGGACGGCAGGATCGCCAGGCTGCTCGCGACGGAACAGCAGACGGTGCGCGCGCGGCGCCACGAACTCGGCATCCGGCCGGTGTTCAAGCGGGTGGACACCTGCGCCGCGGAATTCGCCACCCACACCGCCTACCTGTATTCGACTTACGAGGAGGAGTGCGAATCGGCGCCGGGCGACCGCAGGAAGATCATGGTGCTGGGCGGCGGCCCGAACCGCATCGGGCAGGGCATCGAGTTCGACTACTGCTGCGTGCACGCGGCGCTCGCGCTGCGCGAGGACGGCTTCGAGACCATCATGGTGAACTGCAACCCGGAGACGGTCTCGACCGACTACGACACCTCCGACCGCCTCTACTTCGAGCCGCTGACGCTCGAAGACGTGCTCGAGGTCGTGAACGTGGAGAAACCCTTCGGCGTGATCGTGCAGTTCGGCGGGCAGACGCCGCTGAAGCTTGCGCGCGATCTCGAAGCGAACGGCGTTCCGATCATCGGCACTTCGCCCGATTCGATCGACGTCGCGGAGGACCGCGAGCGCTTCCAGAAGCTGCTCAACAAGCTGAAGCTCAGGCAGCCGCCCAACCGCACGGCGAGGAGCACCCAGAAGGCGCTCGCGGCGGCGGAGGAGATCGGCTATCCCCTGGTGGTGCGGCCTTCCTACGTGCTCGGCGGGCGCGCGATGGAGATCGTCTACCAGCAGAGCGATCTCGAGCGCTACATGCGCGAGGCGGTCAAGGTGTCTAATGATTCACCGGTGCTGCTCGACCGCTTCCTCAACGACGCGACCGAGGTGGACGTGGACGCGGTCTGCGACGGAAAACAGGTCGTGATCGGCGGGGTGATGGAGCACATCGAGCAGGCCGGGGTGCATTCCGGCGATTCCGCGTGCTCGCTGCCGCCGTACTCGCTCACGCAGGAGCTGCAGGACGAGCTCAAGCGCGAGACCGTCGCCATGGCGCACGCGCTGAAGGTCGTGGGGCTCATCAACGTGCAGTTCGCGATCCAGGACGGCGTGGTGTACGTGCTGGAGGTGAACCCGCGCGCCTCGCGCACGGTGCCGTTCGTGTCCAAGGCGACGGGCGTGCCGCTCGCCAAGGTTGCGGCGCGCTGCATGGCGGGCAAGACGCTCGCCGGGCAGGGCGTGGCGGGGGAAGTGTTGCCGCCCTATTACTCGGTGAAGGAGGCGGTGTTCCCGTTCATCAAGTTCCCGGGCGCCGACACCATACTCGGGCCCGAGATGAGGTCCACCGGCGAGGTGATGGGCGTGGGCACGACGTTCGCGGAGGCGTTCGTGAAGTCGCAGCTCGCCTCGGGCGAGAGCCTGCCGGCCACCGGCAGGGTGTTCGTCAGCGTGCGCGACGAGGACAAGCCGCGCACGGTGGACATCGCGCGCAAGCTTGCCAGCCTCGGCTTCGCGCTGGTCGCCACGCGCGGCACGGCCGCGGCGCTGTCGGCGGCGGGCCTCGCCGTGACGCCGGTCAACAAGGTGGCCGAGGGGCGGCCGCACATCGTTGACATGATCAAGAACGGGGAGATCTCGCTGATCGTGAACACCGTTGGGGAAAAACGCGCCGCGGTGCGCGATTCCTACGTCATCCGCCGCGCGGCGCTGCAGGAGCGGGTCACGCTCTACACGACGCTCGACGGCGCGCGCGCCGCCTGCAACGGTATAGAGCATGCGAAGGAGCTGCGCGCGTACGTATTGCAGGAGCTCCATGCCGGGCTGCTCGTCACGGCGTGAATGGCGAACGGGAAATGGGGAATGGATGATCCTGTCTTGTCGCTGAATCCTGAATCCCGAATCCTCGGTAATCCAGCATGAGCAAGGTCCCGCTCACGATAACCGGCGCAGAAAAACTGCGCGCGGAGCTGCAAGAGCTGAAAACCGTGCAGCGGCCGGCGATTGTCAGCGCGCTCGCCGAGGCGCGCTCGCACGGAGATCTGTGGGAGAACGCGGAGTATGCGGCCGCCAAGGAACGACAGAGCTTCATCGAGGGCCGGATCGCCGAGCTCGAGAGCAAGCTCGCCAACGCTCAGATCATCAATCCGGCGCTGCTCGATGCCGACGGGCGTTGCGTGTTCGGGGCCACCGTGGACCTCGAGGACATGGCGAGCGGGGAGGTGGTCACCTACCAGATCGTCGGGGACGACGAAGCCGACATCAAGCAGGGCAAGATCTCGATCGGGTCGCCCCTCGCGCGCGCGTTGATCGGCAAGCATTAGGGCGACGTCGCGGAGGTGCAGGCCCCCGGCGGCGTGCGGGAGTACGAGATACTCGACGTCAAGTACGTTTAAGAGCGCCGCCAGGGCGCCAAGGCCGCCAACGAGACCCGAAAACATCGAAAATGGATTCAAGGGCTAAGTGAAGCTTTTTGTTGACACGTTGTACGCGATCGCGATCACCCTCTGGGTAGGCGGCATGTGGGTGATCGGCTTCATCGTGGCCCCTTTGCTCTTCGCGCGCGTGCCGGACCGGACGCTCGCGGCGCTCGTCGCGGGAGAGCTCTTCGCCCTCGTCGCCTTCATCGGCCTCGCGTGCGCCGCGTACCTGCTCATTTTCCGGGTGGTGCGCTTCGGGACGGGGTGCCTGACGCAGGGCTTTTTCTGGGTGGCGCTCCTGATGCTCGCGCTCACGGTCGCCGGCGTGTTCGGAGTGCAGCCCGTCATGGAAAGCCTGCGCGTGCAGGGCTTGCCCAGGGAACTGCTGGATTCCGTGCTTCGCGACCGCTTTCTCGCCTGGCACGGTGTCGCGAGCGCGCTTTATGTCATCCAGAGCCTGCTCGGCGTGGTGCTGGTCGTGCTCCAGGGGCGGGACCGCTACTTGTGGTAGCCGCGTCTGGCTCGGCGCTTCTCGCTCCGCTTTCCGGGGCGGGGTGCCGGAGGCATGCCGGGTTCTTCCGGACGCGGCCGGAAAATGACGAGGACCTTGCCGATGTGCTGCACGGGGCTCGCGTCGAGCGCCGCACGGATTTCCGCGAGCAGGCTATCGCGCCGCTCGCGGTCATCGCCCGGCACCCGGATCTTGATTAGCTCGTGACTTTTCAGCGCAAGGTCGATTTCCTTCAGGACTGCCGGCGTGAGTCCCGCCTCGCCGATCATCACGACCGGCTTAAGGTGATGGGACCGGGCGCGCAGCGCGCGCCGCTCCGCTGGTGTCAGTGATTTAGTGCTCATCTTGAAAAGACCATTAACCGCAGATACACGCAGATAAACGCGGATGAAATCCCCTCCTAACGGCACCTTTGGTTTGAATCATCTGTGTTTATCTGCGTTTATCGGCGGTTTCATTCTTGTTTCTTGATTGCGCGAGTCTAGCGGATGGGGCGAGTCAGGGGCAAAAGCTGGATGCGGGAGCACGTCGCCGACCCGTACGTGAAGCGCGCGCGCGCCGAGGGCATGAGGTCGCGCGGGGCTTACAAGCTCGCGCAAATTGCTGACCGTGACCGGTTGTTGAAGCCTGGCATGATCGTCGTGGATCTGGGCGCCGCGCCCGGGGGTTGGTCACAGGTCTCCGTGGAGCGGGTCGGGCCGAGCGGCCGGACGATTGCGCTCGATCTGCTCGACATGGCGCCCGTGCGCGGCGCTGTCACTATCCGCGGCGATTTCCGCGACGTGGAGACTGTCGCAGCCCTGGAACGCGCGCTGGCCGGCGAGAAAGCGGACCTTGTGCTATCCGATATGGCCCCCAATTTGAGTGGTATCGCCGCGACCGATCAGGCGCGCTCGCTCGAACTCGCCGGGCTGGCGCTCGACTTTGCCTTGAAGCATCTGAAACCGCAGGGAAATTTCCTGGTCAAAGCGTTTCAAGGGGCGGGTTTCGATGATTTCCTGAAGGTCATGCGAGGCCGCTTCGCGGCGGTCGCCATACGCAAGCCGGAGGCATCTCGCAGCCGCTCGAGCGAGGTGTATCTGGTGGGCAAAGGCCCGCGCATCTAGCCGGGGAGCCGTTCGCGCGGCTCTACTTGGCTGCATTGCGGGCGAAATGAGTCTAAAATTGAGCTGGTTACGACATGAGGAATGGGATTGAATAATCTCGTAAAGAACGTCGCGATCTGGCTGGTCATCGCGCTGGTGCTGATGACGGTGTTCAACCAGTTCAGCGCGCGCCAGGTCGCGCAGAAGGCGATGGAGTACTCCCAGTTCATCGAAGAGGTGAAACAGGGCCGCATCGCCAAGGTCACGATCGAAGGTCGCGTCCTGAAAGGGCTGAAGACCACCGGCGAGCGCTTCACCACCTATTCGCCGTCTGATCCCTGGCTGGTCTCGGACCTCCTCAAGAACGGGGTCATCATCGAGGCGAAGCCCGAGGAGGAGCCTTCGCTCCTCATGAACATCTTCGTCTCGTGGTTCCCGATGCTGCTCTTGATCGGCGTGTGGATCTTCTTCATGCGCCAGATGCAGGGTGGGGGCCGCGGCGGCGCGTTCTCCTTCGGCAAGAGTCGCGCGCGCATGCTGGATGAATCGAACAACACGATCACCTTCGCTGACGTCGCCGGCTGCGAGGAAGCGAAGGAGGAAGTGGCGGAGCTGGTCGAATTCCTGCGCGACCCGTCGAAATTCCAGAAGCTCGGCGGGCGCATCCCGCGCGGCGTGCTGATGGTGGGCAACCCCGGCACGGGCAAGACGCTGCTCGCGAAAGCGATCGCGGGCGAAGCGAAGGTGCCGTTCTTCACGATCTCGGGCTCCGACTTCGTCGAGATGTTCGTGGGCGTGGGCGCCGCGCGCGTGCGCGACATGTTCGAGCAGGCGAAGAAGCACGCCCCCTGCATCGTGTTCATTGACGAAATCGACGCCGTCGGGCGCCAGCGCGGCGCGGGCCTGGGCGGCGGCAACGACGAGCGCGAGCAGACGCTCAACCAGTTGCTCGTGGAAATGGACGGTTTCGAGACCAACTCGGGCGTGATCGTGATCGCTGCCACCAACCGCCCCGATGTGCTGGATCCCGCGCTGCTGCGGTCCGGGCGCTTCGACCGCCAGGTGGTGGTGCCGCTGCC
>JACPEF010000285.1 GCA_016183675.1 Betaproteobacteria bacterium
ATCGACGTGCAGGTGTTCACGCGCGAAGGCATCGAGCGCGACAAGCGCGCGCAGCAGATCATCGACGACGAGCTGAAGCGCTACAAGAAGGATCTGGCGGACCAGCTGCGCATCGTCGAGAACGACGCATTCGAGCGGCTCGAGCGGCTGTTGATCGGCAAGACCGCGAACGGCGGCCCGAGGAAGCTCGCCAGAGGCTCCAAGATCACCAAGGCTTACCTCACCGAGGTCGAGCGGCACGGCTGGTTCGACATCCGGGTGGCGAACGACAAGGTGGCCGCGCAGATGGAAAGCATCAAGGACAGTCTCGCCCAGACCAAGCAGCTGTTCGAGCGGCTGTATGAGGAAAAGAAGAAGAAGCTCACCAGCGGGGACGAACTGGCGCCCGGCGTGCAGAAAATGGTCAAGGTCTATCTGGCGGTCAAGCGCCGCCTGCAGCCTGGCGACAAGATGGCGGGGCGCCACGGCAACAAGGGCGTCATCTCCAAGATCGTGCCGGTGGAGGACATGCCGTGCATGGCAGACGGCACGCCGGTCGATATCGTGCTCAACCCCCTGGGCGTGCCCTCGCGCATGAACGTGGGCCAGATCCTCGAAACCCACCTCGGCTGGGCGGCGAAGGGGCTCGGGCTGAGGATCGGGGAGCTCCTGAAGACCCATGGGAAGATCGCGGAGCTGCGCAAGTTCCTCAACCGGATCTACAACAGCAGCGGCCGCACCGAGGACCTCGACTCGTTCGGCGACGAGGATATCGTGCGGCTCGCCGAGAACCTGAGGAACGGCGTGCCGTTCGCAACCCCGGTGTTCGACGGGGCGACCGAGAAGGAGATCAAGGACATGCTCGAGCTCGCGGGTCTCCCGCGCGGCGGGCAGGTGACGCTCTACGACGGTCGCACCGGCGACCCGTTCGAGCGTCTGGTCACGGTGGGCTACATGCACATGCTGAAACTGCACCATCTCGTGGACGACAAGATGCACGCGCGCTCGACGGGGCCCTACAGCCTGGTCACGCAGCAGCCGCTGGGCGGCAAGGCCCAGTTCGGGGGCCAGCGCTTCGGGGAGATGGAAGTGTGGGCGCTGGAAGCCTACGGCGCGGCCTACACGCTGCAGGAGATGCTCACCGTCAAGTCCGACGACACCGAGGGCCGGCGCAAGGTCTACGAGTCGATCGTCAAGGGCGATCACCGGATCGAGGCCGGCATGCCGGAATCGTTCAACGTGCTGGTCAAGGAGATCCGTTCGCTTGCCATTGACATCGACCTAGACCAGAACCGCTACTGAGAGCGGTCGGCGTTCAGCATTCAGCGTTCAGCCTAGGCCGGTAGAGCGCTTGATGACTGAACGATGGAATGAAGGATTGGGAACGGATTCAAGGCTGATTGCTGAGGGCTGATAGCTGAAAGCTGGAACCGGAGGTTCTGAATGAAAGCATTGCTCGATTTGTTCAGGCAGGTCACGCAGGAAGAAGCGTTTGACGTGATCAAGATCGGGCTCGCCTCGCCCGAGAAGATCCGCTCCTGGTCGTACGGCGAAGTGAAGAAGCCGGAAACGATCAACTACCGGACCTTCAAGCCCGAGCGCGACGGCCTCTTCTGCGCCAAGATCTTCGGGCCGGTCAAGGACTACGAGTGCCTGTGCGGCAAGTACAAGCGGCTCAAGCACAGGGGCGTTATCTGCGAGAAGTGCGGCGTGGAGGTGACGCTCTCGAAGGTGCGCCGGGAGCGCATGGGCCACATCGAGCTCGCCAGCCCGGTGGCGCACATCTGGTTCCTGAAGAGCCTGCCCTCCCGCATGGGCATGGTGCTCGACATGACGCTGCGCGACATCGAGCGCGCGCTCTATTTCGAGGCCTATGTCGTCATTGATCCCGGCATGACCCCGCTCAAGCGCGCGCAACTCATGACCGAGGACGACTATCTCGCCAAGGTCGAGGAGTTCGGCGACGACTTCACCGCCATGATGGGTGCCGAGGGCATCCGGGAGCTCTTGCGCAGCCTTGATCTGAGGAAGGAGCTCGAGACACTGCGCGACGAACTTGCCGCCACCAGCTCCGATACCAAGATCAAGAAAATCGCCAAGCGGCTGAAGGTGCTGGAAGCATTCCACAAGTCCGGCATCAAGCCGGAATGGATGATTCTGGAAGTGCTGCCGGTCTTGCCCCCCGAGCTGCGGCCGCTGGTCCCGCTCGACGGCGGGCGCTTCGCCACCTCGGACCTCAATGACCTCTATCGGCGCGTGATCAACCGCAACAACCGGTTGAAGCGCCTGCTCGAGCTGAAAGCGCCGGAGATCATCGTGAAGAACGAGAAGCGCATGCTCCAGGAGGCCGTGGACTCGCTCCTCGACAACGGCCGCCGCGGCAAGGCGATGACCGGCGCCAACAAGCGACCGTTGAAATCGCTCGCCGACATGATCAAGGGCAAGAGCGGGCGTTTCCGCCAGAACCTGCTCGGCAAGCGCGTGGACTACTCCGGCCGGTCGGTGATCGTGGTCGGCCCGCAACTGAAGCTCCACCAGTGCGGCCTGCCCAAGCTGATGGCGCTCGAGCTTTTCAAGCCCTACATCTTCCACAAGCTGGAGGTGATGGGGCTTGCCACGACCATCAAGGCCGCGAAGCGCATGGTCGAGGACCAGGAGGCCATCGTGTGGGACATCCTGGAAGAGGTGATCCGCGAGCATCCGGTGATGCTCAACCGCGCGCCGACGCTGCACCGCCTGGGCATCCAGGCGTTCGAGCCGGTGCTGATCGAGGGCAAGGCGATCCAGCTGCATCCGCTGGTGTGCGCGGCGTTCAACGCCGACTTCGACGGCGACCAGATGGCGGTGCACGTACCGCTGTCGCTGGAGGCGCAGATGGAAGCGCGCACCCTCATGCTGGCGTCCAACAACATCCTTTCTCCGGCCAACGGCGATCCCGTCATCGTGCCCTCGCAGGAC
>JACPEF010000281.1 GCA_016183675.1 Betaproteobacteria bacterium
CCTTCCCCCTTCCCGCCGCGCTGCATCGCGTCGGGCGTTCGCCGGCTCAAACGTGCGCAGGCACGTTTTTCGAAACCCCAGCTCACCCTTCTGCCTTCTGCCTGGTTCCATTTCGCCGCCGATAGACGCCGATGAACGCCGATAATTCGGTAAATGCGTAAACCCTCGTCCCTCATCCTTCCACCCTCATCCCTCGCGTATCGCCGCCAAGGCGCCAAGGATTTCAAAATATCAAACCCTTCGCGTCCATTGCGTTGAGAGTTTTCAGTGGTTTGTCGCATGCGCCGCGCTTGCTTATCTCAATGTAGCGAAAACCTTCTTACGGTACTCGACGACGAGCTGCAACGTGCGCAGGAGCGCATGGTGCTCGGGCACGGCGTTTGCGGCGATCTTCTTGTCGCTGAGGTCTTCCATGATCTCGCGCATCAACTCGGGGACCAGCAGCACCTTGCCGCCACCCAAAGTCGGATGGTTCACCTTGCTTGCGAACACCAGGATTGCGATCTGCTCGATCTCCTGAGGCAGCTGGAAGCCGGGGAAGAGGTCCGGGATGTGCTTGCGCCCGGCCTCGAATTTCCTGCGGAACCGCCGCTCACGCGTTTCCCAGCTTTCCGCGTCCATTGACGGCTCGATGTGCGCGAGATGACGCTTCGCCGGATTGAACGCAACGACATCCAGCTCGCATTCGTAGCCGCCCTTTGTACGCCTGCCTACCGGAACGTTACGGCGCACGAAGTAGCCCTGGTACTCGTACCACTCGGCGACCAGTTGTTCGAGGAAATTGTTTGGCATCCCTAGCTCCTCAAAAAATCATACATCCTGCCGGGATTCAGGATGCCCGCCGGGTCGAAGGTCTGCTTCAGCCGGCGGTGGATTTTCATCAACGCCGGCGCGAGCGGATGGAATACGCCGGCCGACTTGTCGCCGCCGCGGAACAGCGTGGCGTGGCCCCCGGCGCGCGCTGCGGCGTCGCGTATCGTCTTCGCATCCGCGCCCGACTTGAGCCAGCGCAAGGCGCCGCCCCATTCGATGAGCTGCTTCCCCGGCAGGTCGAGGGAGGGCGCCGCGGGCTTCACCGAAAGGCGCCACAGCGGCAGCTCGCCCGCGAAGAAAGGATCGGCCTGCTCGCGGATTCCGGTCCAGAAGCTCGCGCCTTGCGCGGGGTCCAGCAGTGTGCCGCCGAGTTTCCTGATGGCTGCCTCCACCGCGCTGCGCGCTCCCGAGAGTCGTACTCCGAGATCATCATTACGGAAAGCCGTTGCCGTGATAGGCAACGGCTTTCCGGCCCACTCGTTCATCAACGCGATCGCTTCACGTTCGCTCGTTTGCAACGTGAGCGTCGCTTCCCATACGGGCACCGGCAGCACCTTGAGCGAGACCTCGAGCAGCACGCCGAGGGTCCCGAGCGACCCCGCCATAAGGCGCGAGACGTCGTAGCCCGCGACGTTCTTCATGACCTGTCCGCCGAACCTGAGCTCCGAGCCCTTGCCGTCGAGCATGCGAATGCCGAGAACGAAGTCGCGCGCCGCCCCCGCGTAGGCCCGGCGCGGGCCGGAAAGCCCGGCGGCGATGCAGCCGCCGAGCGTCGCCATCCCCGATTTCGGCGCAGCCGGCACTATGTTCCCCTCGCCCGTGTCCGGGAGAGGGGATAGGGGTGAGGGCAAATAGCCGAAGTGCGGCGGTTCGAAGGCGAGCATCTGGCCCTTTTCCCGCAGCGACGCCTCGATCTCGGCGAGCGGGGTGCCGGCGCGTGCGGTTACGACCAGCTCGGTCGGCTCGTAGAAGAGGATGCCGCGGTAATCCACGGTGTTGAGCTTGTAGCCGTGAACGGGACCGCCATAGAAGTCTTTCGTCCCGCCGCCGCGGATGCACAAGGGCCGCCGCTGTGACGCCGCCTCACGAATCAGCCGCGACAGGTTATCAACGACGTCTTGCATGGAGGGAAGCGACGAGGGCGGCCCCGTTCAACGTTCCAAGTTCAAAGTTCCGGGTCAAACCTTGAACCTTGAACCTTGAACCTTGAACCTTTGAACCGGATCGTCATCACTCCGTCAGAAGCGCGGCAGTTCGGGAAACTTCTCCTGTCCCGCGTGCACGTGCCTGCGCCCGAACTCGGCGCAGCGTGCGAGCGTCGGCACCGCCTTTCCGGGGTTGAGCAGGCCTTGCTCGTCGAAGGCGCGCTTGACGCCGTGGAAGGTCTCGAGCTCGGCCGCCGAGAACTGCACGCACATCTGGTTGATCTTCTCGACGCCGACGCCGTGCTCGCCGGTGATGGTGCCGCCGACCTGAAGACAAAGCTCGAGGATCTCCCCGCCGAAGGCCTCGGTGCGCTCGAGCTCGCCGGGCTCGTTCGCGTCGTAGAGGATGAGCGGGTGGAGGTTGCCGTCCCCCGCATGGAACACGTTGGCGCAGCGCAGCCCGTACTTCTTTTCCAGCGTCGTGATCTTCCGCAGCACTTCCCCCAGGCGCTTCCTCGGAATCGTGCCGTCCATGCAGTAGTAATCGGGCGAGATGCTCCCGACCGCCGGGAAAGCCGCCTTGCGCCCGGCCCAGAAGCGCAGCCGCTCGGCCTCGTCGCGCGAGACCTGGGTCTGCACCGCGCCGCTCTTCTCCATCACTTCCTGGATGCGCCGGACGTCGTCAGCGACTTCTTCGCGGGTGCCGTCCGATTCGCAGAGCAGGATGGCTGCGACGTCGGTCCGGTAGCCCGCGTGCGCGAAATCCTCCACGGCGCGCGTGGCGGCCTGGTCCATCATCTCGAGGCCCGCGGGGATGATGCCGGTCGCGATCACGTTGGCGACGGCGTCGCCCGCCTTTTCCACGCCGTCGAACGCCGCCATCACCACCTGCGCGTGTTCCGGTTTTGGCAGCAGCTTCACGGTCACCTCGGTCACCACGCCGAGCATGCCCTCGGAGCCGGTCATGAGCGCGAGGAAGTCGTAGCCCGCGGCATCGAGCGTCTCGTTCCCGATCTCGACGATGTCGCCTTCGATGGTGGCGACGCGCAGCTTCAGGATGTTGTGCACGGTGAGGCCGTACTTGAGGCAGTGCACGCCGCCCGAATTCTCCGCCACGTTGCCGCCGATGGTGCAGGCGAGCTGGCTCGAGGGGTCGGGCGCGTAGTACATGCCGTGCGGCGAGGCGGCGTCCGAGATCGCGAGGTTGCGCACGCCCGGCTGCACGCGCGCGGTGCGCGCCCGGGGATCCAGCTCGAGGATGCGCATGAACTTCGCGAGCGAGAGCAGCACGCCGTTGCCGAGCGGCAGCGCGCCGCCGGAGAGCCCGGTGCCCGCGCCGCGCGCGACCACCGGCACCCGCAGATCATGGCAAGTCTTCAGGATGCGGCAGACCTGCTCCTCGGTTTCGGGCAACGCCACCACCATCGGCACCTGGCGGTAGGCGGACAGTCCGTCGCACTCGTAGGGTTTCACGTCCTCGCGCTCGAACAGCACGGAGGAGGAGGGGAGGAAAGTGCGCAGGGCCGCCGCGACCTCGCGCTGGCGGACGGCATCAACGGGTGTCGCTTCTGCGACCGCGGTCATGCGGGAATTTTACACCTTTGGACGCGGCGGCCCGGAGCCTCCTGCATTCCGTCGGCGCGTACTCCGGCCCGCTCCACGAGGTTCGCCCATTTTGCGATTTCCGGCCTGATGAAGGTGTTGGCGCCGCCGCGGTTTTCCGCCACGACCGGCTGGCCCGTGCCGCCGAATCCGTGACAGCGCAACGTGTGTTTCATTGCGGGAGGGGTCCTAGCCCCAGAAGATGCACGTGGGATCGCGATCCACTTCAGCGAGAAGCGTTTCGAAGTTCCTGGTAGCCGTCACATCCTGGTAAGGCCGCCACTGCCGATTCCGGTCGTGCCAGTAGAGCGACCAAAGGCCGGTCGCAGGGCTGAACCGAAACTGGGCAACCGGGGATTTTACCCATGCCGCAGGATCGTCAAAGCCCGGCCGAATTTCCAACAGCGTAACGGAATTCCCGCGGATCGTGTGGGCGAGCCGAACCTGATGTTGAACGTGCGCGAGCAGGCGCCGGTCGTAGAAGCGGGAAAGCAATCGCTCAACGAGGCGCTGTTCGAACTTGGGTAGCACGGCTGGAGTTTATTTCCCAATGGGGCCCCACGGCGGCGTCCATCGTTGATCTGCGAGCAGCCAATGGCGGGAACCCGCCCGCCACAGCGAAGAGAAATAGCGCCGATAAAACCCGAAATATAGCCACAGAGGACACAGAGTTCACAGAGTGTGATCCGCGATCCGTGATTCGCGATCCGCGATGGGTACGAACATCCTGTATCCCGTATCCCGCATCCTGCGTCGAATTTTTGATTTTCCTCTGTGTTCTCTGTGATCTCTGTGGCCAAAAAAGGTTCAAGGTTCAAAGTTCAAGGTTTCAGGATTCTAGTTTTTAGTTTGCCGTTATCCGCGTTTATCTGCGGCTGAAAAAAAG
>JACPEF010000282.1 GCA_016183675.1 Betaproteobacteria bacterium
GGTGAGGGTCGAGCGGCGCAAAGCATTTACTCAAAGCTCGACAAAGCGGCGCCGAAGGCGTCCGCACCGAAAGCCGCGCATTGCGCCGCAGCAAAGCTGTCGGCTCGAATGCGCGGAGTTAAACCGGCGCGTCGCGCCCGGATTGCCGCCCGTTGAGCGGCGGTCCGCGTCCGTCTCGAACGGGCGGACTTATTCCGGCGCATCGCGTCCGGAATAAGTGGTGGTAGGCGGTGGGAGAGCCGAACTCCCGACCAACGGATTAAAAGTCCGCTGCTCTACCGGCTGAGCTAACCGCCCCCGGGGACCTCTAAAAAACCGCGCATTCTACAGGCGCGATTGGAAAGGGGCAACGAAACACGGTGTGCGGCACAGAAAAAGCGTGACGGGGTGACGAAGTGACGCGGTGACGAGTCGTTGCCAATCCCGTTTTGCACATGTTGGTCGTATCCCGTCACTTCGTCACTGCATCACTGCGTCACCGGCTATGCGCGATCACGCCTCGCGCTCGATGCGCCAGTACTGGTATTTCATCGTGCCGGCGGAGCCGATGACGATCGCGAGGAAGGTGAGGACCGAGCCGATCGCGAGCGTGGAAATCCCGGTGATCGCCTGGCCGATGGTGCAGCCCATCGAGAGCACGCCGCCGATGCCCATCAGCGCGCCGCCCACGGCGTGATTGGCGAAATCCTTCCAGGACGCGAACCACTCGATGCGGAAGCTCTTCGAGAAGATCGCGTGCAGCGAGGAGCCGAGGATCACGCCGGCGAGCGCCATCACGCCGAAGCTCACCAGCCACAGCTTGGCGGGGTCGAGCAGGTAGCGCGCGGCGTCGCCCATGGGACTCACGAAGGTGAAGGACTGCGTCTGCACCCGGATCGGGACTTCGGTGGCGAGTTCCGCGAACTCCTTCCACGCCGCGCCGATCGAGCCGCCGGTGAGGTACCAGCCGGCGATGATCGCGAGCCCCATCACCGCGCCGCCGAGGATGTTGTCGAAGCTGCCGCGGAAATCCACGGACCTGAAAACGAAGACGAGCATGCCGATCACGACCAGCACGGCGACTGCGAGGTTGAAGCCGCGCGAAGCTTCCAGGCCGACCATGCCGGCGAGGATCGTGCCCACCTGCTGATTCGGCACGCCGTACTGCGCGAGGTTGATCGTGGTCGCCGACACCCACGGCAGGAACGCCTTCTCGTAGAGCGGCGTCCACAGCATGAGGTAGGCGCAGATCGAGAAGATCACCAGCACGACGAGCGATTTGAGGTTCCCTCCCCCGATGCGCACCAGCGTGCGGTTGCCGCAGCCGCTCGCGAGCGTCATTCCGATGCCGAACATGACGCCGCCGAGGAGATAGCGCACCCAGGCGAAGTTCGCGGTGCGGTACGGCGGGAAGGTCTCGCCGTAGAGATTGATGACGCCCGTGCCTTCGAGCGCGATCACGCCCGCGAGCGCCAGCGCCATCGCGAACACCCACGCGCGCATGCGGCCGGTGTCGCCGATGTTGACCCAGTCGGAGACGGCGCCCATGGCGCAGAAGCCGGTCTTGCCGGTGACCGCGCCCAGGATCACCGCGACCACGAACACCGCCGTGAGCACCTGGTTGTGGATGGTGAATTCCATTCCCCGCTCCTGTCGAGCGTTGCACAAATGATTTACGCCGCTCGACCCTCACCGCTTCCCCCTCCAGCCCTCACTCCTTCCCTCTCTCCCAGGGGGAGAGAGGAAGGCTCGAGCCCCCCTTCTCCGCTCGGGAGAAGGGCGGGGATGAGGGATCGAGAGGGGGAATGTACAGTGCGGAAATGGATCGTCAACCATTTCCGCAATCATCCATGGACACCAGTGTAGTCCCGCCCTCGCGCATGCTCAACATGGTGTCATCGGAGAAACCTCTTTCGCGGCGGGGAATAAGCCCCCGCTCCACCAGTCAGGCTTCAATCAGTCATCCTTCCTTCGCGCTACGCGCAGCGTAGCGCGCGGGGTCGGGAATGCCCGCGGCTTCAAACCCGGCGCGGCGCAGCCGGCACGCGTCGCAGCGCCCGCACGCGAGGCCGCCCGCGCCCGGCTGGTAGCACGACACCGTGAGCGAGTAGTCCACGCGGAGCGCCGCGCCGCGCTGGATGATCTCGGCCTTGGTGAGATGTATGACGGGCGTGTGCAGGCGGAGCTTGCGCCCTTCGACCGCCGCTTTCGTCGCGAGGTTGGCGAGCGCCTCGAACGCGCGCATGTACTCGGGCCGGCAGTCGGGATAGCCGGAGTAGTCCACCGCGTTCGCGCCGAACCAGATGTCCTGCGCGCCCAGCACCTCGGCCCAGGCGAGGGCGAGCGAGAGCAGGATCGTGTTGCGCGCCGGGACATAGGTGACGGGAATGCCCTCGGTCGGCGCCTCGGGAACGGCGATGGCAGGGTCGGTCAGCGCCGAGCCGCCGAACCGGGTGAGATCGAGCGCGACCACGCGGTGCCCGGCCGCGCCGAGCGCCTTTGCGACGCGCGCCGCGGCGGCGAGCTCGGCGCGGTGGCGTTGACCGTAGTCCACGGTGAGGCAGTGGCACTCA
>JACPEF010000044.1 GCA_016183675.1 Betaproteobacteria bacterium
CGTCCCGCCCGCCGGCGAGCGTCCCGCCCGCCTGCGCCCGGTCGCGAAAGACCGGCGCGCGATGACGCAGCTCCGGGACGTCGTGAATGCCTTGCATGGTCCGAATCACGGCGTAAGCTTATGTGGATGCAGCGGCGGTCGCCGCTGGCTGCTTTCTCGATTCTAAGCGCGTCATGCGAGGAGGTGTCTTATGCCGGAGCAGATCTCGAAATATCCCGAAGTAACGATCCAGGTGTTGAAAGGGGGAGGCGCGCGCTGCGGCCCCGGGGTGGAAAAGCAGATTCTCAAGCAGTGCCCATCCGAGCGCTTCTGCGCGTTCCCGAGCGGCGAGATCTGCGTCTACGGGCTGGAACAAATCCCCAGCATGACGCAGATCAAGATGACGGAACTCGCACGCGTCGTATGTCCGCCTGCGCAGCGCTCGGCCACGGACCCGGGCGGCGCTCCGTGGCCTGAGGCAGGCGCGCTCGGCGTGACGTTCGCCTTGGGTATCGCCATCGGCGCCGTCTCGCTCCGGTTCCGCAGGCGCTGACTACCGTGAGGCACGACGCCGCGCCCGCCGTGTGGCGCCGGCTCAGTCATTCTTAGCTGCTTTCTTGCTTGCGGTTCTGCTTCAGGAGTTGCCGGGCCAAACTCCGGCAACTCCTAGGCGGTCCTACTTGTACTGGCCAACGATATAACTCAATATCAAGAGCGTCGCCGGCCAAAGTCCCACGAAGATTCCCCACCGTTCCGCGTGAGCTTCCATCAAGGCTTCTCTCAGCGCGGGGTCGGCGATTTTGCCCACGACGTGCCTTCCGATTTCGATCTTCGGACCCAGGTACCACATCAACCACGACAGCGGGATGGACAGAATTCCAAACCAGAACAGGACTTGAGATAGCGTTGTCATGTGCTCCTCCTTTCGCTGCTTCTGCAGCCCCGACTGCACGTTCACGTCGCCCTGACGGCACTATATCTCAATGACACTCTCTTGCCCTCTTTTCGCTGATTTCGGCCTGTGCCGCGCGTGCCACGGAAATCGTTAAGTGACAGTGAAAGGTTGCCCGGTTCGGTCAGGCTTCCCAAGGATTGATTACTTTGACACCGCAGTCGTCATAGTCCGTCACATTGCGGGTCGCGATCGCCGCTCCGGTGGAGCGGGCGATTGCGGCAATCTGGGCGTCGAAATGGGAGATCGGCCGCCCGGCTCGGCGGCGCTCCGCCGCGATACGGGCGTAGGGGTGCGCGGCATCGCTGCCAAAAGGAAGGATGCGACCACCGAAGTCCTCCCTGAACATCGCTTCGGCCGCGGCCTCGATGGCGTTACGCCGTCGGCCTGGGGGCAGCAGCATCACCCCGTGAAGAATCTCCGCCTGCGTGACGCTCGTCGTGTAAAGACTCGTTGCCGGCTGGGCGGCCATCCAGCGCATGACGCCCTCGGAGGGTGCCGGCTTCATCAACTCCGACAAGACGTTGGTGTCGAGAAGGATCATTTGCCGGGCTTGGGCGGCTCGCGCATCGCCTCGCGCGCGGGCGGTCGAAGCTCGACGCCGCCGAGCGGTTGGAAGCGCCGTCGGATCGCCTCGGCAAGATTGCGCGGCGTCGCCGCGTCTTCAACAAGAGTCGCGCGCAGGATGTTTCGGGCTTCGTCTTCCATCGAGCGCTTGTGATGGGCGGCCCGCACGCGCAGGCGCGCCTTCGTCTGTTCATCCAGTTTCCGGATCGTGATGCTTGCCATCGGCTTCTCCCGAGTGCAATCAATGATTGCATTGTAAGCAATGATGCTTCCGGGGTCAATCCGCAGGACGGTCCCCGCTTAGTTCTTTCGGTATGTTTTTCATTGGGTCGACGAACGGCTTTTGGACCACCATCGCCCGCCGCTCATCGACGCCAGGGATCTTCACGCGCAAGGCAGTCCCCAACGATGCATGTGCGACCGGCACCATCGCGTAGCCGATGTTCTTTTTGAGCCGCGGTGACCAGACGGCCGAGGTCACTCGCCCGACGGTGTCGCCGCCCGACTTCACGCGCCACTTGACCGCGTTCATCTCGATGCGCTCGCCCGCGAGCTCGATGCCCACGAGTTTCTGCTTCACGCTCTCGGCCCGGATGCGCCTGAGCGCTTGGCGGCCGATGTAGTCGCCGAACTTGCCCTCGTCCACGAGGTGCTCGAGCCCGACCTCGTACGGGTTGTTCTCAAGCGTCATGTCGGCGCCCCAGTTGAGGATGCCGGCTTCGACGCGGCGGATGTCCGAGGGGCCGGTCGGCCGGATCCGGTGCGGCTTGCCCGCCTCCATGATCCGCTCCCACAGCTCGTCGCCGCGCGAGCCGTCGCGGAGATAGATCTCGTAGCCCACCTCGCCGGTCCAGCCGGTGCGCGTGACCACGACCGGAATGCCGTCGAGCGCGGTTTCGAGGAAGTGGTAGTAGCGAAGCTCCAGCACGGCGTCCCCGAACAGCGCGCGCACCACGTCCTTTGCCTTCGGACCCTGCACCTGCAACGGGGAGACGTCGGGTTCCGTTAACTTCACTCGCAGACCGCAGTTGAACGCGACCCCGCGCGCCCACAGCAGCACGTCGCTGTCGGCAGCCGCGAGCCAGAAGTGGTTTTCCGCGAGCCTGAGCAGCACCGGGTCGTTGATGATGCCGCCGTCCTCCGCCGTGATCACGACGTACTTGCCCTGGCCGACGGCGCAGCGCGAGAGATCGCGCGGCGTCAGCATATCGGTGAAGCGGAACGCGTCGCGGCCGGTGATCTCGACCTGGCGCTCGACCGCGACGTCCCACAGCGTGACGTGG
This sequence comes from Betaproteobacteria bacterium, assembly GCA_016183675.1. Lineage (GTDB taxonomy): Bacteria > Pseudomonadota > Gammaproteobacteria > Burkholderiales > SG8-41 > SG8-41. The sequence continues at coordinate 2,782 of JACPEF010000044.1, forward strand.
TTGACGAGGTGCCAGTATTCCTCCTCGACGTCGCCGTAGCGGATCGGGAACAGCATGTGGTTATAGACGGTGTAGGCCTTCGCGCCGTAACGCTGCGTGGCTTCGAAGAACGGGCTGCGGCGCAGGCGCGCGCCGCGCTGGACGAGGGCTGGACGAGGTTCATGTTGAACATGGTTTGATGAAGCGTGAGGTGATGAAGCGTGACATGGTGGTGCGTGACGTGGTGATGCGTGACGTGATCAAGCGTGACGGGTGACTCGCGACTGGTTAGGCGAGCTGCTGCGCGCTAGCGTGCAGCCCGCACGCTTAGATTGATTTCCCCAATCGTTCTCAGTAGAGTTCACATGAATTGTACCCACTAAGAAGACGGGCATAACGCCCCATGAACATCCTCTGCGGCGCGGGTGTGTCGCGCGTCGCATCTGGGCTGACAGCACCGGGAGCCGCCGCATGACGCCATTCGAGCTGCTCGAGCCGCGCTCGCTGCGCGAGGCGGCCGCCCTGCTCGACTCCGAGGAGTCCTCGGTTCGCCCGATTGCCGGCGGCACAGCATTGATGCTGATGATGAAAATGGGCGTGTTCCGGCCCGCGCGGCTCGTCAGCCTGCGCGCGATCGAGAAACGCTACTCCGACATCGGCACCGGTCCGGAGGGCGAGCTTCGCATCGGCGCCATGGCGACCTTGTCGGCGCTTGAGCGGTCGCCGGTGGTGAAAAGCCAGGCTCCCGTCATTACCCGGGTGCTGCGCACGCTGTCCAACGTCCGCGTGCGCAACGTCGCGACCGCGGGCGGGCACCTCGCCCACGCCGACCCCCACATGGACTTGCCGCCCGTCCTGATTGCGTTGGGGGCCCGCGTTGTCACCGTTGATCCGACGGGCGGCCGTACGATACCGCTTGAGAAGCTCTACACCGGCTATCTCGAGACGACGCTCGGGCGCAACGAGCTCATCGCGGAGGTCGTCGTCCCGCGTCAGGTTCCCCAGCGTGCCGCTTATCTCAAATGCACGACGCGGTCCGCGGACGACTGGCCGGCGCTCGGCATGGCCGTCGTGCTGGACACCGATGGCTCTGTTGTGCGCGACGCCCGCGTCGTGATCAGCGCAGCGACCGATACGCCCATGCGCCTTGCCGCGGCGGAGGATGCGCTGCGCGGCGTCAGCGTGGACGACAGCGTGCTGCGTCGCGCGGCAGAGGCGGGCGCCTCGGAGGCCGGGGTGATCGGGGATCAACACGGCTCAGTGGCGTACAAGCGCGAGCTCCTCAGGGTCTATCTCGCGCGCGCCGTGCGGGCGGCGTTGAGCGAGAAGTAGACTAGCCGCAGATAAACGCAGATAAACACAGATGCATATATACAAAAGAGAGAAAACCAAGAACAGGGGCAGAATCGCTTTGCCGCCGATGAACGCCGATACACGCCGATAAAACAATAATAGACAGGATTTACAAGATTAACAGGATCGAAACGAAAACCTTGAACAATGAATCTTGTGAATCCTGTTAATCCTGTCTATTTTGATCTTGATCTTATCTGCGTTCATCTGCGTTTATCTGCGGCTGAATGGGTGGTGGTTTCTTGAGACAGGCTTGATGGCGACGAAGACGGCACAAACCGGCACGGTCGGCCGCTCGATCCCACGCCTCGAGGCGAGGGCGAAGGTCACCGGGCGCGCCGAGTACGTGCACAACCTGCGCCTTCCCGGGATGCTGTACGGGAAGATCTTCCGCAGCACGGTCGCGCACGGGCGCATCCGGCGCATCGATGCGAGCGCGGCGCAGGCGCTCGAGGGCGTGCATCGCGTCGTGACCGCCGAGGACATCCGCAAGGTCGTCCCGGATCCCCATTACGGCCCCGCGTTCCACGACCAGCCGATACTCGCCATCGACAAAGTACGCCACGTCGGGGAGCCGGTCGCCGTCGTACTGGCTTCCGACTCGCACGTCGCCGAGGAGGCGGCGCAGAGGGTCGTCGTGGAGTACGACGAGCTGCCGGCCGTGTTCGACGAGGTCGCGGCCGTGACCTCGAAGGCGGTCGTGCACGAGGTGCTGAAACCCGCCGGGACGTTCCCCGATCTCAAGCATCTCCAGGGCAAGCGCGACACCAACGTCGCACTCGAATTTCACTTGCGCCGCGGCGATGTCGAGCGCGCATTCAAGGAGGCGGCGCACGTATTCGAGCACACCTTCCGCACGCAGCAGGTGCTGCACGTGCCGCTCGAGCCGTTCGTTTCGGTCGCCGAACCGGGCGATTCCTCCGTCACCATCCACACCGCCTCGCAGAGCCCGTCGTTCGTGCGCGGCGAGATTGCGCGCCTGCTCGGCTGGCCGGAGAACAAGGTGCGGGTGAGGGTGCCGTACCTGGGCGGCGGCTTCGGCGCGAAGCTCTACATCAAGCTCGAGGCGCTCGTCGCGGCGCTCGCGCTGCTCGCCCGCCGCCCGGTCAAGATCGCGCTCACGATGGAGGAGCAGTTCTACACGCTCACCCGGCACGCGAGCACGCTGCGCATCAAGAGCGCTGTCACGAAGGACGGGCGCGTCACGGCGCGCGAGTGCGAGGTCTGGTGGAACGGCGGCGCCTACGCCGACATCGGGCCGCGCATCACCCAAAAGTCGGGCTTCACCGCGCCGGGGCCGTACGACATCGAGAACGTCACCATCGATTCCTACGCGCTCTACACGAATCTCCCGCCGGCGGGCGCGCTGCGCGGTTTCGGCATCCCCCAGCTCGTGTGGGCGTACGAGAGCCACACCGACCTGATCGCGCGCAGCCTCAAGATGGATCCGCTCGAATTCCGGCGGAAGAACATCCTGCGCGACGGGCGCCCGCAAGCGACCGGCACCGTCATGCGCGACGCCGCGATCGACAAGGTGCTCGAGCGGCTGGCGATACGGATGGACTGGGGGAAGCCCTTCGATCGCGGCAGCGGGACGATCCGGCGGGGCCGCGGCATCGCGATCGGCTTCAAGGCGAGCGTCTCGCCGACGACCTCGGTCGCGATCGTCAATCTGCACGCGGACGGCAGCGGCAGCGTCTATTGCAGCACGGTGGACATGGGGCAGGGCTCCGATACGGCGCTGGCGCAGATCGCCGCCGAGGTTCTCGGCATCCCGATCGAGTCGATCACGGTGGTGCATCCCGACACCGACGTGACGCCCTACGACATGGCGACGCTCGGGTCGCGCTCGACCTACCACATGGGCAACGCCGTGAAGGCTGCCGCGGAGGACGCCCGCGACAAGCTGCTGGCGATGGCGCGTGAGCTGGGGCTTCCGGCCGAGACGACGCCGATCCCGGAACTGTTCCGGAAGAAATACGGCATGCAGGCGGGCAACATCGTCGGCATGGGCAGTTTTCTCCCCACTTACACGCCGACGGACCATGCGACCGGCCTTTCGCCCAATGTGACGCCGTTCTGGATGGTGGGCGCGACCGGCGCGGAGGTCGAGGTGGATACCGAGACCGGCCACGCGCGGGTGACGCGGCTCGTCAACGTCGCCGACGTCGGCAAGCCGGTCAACCCTAGGATCGTCGAGACGCAGCTTTCCGGGGCCGCCATCATGCAGCTGGGGTTCACGATGTTCGAGCAGATGAATTTCGAGGCGGGTCAGGTGACCAATGCCTCGCTCGCCGACTACAAGATTCCGGGCATGCTCGATGTTCCACCCGGCATGGTGAGCGAAGCCGTGGATGCCGAGGAGCGCGGCGGGCCGTTCGGCGCGAAAGGCGTGGGCGAAACCGGCACGTTCAGCGTTTCTCCGGCGATCGCCAACGCGATAGACGACGCGGTAGGCGTGCGGCTGACGTCGCTCCCGCTCACTCCCGAAGCGGTCTATCGTGCCTTGCGGGCAAAGCAAGGCAA
>JACPEF010000286.1 GCA_016183675.1 Betaproteobacteria bacterium
ACGCGCCCGCGCAACTGGTGGAGCTGTGCGAGTCCGAGCTTGTCGGCGCGGTTGAGGATGATGGTGTTGGCGGTGGGCACGTCTATGCCGCTCTCGATGATGGTGGTGCAGGCGAGCAGGTTGAAGCGCTGCTGGTAGAAGTCGCGCATCACGTGCTCGGGCTCCCGTTCGCGCATCCGGCCGTGGGCGACGCGGATGCGCGCCTCGGGCAGGAGCTTCGTGAGCATCTCCTCGGCGTGGCGGATGGTGTCGATGTCGTTGTGCAGGAAGTAGATCTGCCCGCCGCGCTTGAGCTCGCGCAGCGCCGCTTCGCGGATCAGCGGCTTGCTGTAGCGCGAAACGAAGGTCTTGATCGCGAGCCGGCGCTCCGGCGCGGTGGCGATCACCGAGAAATCGCGCAGGCCTTCGAGCGCCATCGCGAGCGTGCGCGGGATGGGCGTGGCGGTGAGCGTCAGCACGTCCACTTCCGCCCGCAGCGCCTTGAGCCGCTCCTTCTGCCGCACGCCGAAGCGGTGCTCCTCGTCCACGATGACGAGCCCGAGCTCCTTGAACTTCACGTCACGGGAGAGCAGCTTGTGCGTGCCGATCGCGATGTCTATGCGGCCCTCCGCGAGCCCGGCGAGCGCCTCCGACTGCTCTTTGGCCGTGCGAAAGCGCGAGAGCTCTGCAATCTTCACCGGCCAGTCGGCGAAGCGGTCGGAAAAAGTGTTCAAATGCTGCTCGGCGAGGAGCGTCGTGGGCACCAGCACCGCGACCTGCCGGCCGTCGGCAACGGCGGCGAACGCCGCGCGCAGCGCGACCTCCGTCTTGCCAAAGCCCACGTCGCCGCAGATCAGCCGGTCCATGGGCTTGCCGCTCTCCAGGTCTTCGACCACGGCGCTGATCGCCGCCGCTTGGTCGCGCGTCTCCTCGAACGGGAAGCCGTCGCTGAACGCTTCCAGATCATGCGGCTTCACCTGGAACGCATAGCCCTGGCGCGCGGCGCGCTGCGCGTGGAGGTCGAGCAGCTCCGCCGCGGTGTCGCGCACCTGTTTCGCGGCCTTGCGGCGCGCTTTCGCCCACTGGCCGCTGCCCAGCTGGTGCAAGGGAGCGGCTTCCACCGGCGCGCCGCTGTAGCGGCTGACGAGATGCAGGCTCGAAACCGGCACGTAGAGCTTGTCGCCGCCGGCGTACTCGAGCGTCAATAACTCGGTCTCACCTTCGCCAAGGTCCATCGTCACGAGCCCCCGGTAGCGGCCGATGCCGTCCTGCTCGTGCACCACGGGGTCGCCGCCCTTCACTTCAGAGAGATCGCGCAGCACTCCCTCGGTCGACGCGCGCTTCGCGCCCTCGCGCCGCGGCCGAGCCTGCTGGGCGTAGAACTCGTTCTCGGTGACGATCGCGAGCGGCGGATCGGCGAGCACGAAGCCCGCGTGAACCGGCCCTACGCCGAGCATCAGGCGATCGGCTGCGGCCGCGAATTGCGCATAGTCCCCCACGACGACAGGCGCGAGGCCGTGCTCGTGAAAATACTCGAACAGGGTCTCGCGCCGGCCGAGCCCTTCCGCGAGCACCAGCACGCGGCCCGCAAACGCCGCGGCGAATGCGCGCAGCCGATGAAGCGGGTCATCGGCCCGCCGCTCCACGGCCAACGGCGGCAGCGGCGCTGTCGCCGCTGGCGTTCCAGGTTCCAGGTTCAAGGTTCCGGGTTCATTGTTTCGGATTGGATCGAGAGAGCCATTTGGCTGTGAACTTGGAACTCGGAACTCGGAACTCGGCACGGCGCGGATCTCGATGCGCGCGTAGGGCTTGATGGCGCCGAAGAACTCGTCGGCGGTCAGAAACAGATCGTGCGGCGGGAGCACCGGGTTCGCGCGGTCGCCGCGCAGCATGGCGTAGCGCGCATGGGTATCGCCCCAGAACTGCTCGACCGCCTGCCGCAGGCCCGGTTCCACGCACAGGAGCGTCTCGCGCGGGAGATAATCGGTGATGAGCGCGGTCTCCTCGAAAAAGAGCGGCAGGTAATATTCGATGCCGGCGCAGGGCACCCCCTTGGAGATGTCTTTGTAGATGCGGCTTCGGGAAGGGTCCCCTTCGAATTTCTCGCGGAAATTGCGCCGGAACCGCGTCCGGCCTTCGCTGTCGAGCGGGAACTCGCGCGCCGGCAGCAGCCGCACTTCGCTCACCTTGTAGATCGAGCGCTGGGTGTCCACATCAAAGCTGCGTATGCTTTCGACCACTTCGTCGTCGAGCTCGATGCGGTAGGGAAGCGCGCTGCCCATCGGGAACAAATCGATCAATCCTCCGCGCACGCAGTATTCTCCCGGCGCGACCACCTGCGTGACGTGGCTGTAGCCGGCGGTGACGAGCTGGCGGCGCAGCTCTTCCGGCGCGAGCCTTTCGCCCTGCCCGAAGAAAAACGAGCGCGCGGCGAGATACTCGACGGGGGCCAGGCGGCCGAGCGCGGTCGCAATGGGCACGATCGCGACGTCGAAGGCCCGGTGCATGAGCTGGTAGAGCGTGGCGAGCCGTTCGGAGACGAGATCGTGGTGCGGCGAGAGCTGGTCGTAAGGCAGCGTCTCCCAATCCGGGAATCAGTGAACCCTGATTCCCGGATTAAAGAACGGCAGCTCTTCGAG
>JACPEF010000037.1 GCA_016183675.1 Betaproteobacteria bacterium
CGCAGCGACCACGACGCGCGCAAGGTCTTCGGCGTGGACATGGTTGACGTAGGCGTCCTCCTCGGGCGCGAGCGCCGGCGTGCCGCGCGCCAGGCGCGCGAGCGGCAGTCGGTCCGCGGCATAGATCCCGGGCACGCGCAGGATCGCGACGCGCACGCCGCTGCGCCGCCCCCATTCGCGCAACTGCCGCTCGGCGTCCGCCCGGCGCCGCGCGCGCTCGGTCTGCGGGCGCGGCGGCCGCGTCTCGGCCACGATCTCCCCGCCGCAGTCGCCGTAGACGCCGCTCGTGCTGATGTAGACCATTTGCTGTGGTAGACTGCTGCCCCTTGCGAGCGCCGCGATCAGATGGGCGGTACGCGTGTCGCGAATGCCACGGTCGGGCGGCGGCGCAAAATGCACGACGTCATGGGCGAGCCCGGCAAGCGCCCCGAGCGAGTCGGGCGCGTCGAGATCCCCCGGGATCGGAGTCACGCCGAGCGCGCGCAGCGACGCGACGCGCTGCGGGTCGCGCGACAGGGCATAGATGCGGTAGCGGCCCTTCAGCAGCGGGATCATGCGCCGCGCGATGTCGCCGCAACCGATGATGAGCAGGCGTTTCATACCCGGATTTTAGCTTGAACTCGCCCTCGAAACCCAACCCCAGGGAAACGGCCGCAGCCTAACGCCGACAGACGCAGATTAAGGCAAAGCGCCAGCCACGGGTCACGGCGTTCTCCGCTTACCGCTTACCGCCCACTGCTTCACATGCCGCACCGGGTCACGATCAAGCCGAGCGACCACGCGTTCACCGTCAATGAGAGCGAAACCGTGCTCGACGCCGCGCTGCGCGAAGGCTTCGTCATCGCCTACGGCTGCCGCAACGGCGCCTGCGGCACCTGCAAGGGCAAGCTGCTGGAGGGCGAGGTGGACTACGGCAAGTACCAGGAGCACGCCCTCCCCGACGCCGAGAGGGACGCCGGCATGGCGCTGTTTTGCCAGGCCCGCCCGCTCACCGACATCGCGATCGAGGTCCGCGAGATCGGCGCGGTCAAGGACATCCCGATCAGGAAACTGCCCGCGCGCGTGCACAAGATGGAGCGCGCTGCGCCGGACGTCATGCTCCTGCATCTCAAGCTCCCCGCCAACGAGCGGCTGCAGTTTCTCCCCGGCCAGTACCTCGACCTCATGGTGGCGAACAGCATCCGCCGCAGCTTCTCGATGGCCAACGCGCCCCATGATGACGCATTCCTGCAACTGCATCTCAGGAACTACGGCGGCCCGTTCAGCCAGCATGCGTTCAACAAGATGAAGGAGAAAGACATCCTGCGCTTCGAGGGTCCGTTCGGCGTCTTCTTCGTGCGCGAGGACAGCGAAAAGCCCGTCATCCTGCTCGCGAGCGGGACCGGTTTCGCGCCGATCAAGGCGATGATCGAGCACGCGCTGCACACCGGCGTCAATCGGCCGATGACGCTCTACTGGGGCGGCCGCGTGCGCGCCGATCTGTACCTGAACGAGCTTCCCGAGCGCTGGCGCCGCGAGCAGGGGATCCGCTACGTGCCGGTGCTCTCGGAAGCGCCGCCGTCGGACAACTGGACCGGCCGCACCGGTTTCGTGCACCGCGCGGTGATGGAGGATTTCCCGGACCTTTCACGCCATCAGGTGTACGCCTGCGGCGCGCCGGTGATGGTGGAAGCCGCGCACAAGGATTTCACCTCACAGTGCGGGCTGCCGGAAGAGGAGTTCTTCTCCGACTCCTTCACGCCCTCCGTGCCCGAGGCCGAGAAAGCGTGACTCGTGACCGGTGACCGGTGACCGCTCACGGTCAAGGATGAAGGATGAAGGCAGAGGGATTCTTGAGTTCTATCCGCGTTTATCTGCGTTTATCTGCGGTTCCATTCTTGTTCCTCGTCTTCCTTGGCGCCTTGGCGGTTCAAGAAGCAGGATTCAGGATTCAGTCGTAATTCTTGTTTTTCCTTTGCGTCCTTGGCGTCCTTGGCGGTGAAGCTTTTATAGCGGTGTGCGCCGGCGCCCGCCGGTGACGGTCTTCAACTGCGCGAGCGCGAGCTCGAGGCTTTCGCGATAGTGGCGCCGCGCCGCATCCGCGTTGCCCAGCCGCTCGTGCAGCCGCGCAGCCGCGAGATGCGCGGAGTAGGTCGGCTCGATCGCGATGCTCGCCTCGAGGTAGCTCTGCGCCTTGCCCCACAGCTCCCGCTCGCCGCACAGCCGCCCGAGGGTCAGCAGCAGCGCCGCGTCATTGGCGTGGGCCTTGAGCCAGGCTTCCGCGCGCTCGATGCGCTTCAGCGCGTCGCCTCCTTCGTACTCGGCGTAGAGCCCCACCAGCTCGCTGTCCCAGCCGGCCTCGAGAGCGTCTTCGATGATGCGGTGCGCCTGCGCGCAGCCGCCGAGCGCAATGAAGCACTGCGCCGCCGCGGCCGCGACCCGGCCGTCAGTGCGCTCGTTCGGCGGCACTTTCTGCCACGCTTCGTCGAGCGCTTGCGCGTCGAGCGCCTTGCGCTTGAGGTTTTCGGCGAGCGCATAGCGGCGGATCTGCGCCGCTTGCGTCGCGTCAAAAACGTTGCGTTTCTGCAGCTCGCCAACCAGGGCCAGCACCTGGTCCCAGTTGCGCAACTGCTGCTGGGCCCTCAGCTCCAGGCGCAGCGCCGCGGTGTGCTTGCGCGGCAGCTGTTTGAGGACGTTCAACGCCTCCTGAAAACGGCGCTCCTCGAGCAGCAGCTCCGCTTCCGTCACCACTCGCAGCACTTCGTCGCCGGCGGCGGCCCGCGCGAGATACGCGTCGCGCCGCTCAAAGGCGCGCAGCTCGTGCGCTGCGCGCGCCGCCAGCACCGCGGAGAGTTCCGCCTGCTCGCCCAGCTCAAGCGAGTTCGCCGCCGCCTTTTCCGCCCGAGCGTATCGCCCCGCGAAGTACTCGTGCAGCGCATCGAGCAGCGTGCTCCGCGCCTTCTCGCGGCGGCGCCCAACCCGGTACTCGCGCACCTGGCGGGGCAGCCGCACCGTCGCCGCAACAACGCGCACCACCGCGTAGACGGCGATAAATCCGATGGCCAGGAGCACGAGCAGCAGGTTGAACGAGACCTCGATCCGGTAGCCCGGCAGCGCGAGCAGCACGTAGCCCGTGTTGTAGCGCGCGAGCAGCGTCAGGCCGACAGCGGCAGAGACGATCACGACAATCCAGATGAGCGCCCGCACTAGGAAGCCATTTCAAGAATCGGAAGGAAGATCATCAGCCGCCGATGCACGCCGATAAACGCCGGTAAAAACCAAAAACTAGCCACAGAGGACACGGAGTTCACAGCGTATGATCCGCGATCCGTGATTCGCGATCCGCGATGGGTAACGAACATCCTGCATCCCGTATCCCGCATCCTGCATCGAATTTTTGATTTTCCTCTGTGTTCTCTGTGCTCTCTGTGGCTAAAGCTGTTCTTCCTCAACGGGCGCCGCGGTCGCGCGAGAGCCGGTGGCTGCGCATCGCTTCCAGCGTGGCGGAGATGTCCGGCACCTCGATGCCGACCTCGGCATCATGCAGGTTGCGCAGCGTCGCAGCCGCATGCGCGACGCTGTTATTGCGCGTGTCGTAGTAGCGCCCGAGCCAGTCGCGTGCCGCCTTGAGGTCCGCCTTGTAGCTCGTTCCATCGCGCGCTAGCAGCGCGAGGCGCGCGCCGATCAGCCGGAGCTTCAAGTTCTCGCGCAGAAAGAAAGCCTGGGAGGGCGCGAGCAGCGGCACATCAGCCCGGTCCATCTGCTGCACGCGCACGAGCTGCTTCAGCTCCGTCCATGTCTCGCGCCAGAAGCGCGTCCACGCGTTGCCCTCGGGTTCGTTTGCCGCCGCCGGTTCCGGCCCGGGCCGTACTTCCATCGCGAGCGGCAGGATGCTCACCTGCGCGATCAGGCTGTCGAGCCGCACGCTGATCGCCACCGTGTCCACGTGCGGAGCCGCCTTTAGCCGCTCGATGTCGCGGTTGATCGCCTTGCGCAGCCCCCTCAACGGCGGCCGATTCAGGCGCTGCAGCCGCGCGTCCGCCGTCTGCAGCGCGATCAGCGCCGCTTTGACGTTGCCGGCGAGGGCGAGCTGCTGGCTGGCGATGAGCAGAGACTGCTCGATCTCGGCGAACGCCCAGTCGTCACGGTTGCGCGACAGTTCCTGGTACAGCGCCTCGAGCGCGACCTGCTGGTTCTGCGACTCGGCGAGCCGGCTCTCGAGCGCGCCGAGCTTGACCTGGGCCTCGGCCACCGCCTCGCGCGCCTGTTCCGCGACCGTCCGGCTTTCCTTGCTCTGCGTGTCGGCGTCGGCGAGCTTCTTCGCGAGCTCCTGGCGCAGCACGCCGATCTCGCTGCGGCCGTCGTACCACTGCCACGCAAAGAGAACCGCGGCGAGCGCGGCGATCCACGCCGCGGGACCCGCTTTGCTCCACCACCGATCGCGCTGCTGTGCAGCGGTGTCGGGCGCAGCGGGCTTCGGGCCGTCCTGGGGGGAATCGTCCATGCGAGAGGCGTGGCGAGCTCAGCCGATAGTATGCGGGCTGGCCCCCTCAAGCCGCAACAAAGAAAGGTGACCGGAATCCGTGAGGGCGTCAGAGCGTAAGTGCGTGAGGGCGAGAGGGCGAGAGGGCGAAACAAAACCTTCTCACGATTTACCGATCTCACGATCTCCCGGATTCTCGATCTTCCGACTTCACGGAGTTTTTCGACTCACGAATCACGCTTCCCGAAGTAATCGGTTAACCCGGCGAGCAGGCCATCGTCACCGGGCTCGGTCACGATCACCGTCGCGAGCCCCAGTCCGCGCGCGACCTCGGCGATGCGCGCGTGCGGCACAAACAGCGGGGTCTTCCTGAGCCGGGCGCGGCCGGGCGAGCCGATCATCTCGATGAGGTTGTGCAGGCCTTCGCTGCTGGTCATCGTGATCGCGTGGAGCTCGTTGCGCGCCCACGCCTCGAGCAGGGGCGCGGCGTCCACGTCGGGCGTTCCGCGGCGGTAGCACTCGGCGTACTCGACGAGCGCGCCGCGCGCTTGCAGCGTGTCGCCCAGAAGCTCGCGCCCCCCGTCGCCGCGGAAGACCACCACGCGCTTGCCGCTCACGTCCTGCAGCGCCGGCAGTTCGAGCAGCGCCTCGCTGTCGAAGCGCCGCGCCGGCGCGATCACTTCGGTCGCGCCGAAGCGCCCGAGCTCCTTCACGCTGCCGCGGCCGATCGCGACGAGCGCGAGCTTCGCCGGCAGCGCGCGGCGCGCGGTGATCAGATTCATCGCCTTGACCACCGCGTTGGGGCTGATAAAGACGGCGAGGTCGAATTCATCCAGCCGCTCGATGAGCGCGAGCAGCGGCTTCAAGTCCTCGACGTCGCGGATTTCGAGCACCGGGAACAGGATTGGATTGCCGCCCGCAGCGCGAATCAGTGCGCCGAGCTCCTGCGCCTGGTGCACGGGCCGCGTCACCACGATGTTTTTCCCCCTGAGTGGCCGATCGTTCATGACTGCAATCCCCAGGGACCCGCGATCGTGAGTGCGTACCGGAGCCCTGGGAAAAACATATCGGAATCGAATCCTACTGTCCAAACGGCGAGATACACGATTCAAGTTCCCGCGCGTTGAACGGCGACTCGTCGTCCGTTCCAACGCGTGGAGTTAAACCGGCGCCTTGCGTCCGGCTTTAACGTTACTTGGCGTCCTTGGCGGTTCAGCTTTGCTTTTCAAGCTCGGCGAGTATCTCCGCCGCGCCGCGCGCCTTGAGCTCTTCCGCGAGCGCGGCCCCGAGCGCTTCCGGCGAACGCGCCGCGCCGCTTTTCTCACCGGCAATCATTCGCGTGCCGTCGGGCGCGCCAACGAACCCGCGCAGGCGCATCCGTTCCCCCGTGATCTGCGCAAACGCTCCGAGCGGTACGTTGCAGCTGCCGGCGAGCATCCGAGAGAGAGCGCGCTCCGCCATCACGCACAGCGCCGTCTCACGGTGGTTGAGCGGCGCCAGCAGCTCGATCAGGTCGCGCCGCTCGGCCCGGCACTCCAACCCCAGCGCGCCCTGCCCCGGCGCCGGCAGGCTTTCCTCCGGCTCGAGGAGCGCCGTTGCGCGCTGGGCGAGTCCCAAGCGCTTGAGCCCGGCCGCGGCCAGTATGATGGCGTCGTAACCGCCCTCGTCGAGCTTGCGGAGCCGCGTCGTCACATTGCCGCGCAAGGGCTCGACGAGGAGATGGGGGTAGCGGGCGCGCAGCTGGCATTCACGGCGCAGGCTGGAAGTGCCGACCCGGGCCCCCGCCGGCAGCGCCGCAAGCGCGGCGTAGCGGTTGGAGACGAATGCGTCGCGCGGGTCCTCGCGCTCGGTGATCGCGGCGAGCGTGAGTCCGTCCAGGAGCTGCATCGGGACGTCCTTCACCGAATGCGCCGCGATATCGGCGCGTCCCGCCGCCAGCGCCTCCTCCAGCTCCTTGATGAACAGGCCCTTGCCTCCGATTTTCGCGAGCGACACGTCGAGCCTGCGGTCGCCCTCGGTGGTGAGTCCGATGATCTCGACCTCGATCTGCGGGTATAATGCCGCCAGCCGCGAGTGGACGTGGCGCGCCTGCCACATTGCGAGCGCGCTTTCGCGCGAGGCGATGACGATGCGCCGCGACCGCGCGCCGGCAACTGGAATGCTCACTGCGACCCCCGCGACATGCCGTTAAGAAAACTCCTGTCCCGCGTCCTGGTCGTCGCGATTCTAGCACTAGTCGCCACCGCTCCCTTCGCCCAGAACCAGCACGAGCTGCCCTACGCGGACGACTTCACCGCGCTCGCGAAGCAGGTGCGCGAGCGCGGGGCGCCGATCATGATCGCCTTCACCCAGGCCGACTGCCCCTACTGCTGGATCGCCAGGCGCGATCACCTCGCGCCCATGCACCTGAGCGCCGATCTGCGCGACCGTGTCATCCTCCGCGAGATCGACGTGGACAGCCATCGTAAGCTGCGGGATTTCGAGGGCCGAACGGTCACGCAGAGAGAGTTTTCGCGGCGCTACCAGGTCGAGCGCGTGCCGACCGTGGTCGTGGTGGACTCGGACGGCAAGCTGCTCGCACCGCCGATCGTGGGGCTCTTCGCCGACGATTTCTACCGCCTTTACCTGCAGCAGGCGATCGAGGCGGGACTTTACAAGCTGCGCACGAGGACAGGGAAATGATTCACCGCAGAGACGCGGGGGCGCAGAGGAAAAGCAAAACGAGAATTAGCCGCCAAGACGCTAAGAACGCCAAGGAAACCGGAGACAAATTATGGTCAGGAGCGACTAGCTTTCACCATTCACAATTCGCTGTTCCTGGCCTTTCCTTCGCGTCTCCGCGCCTCTGCGGTTAATCATTTCTGTTTCCCTCGGCGTCCTCGGCGTCCTCCGCGGTGAGAGGTTGTTTTGCGGCGGCGCGGCTCAGCCCCGCGAGAACTCCCGCACGAGGTGCTGCTGGCGCCGGCTCACCGCGAGCTTCTCCTCCACGCCGTTCAACAGCACCACCCAGTGCGCTTCGCCGCCTTCCGCCGTGGCGCGATCGAAGCCGCGGATCGCCGCGCGCGCGACCAGGCAGTTGCGGTGCACCCTTACGAAGCGATCTCCGTACTCCTCCTCGAGCCGCGTGAGCGACTCCTCGATCAGGTGCTCGCGCCCCGCCGTCCTCACCGTCACGTACTTGAGCTCCGCCTTGAGATAGACCACCTCCCCGATCGGGATGAGGTGGATGTTGCCGCGCTCCTGGACGCTCAGGTGGGCGCGCGGCGCGCGCTGCAGCTCGCGCAGCGCGTCGAGGCGCGGCGGGGCCGCCGTGCGCACGCGCGCGAGCGCCTCTTTGAGGCGCGCGAGCCGGATCGGTTTCACCAGGTAGTCAACCGCGTGCACCTCGAACGCCCTCAGCGCGTACGCGTCGTAGGCGGTGGCGAAGATCACCGCGGGCGGTTTTTCGAGCTTCAACAGGTGCTGCGCCACCTCGATGCCGTCCATCTCGGGCATGCGCACGTCCATGAGCACCACGTCGGAATGCTCGCGCGCCATCAACTCCAGCGCCGCGCGCCCGCTCGCCGCCTCGCCGGACCCTTCGAGCGGAAACTCCTGGGCGCAGTCGGTCAGCAAATCGCGTGTGCGCGAGCGCGCCGGGGCCTCGTCGTCCACGATCAGTACGCGCAGCGGTTGCCGGTTCTCGCTCATGGATTACCGCTCACCGGTCACCGGTCACGCTTCACGGTTCTTCACGTAAGGCATGACAATGTGCACCTGGTAGGTGTCATCGCCCACCTGGGTGGTGAGGCCCGCCTCCGCGTCGAAGTGCAGCTGCAGCCGCTCCCGGATGTTGGCGAGCGCCATCTTGTTGCCGGCGTGGTGGTCGCCGTCCCGGCGGTAAGGATTGCGCAGCACCGCGTGCACCCGCTCGCGCGCGCCATAGATGTTGATGCTGATCACGCCGGGCTCCACGCGCGGCTCGATGCCGTGGTAGACCGCGTTCTCGAGCAGCGGCTGCAGCACCAGCGGCGGCACCAGCGCGTCGTGCGGCATCTTGTCGATGTGCCATTCGACCAGCAGCCGCTCGCCCAGCCGCAGCTGCTCGAGGTCGAGATACTGCCGGCAGAGCTCCACTTCGCGCGCGAGCGGCGCGAGGTCGCGGTTGTCCGCCATCAGCACGCGAAAAAGGTCCGCCATGTCTTCCAGCGCAGCCTCGGCGCGCCTGGGATCCTGGCGGATGAGCGAAACCACCGCGTTGAGGCTGTTGAACAGGAAGTGCGGCCGGATGCGCGCCTGCAGCGCCTGCAGCCGCGCCTCCGAGAGCGCGGGCGAGAGCGCCCGCCCGCGCAGATGGAAGTAGAACAGCAGCGCCGCGGTGGTGAGGGCGACCAGCACCCAGTAGCGCGCGAGCGGCGCCGGTTCGGCCTCCAGCAGCGGGCGCCCGGCGACGTAGAGAGCCGCGGTGAGCGCGAGCTCGAGCGCGAGCACCGCGGTGACGCCGAGGTAGTACGGCAGGCGCTTGAGCGCGTCGTTCAGCGCCGCCAGCGCGAGCAGGGACAGGATCAGCAGCGGCTGCACCACCGCGGACACTTCCGGCAGCTCCTGCCACAGCGTGCGTGCATCGGCGCTTTGCACGACCGCGGCCGCCAGCGCCAGCACATTGACGATGAGCAGGATGCGCAGCACGATTCCGAGGTTGCGGAAGTTCGGCAGGGCGCTCGAATAGGCGTTTTGATTTATACTTCTTGCCATGCCGTTTCCGCACACGCACGCGCCGAGCGTTTCGACATCGCCATCAATCCACCCTGCCCGCCTTTGAGGTGCATTACGCCGCCGCGCGCGGCATCCCGTGTGAAACCACTACCGTTCCGGTAAGCTCCTAAATTCTAGCAGGCCGCATGTCCCCCAACGACAAAACCAAAAACAAGCCGTGGTCGGGACGCTTCTCCGAGCCGGCGACCGAGCTGGTGCAGCGCTTTACCGCGTCGGTCGCCTTCGACCAGCGGCTCGCGGAGTTCGACCTCGAGGCCTCAGGCGCCCACGCGCGCATGCTGCAGGCGGCCGGCATCATCGGCAAGGGTGATCTCGCCGCGATCGAGAAGGGCCTCGCGCAAATCCGCTCGGAGATCCAGGCCGGCGCCTTCCCGTGGTCGATCGCGCACGAGGACGTGCACTTCAACATCGAGCGGCGCCTCACCGAGCTCGCGGGCGAGGCGGGCAAGCGGCTGCACACCGCCCGCTCGCGCAACGACCAGGTGGCGACCGACGTGCGGCTGTTCCTGCGCGCCGCCATCGACCACGTGCAAACGCTCATCAAGGGCCTGCAGCGCGCGCTGCTCGACTTAGCCGACGAGCACGCCTAGACCGTGATGCCCGGGTTCACGCACCTGCAGGTGGCGCAGCCGGTTTCCTTCGGCCACCACCTCATGGCGTACTTCGAGATGTTCGCCCGCGACGCGCAGCGGCTCGCCGACTGCCGCAAGCGGGTGAACAAGCTGCCGCTGGGGGCGGCGGCGCTCGCCGGCACCTCGTTTCCGATCGACCGCCTGGCGGTGGCGAAGGAGCTCGGCTTCGACGGCGTGTGCGAGAACTCGATCGACGCGGTTTCCGATCGCGATTTCGCGATCGAGTTCTGCGCCTGCGCCGCGCTCGTGATGACGCATCTTTCGCGCTTTTGCGAGGAACTCATCCTGTGGGCCAATCCGCGCTTCGGCTTTGTCGAGATTGCCGAACGCTTCTGCACCGGCTCCTCCATCATGCCGCAGAAGAAGAACCCCGACGTGGCGGAACTCGTCCGGGGCAAGACCGGGCGCGTCAACGGTCACCTGGTAGCGCTGTTGACGCTGATGAAGGGGCAGCCGCTCGCCTACAACCGCGACAACCAGGAAGACAAGGAGCCGCTGTTCGACGCCGTGGACACCCTCATGATGAGTCTGGCGGTTTTCACCGAGATGCTGCCCGGCGTCAAAGTGAACCGTGAGGCGATGGAGAGCGCGGCGCGCCAAGGACATGCGACGGCGACCGATCTTGCCGAGTACCTGGTGAAGAAGGGCGTCGCCTTCCGCGAGGCGCACGAGGCGGTGGCGCAGGCGGTGCGCTTCGCGGAGAACCGCGGCTGCGAGCTCGCAGAGCTCAAGCTCGCCGAACTGCAGAAGTTCTCGCCGGCGATCGGCAAGGACGTGTTCGCCGCGCTGACGCTCGAGGGCTCGCTCAAGAGCCGCGCCCACATCGGCGGCACGGCGCCCGCGCGGGTCAAGGCCGCGATCGCCAAGGCCCGCAAGTCCCTCGGGTGAAGTCCAAAACAGGATTAACCGCAGATACACGCAGATACACGCGGATGTGAACGGCTACTGGCGTTTGTTCTCGTCATTGTCGTATCTGCGTTCATCTGCGTTTATCTGCGGTTCCATTTAGGTTGCTTGGACTCCTTTCAGCGTCATGCCGATCTGGGACGACATCGCGCAGGCGATCGGCGAGGCGATCGACGCGCCCTTCGTGATCGAATCGCGCCGCCCGTCGGGCGGCGGCTGCATCAACGAAGCCTACCGCATCCAGGGCAAGGGGCTCGCCTATTTCGTCAAGCTGAACGCCCCCGGGCGGCGGCCGATGTTCGAGGCCGAGGCCGCGGGGCTTGCCGAGATTGCGCGCTCCAACACCGTGCGCGTGCCGCAGCCGGTGTGCCACGGGGCGGGCGACGAGGGGAGCTGGCTGGTGCTCGAGTGCATCGAGTTCCGCGCCGCCAGCAACAAAGGCATGCGCGAGCTCGGCCGGGCTCTCGCGCGCATGCACCGCGCCACCGCGGAGCGCTTCGGCTGGCGCCGCGACAATACCATCGGCGCGACCCCCCAAGTGAACACGCCGGAAGCGGACTGGATCGCGTTCTGGCGCAGCCACCGCCTCGGCTACCAGCTGCGGCTCGCGGCGGCTAACGGCCATCGCGGGCGCCTGCTCGAGAGCGGGGAGCGGCTGCTCGAGAGGCTGCCGGCATTCTTCGCCGGCTATGCGCCGCGCCCCTCACTGCTTCACGGCGACCTCTGGTCGGGGAACGCCGGCTTCACCGCGGAGGGTACGCCGGTGATCTTCGACCCGGCGGTCTACTACGGGGACCGCGAGGCCGATCTCGCGATGACCGAGCTCTTCGGCGGCTTCGCGCCCGACTTCTACGCGGCCTACGACGAGGCGTATGCGCTCGATCCCGGCTACGCCCGGCGCAAGCACCTCTACAACCTCTACCACGTGCTCAACCACCTGAACCTGTTCGGCGGCGGCTATCGGGCGCGCGCCGAGCGCATGATCGCCGAACTGCTTGCCGAGGTATAAGAGTGACGAGGTGACGCAGTGACGAGGTGACGGAAGAAACCTCTCACCGCAGGGGACGCCGAGGACGTAGAGACAAGTCTCACCAAGCAAGTACGTGCGAGCCCACTTGCGTTCTCAGTACTGGCTCTATTCGTACCGCTCGTACTTGCTGCGCAAGTACAAAAACTCATTGCGCAATTCAAATAAAGGCTTTATCTTGGTCCGGCCATTCACCAAGAAAGCCTATGACATTCCTTGATGCTCATCACGCTGGAGTGTCATCCCGACACTACGTCGTGAATCCACGTTCCGGTTGGTTCAATCTATTTCAGTCCCGAATCCACGATTTTCAAGAACGACACGGCGACGACTTCTGCATCGTCTTAAACCGATCGGACGATAAAGACCGCCTGTATGTCATCCCGTATGCGATCGCAAAGCGTGCTTTGCGAACTGAGCTGCTTGACTATCGGCGTCGCTGGGTAGGTTTGCTCCGTGGACACAAGCTTCGCATCAATAAGGGCCAAGTGTGGCTACCGTTGGAACCTTTCTACAACGCTTTTGATCTCTTAGAGTGGTTCCGCGACTGATGCTCTATGGCGGTGAGTTGAGTTTCCTCTTCGCGGTCTCGGCTGTTAAATTCTTGCAGTTTTCGTCGGCATGCTCCGCGCTAAGGGGTTTGTTTATCGTCACTGCGTCACTCCGTCACTTCGTCACCGGTGCGGGGGCGGGGCTGTGCTCGCCCGCACCACCAGCGCCACCGGCAGCTCGGTGCGCGTTTCCACCGGCTCGCCCGCGAGCCGCGCCAGCAGGTGCTGCGCCGCGTAGGCCCCGAGCTCCGCGGTCGGGAAATGCACGGTGGTGAGCCCAGGCACGACCGCTGCGGCGATCTCCATGTCGTCGAAACCGGTCAACGAGATCTCGCGCGGCACCGCGAGCCCCAGCGCGTGGCACTCGGCGAGCGCGCCGATCGCGAGCACGTCGTTGCCGCAGATCACTGCGGTCGGCCGCTGCTCTCCACGCAGCACCTCGCGCAGCCCTTCGCGCCCGGCGGCGAGCGTGAACGGTTTCTCCACCGCGCTCCCGGGCGCGAGTGCAATACCGTGAGCGGCGAGCGCCTCGCGCACGCCTTCCAGCCGTTCGCGCGCGCGCTCGTTGCCGGCCGTGACGCCTGCGATCACGGCGAACTCGCGGTGGCCGAGATCGAGCAGGTAGCGCGTGACGCGGATCGCCGCGGCGCGGTTGTCGAAGCCGACGCACGGGTGGCGCCCGCTCGCGTCGAGCGCCCAAGTCAGCACGTACGGGATCTGGTGCGTGTCGATCATCCGGAACACGCTCGGATGGTGGGTGGTGCCGAGCAGCACCAGCCCGTCCACGCCGCGCTCGATCAAGGCGCGGGTCACGCGCGCTTCGACCTCGGCGTCGAACTCGTGGCTCCCGAGCAGCAGCGTGTAGCCCGCCTCGTCCAGCGTCTTCTGCAGCGCGTGCGTGGTGGTGGCGAAGATCGCGTTGTCGAGCGTCGGGATCACCGCACCGATGGTGCGCGTGCGCCGTGAGGCCAGGGCGCGCGCCGCGCCGTGCGCGACGTATCCCAACGCCTGCACCGCCTGCCGGATGCGCGCCGCCGTCGCAGGCTTGACCTTGTGGGGCAGCGTCAATGCACGCGACACCGTGGCGGCGGATACGCGGGCGAGGCGCGCGACGTCGGCAAGCTTGGCCGTCTTCCTGCCCGAAACCCGTTTCACGTCCATGCGCACCGCCCCAGTGAGCGCCCACTCACCCAAAAATCCGATGCGAGGCCGGCCTTTTTATCCAGTTCCCATCAGGCGCTTATCATCGATGTTGCTTGGCGCTGAATTTGCGGTACTTCGGCAGCAGCCGCCGCGGGGGCCGGAAGGCATCGCGCCGGAACGGTTCGCCCAGTTCCTGCGTCAGCATGATCTCGACCACGGCGGGCTTGCCGGACCGGACGGCAGCCTTGAGCGCGTCGCCGACCTCATCCTCGTGGTCCACGCGGTAGCCTTCCGCCCCCATCACGCGCGCGACCTCCGAGAAATCCGGGTTGTTGAGATTGGTGCCGACGAAGCGGTTGTCGAAGTAATCGATCTGGTTCTTCTTTTCGGCGCCCCACTGGTTGTTGTTGAACACCACCGCCACCGCCGGGATCTTCTCCTTCACCGCCGTCATCACCTCAGCGAGGCTCATGCCCCAGGCGCCGTCGCCCACGTAGGCGATCGCCGGCCGGTCGGGACGCGCCACTTTCGCCCCGAGCGCGGTGGGATAGGCATAGCCGCAGTTGCCCCAGCTCATGGCCGCGAGGAACGAGAGCGGCTGCTCGAAGCGCAGGTAGCTGTTCGCAACCGAACAGACGTTGCCGATGTCGGTGGAGACCATCGCGTTCCTCGGCAGCGCCTTGGCGAGCTGGGCGAGCGCGCGCCGCGGCCCGACCTGCCCCTTCCGGTTGGGCGAATGCCAGTTGGCGAGCTCGACGGCCCACGCTTCCTTTTCCCGCTGCACGTCAGCGAGCCGGGTCCGGTCGGGCTTGCGCGCGCCGCGCGCCTTGAGCCGCTGGAGAAGTTCGCCCGCGGCGAGCCTGGCGTCTCCCTGGATCGCGAGCGAGACCTTTTTCACCAGGCCGAGCGTGCGGTGATCGGCGTCGATCTGGATGATCTTCGCCTCTTTCGGCCAGTAATCGAGCCCGTGCTGCGGCAGGGTGCCGAACGGTCCCAGGCGCGTGCCCAGCGCGAGCACCAGGTCCGCACGCGAGAGGATCTTCATCGCCGCTTTCGAGCCCTGGTAGCCGAGCGGCCCGCAGGCGAGTGGATGGCTCGCCGGGAAGGAATCGTTGTGCAGGTAGGAATTCACCACGGGGGCGGTGAGGAACTCGGCAAGCGCCTTCACTTGGTCGACGCCACCCGACATCACCACGCCGCCGCCCGAGAGAATCACCGGGAATTTCGCCTCGGCGAGCAGCTTCGCCGCCTTGTCGAGCGAATTCGCGCCGCCGGCGGCGCGTTCGATGACGAGCGGCGGCAGGATCTCGTAATCGCCCTCGCCGTAGAAGTAGTCGCGCGGAATGTTGACCTGCACCGGCCCGCGCTCGTGCAGCGCGATGGTGAACGCGCGGTGCATGAGCTCCGCCATGCGCAGGGACGAGTTCACGTGCACCTGCCACTTCGTGATCCTGGAAAAGATCGGCATCTGCTCGGTTTCCTGGAAGCCGCCGTGGCCGGCGGTCAGGCTGCCTGCCTCCGGGGTCACCACCACCATGGGCGTATGCGCCCAGTACGCCGCGGCCACGGCGGTCACGAAATTGGTGATGCCGGGACCGTTCTGCGCGATGCACACCGTCGGCCGGTTGCTGACGCGGCCGTAGCCGTCCGCCATGTGCGCCGCGTTCTGCTCGTGCGCCACGTTGTAGAGGCGGATGCCGGCTCCCGGGAAGAGATCCAACGCGTCCATGTAGGCCGAGCCGACGATGCCGAACACGTCCTTCACCTGGTGCGCGACCAGCGTCTCGATGAACGCTTCGGAGGGCGTCATGCGCACTTTGCCGCTCGGAAGTTTGGGGCCGGTGGCGAGGTTTTTCGCTTCGGTCATGTAGTTCATGGAAACCTCCTTTCAAGGACACCGCGGCCGCCCGCGGGCGGCCGGTGACCGCCCAATTATATACCACCCCCGGCGGAGTGCAAACGCTTTCATTTATGTAAGTAACGCATTGTTTTAACAGAGTTTCAATGCGTTATCTACCAGTGACTCCCCTGCAACCGGTCGAGCCGCGCCGTCGGCTACAGTCTTCCTTCGCGCTTGATCTCGAGGTAGCGATTGACGAGCGCAAGCGGCAGCTGCTGCGGCTCGACATCGAGGCACAAGGCGCCGCCACGCTCGAGCCGCCGGAACGCGAGTTCGCGGGAGCGCAAATAATCCGCCGTGGCCGCGTAGGTCAACGCGCGATCGAAAGAGTCCACGCGCGCGGTCAGCGCCCGAGAGAGGATGTTCTCGCGCAGGCTGGCGAACAACACCAGGTGGCGCCGGCTGAGCAGGCGCAGCGCCGGCGCCAGCGTGTCGTCGTCCTCGTCGCGCAGATTGGAAAGGATCACGACGAGAGCGCGCTTGCGCACCCGCCTCATGAGATCGAGCGCGGCATTGTAGTAATCCGAGGTAAGCAACGACGGCTGCAGGTCATAGAGGCGGTTCAGCATGAGGTTCACGACGGTGGATACCAGCCCTACGCCGTAGAACAGCGGCAGAAAATCCACCGCGCGCAGCAGATTGCGGATGAGCGCGATCCAAAGCAGGAACATGAACACGAGCCGCAGCAGGAAATCAATGAGCCAGGCGTAGGCCCGGCAAAGCGGTCCCGCCAACCGCAGCTCGAGCTCGACGCCCCCGGGGGGACGACCGTCCCGGCGCGAGCTTCAGTTCCCGAAGAAGATGTCGCGGTACGCGACGTA
The DNA here is from genome assembly GCA_016183675.1 of Betaproteobacteria bacterium. Classification (GTDB taxonomy): domain Bacteria; phylum Pseudomonadota; class Gammaproteobacteria; order Burkholderiales; family SG8-41; genus SG8-41. The sequence goes on from JACPEF010000037.1 coordinate 16,198, forward strand.
AACCGAGGCCATGAGCATCGGGCCGACCACCAGCAGACCGAGCCCGAGCGGGATCACCGCGATCATGCTCAACACCAGCATCACGACGCCGTACAGCAGGAAGGGGATGATGTTCTTGAGGCAGGCGCGAAAGCTCTGCTTGAGCGCGTCCGTCGGCGCGAGATTGCGCAGCGTCACCAGCGCGGGGGCGAACCACAGCGCCATGTAAACCGGGATGCTGAGCGCTAGCATGACCAGCAGCGCCAGCGCGACGCCCCGGCCCATCAGCTCGGCGCTCGCCGGATCCCCCCGCAACAAGGCAAAAAAGGTCCCGCCGCCTATCATCGCGATCGTCGGAATCGCCACCACGATCCACGCCGCGATGCTGAGCAACCCGATGATGACCAGCTTGCCGGCATGCTCCCGGAATCCGGCGAAGACATGGCCGATTTCGAGCGTTCCCCCCTGCCTGAGCCCGTGGCAGCCGATCATGATCCCGCCGGTGAACACGGGCAGCAGCGCGATGTTGGCGAGCGAACCGAGCAGGGGCACGAGGCCCACCACGATCAGGATCACGGCCAACACGATGATGATGACGATCCAGGTCCCGGGGCTGCTCCTGAACATCTGGAACGCCTCCGCAATCCATGCCCAGCCCCGTCCCGCGCCAACTGCGCGTCCGCCCTCGATGAAGGAGCCCTCGTCAGCCGCGGCGGGCGCGACGTCCGCAACGTGAGAGCTGGGTGGCTTGTACGGGTTAACTTCACTCATGGCGCCCCTCCATGCTCAGGTTGCGACAGGTTGACGGCATTCATCCTAGTTTAATCCCATCGTCATGACAATGCCGGCGCGCGCCGGTCGGCTATCGTGTCCGCGGCTTGCCGGGCCACCATCCTGCCTGCGCCGATGCCCGCTCCCGCGCCGGCGGCGCGGGCCTTTTTGCTACACTGCGGCCTTCGCATGGATGTCCCCTCCCGTTTCGCGCTATGACCCCGCGCGCCGCTGCCGGCGGTGCGCCGCGCCGCCCCCGAGACGCTCGTCGTCGCGAGCGGCTACAGCCGCCGCGAGCAGATCGCGCCCGCCACCTCGCGCCGCGCGTTGCACGTGGCCGAGGTCGCCCGACTCGCGCTTTCCAACCGCCTCGGTAAATGGCGAATGGGAAATAGGAAATGGTGAAGGGCAAGAAAGCGCGGTTGTGGCGCTCGCCGTTTTCGCCGTTTACCGTTCACCGTTCACCGTTCACCGTTCACTGCGGGAGGGCGCGCGATGCCGCTTGACGCGCTCTCGCCGCCGCTGGTCGCGTGGCTCCTGTTGGTAATCGTCTTCGGCGGCCTGATCCAGGGCGCGCTCGGCTTCGGCTTTCCGTTCGTGGCGACCCCGCTGCTGGCGATGGCGAGCGACATGCGCACGGCGGTGATCGCGGTGCTGTTGCCGACCCTGGCAGTGACCGTCGTCAACATCGCCAAGACCGGGTCGCTCAAGCCCGTGCTGGCGCGCTTCTGGAGGATGCCGCTCTACGCGCTTGCGGGGTCCGCCGCCGGCACCTGGCTGTTCGTCGCAGCGCCGGGCGTGCCGTATACGCTGCTGCTCGCGCTCATCACGCTCGCCTACCTCAATCTCGACCGCCTTGGGCTCGGGGAGTTGCCGCTCGTGCGGCGGCACGAGCGCGCGTTCGCGCCGCTCTCCGGCGTCGCCGCCGGCGTCTTTGAGGGCACGGCGAACGTCGCCGCTCCCCCGCTCATCATCTTCTACCTCGCGCTGGGGCTTGCTCCCGCGATGCTGGTGCAGGCGCTCAACATCTGCTTCCTGGTGGGCAAAGCGACACAGTTCACGGTGCTCGCGACCCGCGGCGGCGTCACCGTGGCCGAGTGGCTGGCGACGCTCCCGCTCGCGGCAATCGCCGTCGGCGGGTTTTTCGTCGGGCTGCGCATCCGCCACCGCATCGACGCGCGGACGTTCCGAATCTGGGTGAAGCGCGCGTTGTTTGTGATCGCGCTGGTGCTGCTCGGGCAATACGGATGGTCGCTTCTAGCTGGGAGGGCGTGACGGGTGACGGGTGACCCGCCATTCGGGGCCCTGCAAAAGCAAACGGCCGGCATGCAGCCGGCCGTCGCGTTCGCGGTCGACAGATACTCAGGCGGCCGCTTTTTCGAGCAGCTTCTGCAGCTCCCCGCTCTGGTACATCTCGATCAGGATGTCGTAGCCGCCCACGAATTCCCCGTTCACGTAGAGCTGCGGGATGGTCGGCCAGTTGGCGTACTCCTTGATGCCCTGCCGGATCTCCGGTTCCTCAAGCACGTTGACCGTGAAGAAGTCCTGCACCCCACAGGCGCGCAGGATACCGACCGTATTGGCCGAAAACCCGCACTGGGGGAAATCGGGCGTGCCTTTCATGTAGAGGACGACCTTGTTCTCGGTCACCTGCTTCTTTATAACGTCTTGAATACTCATGATTTATCTAATATCCGAGCGAATAAGTCAAGCATTATTCTAACGGCTGCCAAGGGGCGCCGTCAAACGCGGCCACGGCTGACCCGCTCGATGCCGGCAAGGTCACGACGAGAAGCGATATCACGATAGCCTGCCTGCTCCAGCAACGCCCGGCAGCGCGCCGCCTGATCATGGCCGTGCTCGAACAGCAGCCATCCACCCGCCGCGAGATGCTCGTGCGCCCGTGCCACGATGTCGCGGATGCATTCGAGCCCGTCGGCGCCGGCGACGAGCGCCGCGCGCGGCTCGAAGCGCAGATCGCCCTCGGCGAGGTGCGGGTCGCCTTCCGCGACATAAGGTGGATTCGCAACGATGACTTGGAAGCGCCGAGCGCCGAGCGCGCCGAACCAGTTGCTTTCCACGAACTCGATGTTGCCTGTCGCGTGCCTGCGCGCGTTTTCGCGCGCCACTTCAAGAGCCGCGCGATCGGCCTCGGTCGCGACCACCTGCGCGCGCCGCCGGTTTTTCGCGATCGCTATCGCCACGCAGCCGCTGCCGGTAGCGAGATCGAGCACGCGGAAGCGCGCGTTCTGCGGGAGGCGCTGGAGCGCAAGCTCCACCAGCAGCTCGGTTTCGGGACGCGGAATCAGCACCGCCGGCGTCACCATGAAGGCAAGGCTGTAGAACTCGCGCTCGCCGGTGAGATAGGCGACCGGCTCCCCGGCGCGGCGGCGCGCCACCCACGTCAGATAGCGATCACGCTGCTGATCGGTCAGCATCTGTCCCGGGCGCGCGACAAGGTGCGCATCGCCTACTCCCAGCACCGCCCGCAGCAATGTGCGTGCATCAACCGGGTCTATGCCCCCTGTCCGCAGCATCTCGGCGATGCTCGTGCCCGCCACTTCGCGCACCTCTACCATCGAGCCAACAAGATCACGAGCCCCGCCACGGTGAGCGCCACGCCTCCGATCAGCCTGCGGCTCAAACGCGCCTGGCGCAGTACCAGCGCGCTCAGCACGAGGGTAAACAGCGGGTACGTCGCAACGATCGGGGAGACGATGTAGACCGGCCCGGCATTGAGCGCGTAATAGAGCGAGAGCACCGCGGCGCCATTGAGCACGCCCGTCAGCGCAAACCATGCGATGCCGTGACGGGTGAACGCCAGCACCCTTCCCCGCGGATCCAGCGCTGCCACGGCCCAAACCGCCGCACTGGACACGGTATAGCCCGCCAGCGCGGCAGCAAACGGATTGGGCCAGAGCGCGAGCCCCGCCTTGGACAGAACCTGGGCCAGAGCGCGCAGCGCCGCCGCCGACCACGGCAGCCACAGCGCGCTCCCGGGCCGCCCCCCTGCGCCAATGTCATCTGGCCGCGAAAGCGCCATCGAACCCAGCACGATGACGGAGGTCGCAGCGAACTCCCGAGCCCCCAGCGGCTCGGAGAGGAACAGCGCCGCCCCGAGCACCGCAAACAGCGGCGCGGTACTGCCGATGGTGCCCGCCACGGTCGGGCCCAGCCGCCGGTTCGCCTCGAAGGTGAGCAGCGTGACGGACGCCGGGAAAAACAGCCCTACCACTGCGAACAGGGCGACCGCCGCAGACTGCCAGCCGTACCAATCGAGGACAGGCGACGCCAGCCAGAACAACAGCCCGGCCGAGGGGATGCTTACCCTGGCCCCCGAGAGGGCGTCCGTGTGCCTTAAGCCAGAGTGAGTGGTTACTAGCGCCGCACCGAACAGGGCTGCGGAGAGCGCGGCGAAGGCGGCAGCTTGCAACGGGAATTCCCGCGGCGGGATTACGCCGCCTGGGTTTCCTCGGCGAGCTGCGCGAGCTGCTCGGTCTGGTGCTCCGCAGCCAGCGCCGAGATCAGCTCGTCGAGCTCGCCGTCCAGGATCTGTCCGATCTTGTAGAGCGTGAGGTTGATGCGGTGGTCGGACACCCGCCCCTGCGGGAAATTGTAGGTGCGGATGCGCTCGGAGCGGTCGCCGCTGCCGATGAGGGACTTGCGGGTCGCGGCGAGCTTCGCCTGCTGCTCGCGGATCTGCTTGTCCTTGATGCGCGCGGCGAGGACGGCGAGCGCGCGCGCCCGGTTCTTGTGACCGCCGAGTCGGTCTTGTTGACATGCTGGCCGCCGGCGCCGGAAGCGCGGAAGGTGTCGATGCGGAGGTCGGCGGGATTGAGCACGACGTCGGCGATCTCGTCGGCTTCCGGCATCACCGCCACGGTGCACGCGGAGGTGTGGATGCGGCCCTGGGTCTCGGTCACCGGCACGCGCTGCACGCGGTGCCCGCCGGACTCGAACTTGAGCCTGGAATACGCGCCCTGGCCGGAGATCTTGGCGATGATCTCCTTGTGGCCGCCGAGATCCGAGGGGCTCTGCGAGATCACCTCGACCTGCCAGCGGTTGCGCTCGGCGTAGCGGCTGTACATGCGGAAGAGCTCGCCCGCGAACAGCGCCGACTCGTCGCCGCCGGTGCCGGCGCGGATTTCGAGGAAGATGTTGCGCTCGTCGTTGGGGTCCTTGGGCAGCAGCTGCTTCTGCAGCTCGGATTCGATCCCGGCCAGCCGCTCCCGGGTCTGCTTGATCTCGGTCTCGGCGAACTCCCGCAGGGAGGGATCCGCCGTCATTTCCTGCGCCGCCTTGATGTCCTCCTCCCCGCGCACGTACTGCTGGTAGAGATCGACCACCGGCGCAATCTCGGCATGCTCGCGCGTGAGCTTGCGGTAGTTGTCCAGGTCCGCGGTCGCGTTCTCCCGGGAGAGCAGTTGGGTGATCTCCTCCAGCCGGCTGGAAAGCTGTGCGAGCTTGGCCGCGATGGTGGGCTTCATGGGTGGGCAGTGTGGCGCGCCGCGCGAGGCGTTTATTCGGGCCGCGAGATCTGGTGGAGCCGCGTGAGCCACTGGGCGAGCTGCTCGCGGTCCTCCTCGCGCGCGTGGGACAGCGCGTGGGTCGGCGCGTGCAGCAGCTTGGCGGTGAGGCCGCGCGAAAGCTGCTCCAGCACCACGTGCGGGTCCTCGCCCCTGGCAAGGCGGCGCAGCGCGCGCTCCAGCTCGTGACGGCGCGCGCGCTCGGCGGAATCGCGCAGCGCCCGTATCGTCGGCACGAGCTCCCGGTTCCCCAGCCAGTGCATGAAGTCGGTCACCTGGTTCTCGATGATCACTTCGGCCTGCGCCACCGCGTTACCCCGCGCATCCATCCCCTCGCGCGCGATCTTGCCCAGGTCGTCCACGGTGTAGAGGAACACGTCGTCGAGTCTTCCGACCTCGCCTTCGATGTCGCGCGGCACGGCGAGATCGAACATCAGCATCGGACGGTGCTTGCGCGCCTTCAACGCGCTCTCGGTGAGCCCCTTGCCGACGATCGGCAGCGGGCTCGCCGTAGAGGACACCACGATGTCGTGCACCGCGAGCTGGGAGGAAAGATCATTCAACGTGAGGGTGCGGCCGCGAAAGCGGTCGGCGAGCTGCTGGGCACGCTCCAGCGTTCGATTGGCGAAGGTCATGCGCCGGGGATGGTGCGCGGCGAAGTGCGTCGCGCAGAGCTCGATCATCTCGCCCGCGCCGATGAAGAGCACGCTTTGCTCGCCGATGCTCGGATAGATGTGGGCAGCCAGGTTCACCGCGGCGGAGGCCATGGAAACCGTGGCGGCGCCGATCTCGGTCTCGGAGCGCACCGTCTTCGCCACCGCGAAGGTGCGCTGGAACAGCTTGTTGAGCAGCAGCCCCAGCGTGCCCGCCGCCTGCGCCGTGCGCACCGCCTCCTTGAACTGCCCGAGGATCTGCGGCTCTCCCAGCACCATGGAATCGAGCCCGCTCGCCACGCGAAAGGCGTGCTTGACCGCCTTTTCCTGCGGCAGCTGGTAGAGATAAGGCTCGATCTGCTGGGGTTTCAGGCGATGGTAGCCCGCCATCCAGTCCACCGCCGCGGGCGGCTCCTCGGTGCTGCAATAGATCTCGGTGCGATTGCAGGTGGAAATGATGGCCGCTTCTTTGACCGGCCGGTGGTCCACGAGGTCGCGCAGCGCCTCGATCAGATTTTCGGCGTGAAACACCACCTGCTCGCGCACCGAAAGCGGAGCGGTGTGGTGGTTGATGCCGAACGCAAAGAGCTGCATCGCCGTCGCGGGCTCC
>JACPEF010000277.1 GCA_016183675.1 Betaproteobacteria bacterium
CATCTCGAACTGCAGGATTTCCCGCGTCTGCGCATCCACCGCGCCGAACGGCTCGTCCATCAGCAGCACTCGCGGCTCCACCGCCAGCGCCCGCGCCAGCCCGCAGCGCTGTTGCATGCCGCCGGAGATCTGATACGGGTAGTAGTGCTCGAAGCCGGCCAGCCCCACCAGCCTGATGAACTCCGGTACCCGCTCCTGAATCTCGGCGCGCGAGGCGCCGGCCAGCTTGAGACCATAAGCGACATTGTCGAATACCGTCTTCCAGGGAAACAGGCCGAAATGCTGGAACACCACGGCCACGCCCGGGCGCGGACCCTCGACGCGCTCGCCCTCCACGGTGATCTCGCCCTCATCGAGCGGGATCAGCCCGTCGAGGCATCTCAGCAGCGTCGTCTTGCCGCAGCCCGAGGGGCCAATGACCGCCAGCACCTCCCGTTCACCCACCTCGAGGCTGATGTCCCGAAAAACCTCCAGCACGCCGAACCGCTTGCCGGCGCCCGTCATCACGATGCGCGATTGTCCGTTTCCCATCGAATCGTTCATCAGGTTAGGGTGTTACTCGTTGACAGTCAATCTCGGTCGTCCAGCCGGATCCGCGCCGTGCAGCGGCGCGCGCCGAGATCGACGCGCGCAACATGGTCGCTCACCGTGCAGGCCACGAACGCCACGCCGGCTCCCGGTACAAAAGCGCTGTGGGATGAGCCGCGGCCCATGCTGATCGCGGACACCAGCGGCCCGCTCGTGCCGAGGCGGCGGAATTTCACGGCATGATCCTGATCTGCGCGAGGAGCCTGCGCCCGGCGAGGTCTATCACCGCGACGTGGTCGGCCAGCGCGCACGCAACATAGGCCCTCTGTCCGTCCGGGCTGAACGCGGTGTGAGTGGAACCCGCGCCCACCTCGATGCGCGCCGCCTCGCGCGTCGCCGCGGCGTCGTACACGCGCACCGAATCCGAGGAAAAGCCGGTCGCGACCACATGCTGTCCGTCGGGGGACGCATCGATCCCGTGCGCGTAGACCTCGGTCGGCAGGACCGCCATGCGCTCGAGAGTCTCCGCATCGAACACCGAGACGGTGTCGTCGTAGAAGTTGCCGACGTAGACCTGGCGGCCGTCGGGCGCGGCGTCGATCGCGTGCGCCCAACGCCCGCTCTCGGCCCGGCCGAGCACCTCGCCTTCGACGCTGACGCACGTTACGGTGCCGTCGAAGCAGTTCGCGCACCACAGGCGGCTGCCGTCCGGGCTCGCGGCAAGATGCACCGGGCCGTCGCCCACCGCGATGCGCCCGAGCACCCGGCCCCCGGCCGCGTCCACTTTCACGAGCGCGCCGTCGCCCGCGCACGGAACGAACACCGTGCGGCCATCGGCCAGCGCGATCGGGTCGTGCGGCGCGGTGCCCACCTCGATCGTGCGGGACTCGTAACCGCCGCCGCGCGGCAGAGCGACGGTCAGGGTCCCGCTGCCGCCGCCTGTGACGCAGACGATGCCCTCGCCGGTGACGAGCGGCAGCTGCGGACCGCCGGGCGCGTCCCAGCGCGCCTGCGGCTCAAGGCTCTTCGCATCGAGCGCGACGACCGCGTTGGCGCCGGGGTCGGCGACGAAGAGCATTCGGCGCTCCGCGTCGAGCGCGAGGTGCGCCGCCCGCTTTGCGACCCCTTTGCGCTCGACAACCTTGCAGGAGGCCCCGTCGATACGCAACACGGTTTCCCCCCGCACACACGCCCAGATGTCGTTGTCCGGCCCGCCGAGGACGTGATGCACGCCGGGAACGGTGCCCTGCGCGGGCGCCCGGCAGCGCGTGAGCGAGACGCGCCAGCCGCCGGCTTCGGGCCGCGCCTCGTACTTCGCCCCGGATTCCATCAGCCAGATGCGGAGCTGCACGCCGAAGGAGTCAGCAAGCGCATCGAAACGCTCGCCGGCCGCGCAGGCGTTATACCGCTCCAGCATCGTCGAGCCGGCCTTCAAGAGGCTCAAGCCGCGGCAGTCGAGCTCGATCATGATCCCAATTCGCCTTTCGTACCTCGACCATCATCCTCTTGCCACCAACGCGCGTTGAGCGGCGAGGAACTGTCCGCTCGAACGCGCGGAGTTAAACCGGCGCCACGCGTCCGGTTTAACGCTTCTTATGCCGGACACGCGCACGTTTGCGGACGTCGAGCCGCGGTGGGCGTTCACCCGCCGTGTCGGAAAGTCGCGGGGTCTCCCGCCGCGGGACGCGATCTCCAGGCGCCATCACCGGGGGCAGCGCCACGCGCTCTTCATGGACGGTGTAGATGCGCGGCGCCGCGCGGTTGACCTGCAACTGGAAGATGTCGGGCCGGTTGTAGTGGCCCGCGAAATCGTGCCGCAGCTTGGTGAGCACGCCCAGCTCGAGGTTGCACTCGGCATAGAGTATGCCCTCTTCCGAGCCCATCGGTCCCGCGATGATGCGGCTGTTGGGCGCGACGATGACGCTGCCGCCGCAGCATTCCGGATCACGCAGGAATTTCTCCGCCTCGGGCCCCACCTGGAGCTTGCGGATCATGTCCTCGTCCACCGTGCCGCACGCGGACACGACGAAGGCCTTGCTCATCTGCGCGAACGCCCGCGAATCCACGGAGACCCGGTTGCGCATCGCGTCGCCGCTCGTCGTCGGGAAATGGTTGGGCCAGCTCATGACGTGGATGCGCGTGCCCTCGGCCGTCAGCGCGAACACCGCGAGCGGATTGGAGTTCTCGCCGCAGATGAGCGCGCTCATCGGGCCGAACTCGGTCTGGAACGCGCCGAAGGTGTCGCCGAAGCCGCCCATGTGGACGAGCCGCTCGCCCACCGTCGGCATGATCTTCTGGTGCTTGCCGATCACCTTGCCGTCCGGCCCGATGTAGACCTGGGTGTTGAACATGGTGCCGATGGTGCGCGGCAGCTTCTCGCACACGCCCATGACGACGTAGGCGTTCGCGTCGCGCGCGGCGGCGCACAGCGCCTCGATTTCCGGCCCGGGGATCTCCACCGAATTCTTGAACAGCTCCGTCGCCAGCTTGTTGGAAACGGCGCCGGTGGCGGAATGATGGTGATACCAGACCGGGTGCGCCGGGATGAAGCCCTCGGGGAAGCCGATCACCCGCGCGCCGTTCCGGCCCGCTTCGCGGATCAGGCGGCACGCTTTCTCCGTCGAGCCCTCGCGGTCGAGGAACACGGAGGCCGCCTGCACCGCCGCGACCTTCACCACCGGATACTTGTCACCCATAGCGTTTCCAAATCCAAAATAACTACTTTGCCACAGAGATCACGGAGAACACAGAGGAAAACCTCGTGTTGGGTTGGCTCTGTGCCCTCTGCGTCCTCTGTGGCTAG
>JACPEF010000278.1 GCA_016183675.1 Betaproteobacteria bacterium
CCCGTCACCAGGGCGTCCGCTTTGGCCGCATAGGCCAGTTGCAGGAATTTCCGGTCATCCGGATCGCGGCATTCGGGGACCCTTATGGACGTGCCGGCCTCGCGCACGGCCTCGGCGTGCCCCATGTAGTCCGCAAACAGGTCCTTCGTGTCCTCCTCGGAAAGCTTGAGCTTCGGGTAGGCGAGCACGCGCACCAGCTCGGCGACCGTTTCCGCGGAAACGAGGGGGACAACGCGCCCGGCCGCCCACGCCTCCCGCAGCCAGGCCAGCCGCCCCTCGCGGAACACCAGGGCCGACACCGCGACGTTGGTGTCGAGCACGACGCGCCGCGGGCGGGCTACTTCCGTTTTCTCGCCCACCGCACCGCACCTTCGATGTCCTTCTCGGTGATGCCGAGCGACTCGATCTTGCGCCAGACGCCTTCGAGGCTCGTCACCTTCGCCGGCACCAGCACGATGCGGCCCTTTTCGGCGCGCACCTCGAAGTAGCGCGCGCCCGGGAATTGCCCCACGACCGCCTTGGGCAGGGTGAGCTGGTTCTTGGAGGTGAGCTTGGCAAGCATGCCTGTATTCCTTTTAGTAAGGAATCCTTATTATACGCCAGAAACTGACTCCGCCCACGGTTCAGGTCTTGACTTTAGGGGCGGCAGTTGCTTGTCAGGCGCGCCCGACAGTTGATGTCGGGGATTTCCTTACAACCGGATGAAGCGTAAGCCGTGAGCCGTGATACGACCTGATTTCGTCAGTCGTCACCCGTCAGTCGTCACTGTTCCCGTAGCCCTAGATGGACCGCCTTTGCCTCTCGCGCACCAGCTCCTCGAGGCGGCGGATGACGGTCGCGAGATCGGTCAGGTTCGGATTCACCGCGAGCGCGCGCCGGAAGTACTCGATCGCTTTCTCGTACTCTTCCAGGCGGACGTAGATCTGCCCGTAGCCCGAGAGCGCGCCGAAGTGCTGCGGGTTTCGCTTCATCACCTCGTCGCAGTCGGCAAGCGACTTGTGCAGGTCGCCGGCGAGGTAATACGCGGTCGCGCGCTTGTTCCAGCCCTCCGCGAAGTCCGGCTGGCGCTCGATCACCTTGCTGAAAATCCCGACCGCTCTCGCGTAGCGGCCGGCGCGCATCTCTTCGGCGCCGGCAGCGAGCAGGTAGTCGGTTTCGGCGTCGCCCGAGCGGCTCCACACGAGCCAGACGCCTGCTTCGGCAAGCTCCCGCACCACGGGATTTTCGTCGGAGAGCCGTTTCACCAGCAGCGGCCCGTCGGCGGCGAGGCCGGTGCGCCCGATATAGACGACGGCGGCGACGCGGTAGCGGGCGTCGGCATGCTCGAGCGCTTCGAGCGCCGCGGCCCGTGTCGTGATCTCGGGGTATGGCGGCTGGGCGGCGGCGGTCAGCGCCAGGAACGCGGCGAAAATCAACCAGAAAAGTTGTGCCATTGTCGAGCTAAACAGAGGAGATCGGAGTCATTTTTGGCACGGTCGTACCCGCTCGGACCAGCACAAGCTATGGATCTAAAGAAACGAAGTCCTAGGATAGGGCCGGCCCAGGCGCTTGGAGACGCCTTTTCGGGAGCAAAAGACCTGCTTCAGGAAACGTCGGAAAAGGCGCCGGGTAGAGCCCGGCCTTGAGCAATAAATCAGGTCCGCCCAGCCTGGCCTCTTTCAGCTTTTCCTTTCAGCTTTTACCACCGCGGCGCGGCGATTTACTTCTCCGTGACGCCCTCGATGTGAAACGGTTTCCCGTTCACCTCGACGTGGCTGTGCAGCGGCACCTGCTGCGTGATCAGGCCTTCGGCAAAGCACCCGGCTTTGGCGTTCCTGATCAGGTGCGCGAGCTTTTCCGCGGGCTCGTCGCTCGCGACCCTGAGATACGTGCTGACGCCCTCCCAGCGGTTGAACACCGTGCCTTTGAGCACCGAGCCGCCGAGATGCTTGCGCAGGACAACGCGGCAATTTGCGCCGCTCACCTCCATCCTCATCATGTGCGCGTACCGCGCAACCTGGGTGAGCAGTCAGAAGCCGATCGCCATCGCGAGGTAGGTCATCGGCGACGGATACTTGTCCGTTCCGCCGATGCGCGCGTGCTCGTCGCTGAAAACCTCGAACTTGCCCGCAATGCCGCGCTTGAGCTGCATCTCTCCCGCGACGAACTCGGTGCGCACGTCGTTCTCGTTCGTGACCCCGCCCGGCGGCAGCTCGGGCTTGTCGATCACCCGCTCGCCCACCTTGTCCGACAGATCTTCGTTGCCCAGAGGCTTTGCCATCGTGCTTCCTCCATGAATAAATGGGGTGAGACCCCTTTGAAAGGCAGGGAGAGCGTCAGTCGAATCCTATGTTTTCATCTCGATGAACTCGAGCTGCACGCCATCCGGCCCCTCGAAGAAGCACACCCGCCGGCCGCCTGAGACAACGGTCTGCTCGAGGATGTGGATGCCCCGGGCCTTGAGCTTTTCCACGAGCGCGTCCAGCTCGTCCGTGTCGATGGCGATATGCTCCATGCCGTACTTCTGCTCGCGCGTCTGGTCCTCGAGAAAGTTCGTGACATTGAGGTGCAGCCCGTGCAGATCTAGGCGGTAGCCGCCGCGCGGGGATTGATTCAGGATTTTCGCGCCGAGCGTGTCCACGTAGAAGTTCGCCGTCTTCTCCGGGTCCCTGGTCTTCAGGTGCAGGTGGTTGAGCTTCAACGTCATGGAAACCTCCTCCACGTCTCGCAACGCATTGATGAACCGCTAATCCGCTCCAAAGCCCCGCTCATTCCGGCCTGATGCCGCCTTCGCGAATGAGCGCCTGGTAGCGCAGGTACTCTTCCTGCATGAGCCGCATGAATCCATCCGGCGTGCTCTCGAGCGTGGATTCCGCCCCCTGCCGCACGAACAGCTCGCGCAGCGCCGCCTTGCGCAGCCCGCGCACGATGTCGCCGTGCAGCTGCTCGACGATGCGCCGCGGCGTGCCCCTGGGCGCGACGATGCCCGACCAGCGGTCGAACTGCGCCTCGGGCAGCCCGACTTCGGCGATCGCCGGCACGCCTGGCAGCGCGGTGCTGCGTTGCGGCGTCATCACGGCAAGCGCGCGCAACCGGCCTTCGCGCACCGGCGCGAGCACCGCCGGCAGCGTGAGCACGGCGTAATGCACGCGCCCGAGCACCATCTCGACGAAAGAATCCGACAGCATCCGGAACGGCACGTGCATCGCGTCGATGGCGAGCGCGCGCGAGAATACCTCGCCGGCGAGATGCGACGCCGACCCGATGCCGAGCGAGGCGTAGTTGAGCTCGCCGACGCGCACGCGCGCGTATCTGGCGAATTCGCGCGCCGTGCGCACCGGGATCGCAGGCGTCACCGCCAGCACGTTGGTGATTGAGGCGACGTGCACGACGCCGACGATGTCGGCGAGAGCCCGATACGGCGGCGGGTCGCGCAGGAGCTCGGTGATGAGGCGCGTCACGCCGACCATGCCCAGCGTGTATCCATCGGCATTCGCTCTCGACACCAGGGTGTTGCCGATCAGCCCGCCCGCGCCGGTGCGGTTCTCGATGACGACTCTCTGCCGGTAGAAGGCTTCCAGCTCGTCGCCGAGCGAGCGCGCGAAGAAGTCGTCCGCCGCGCCCGGAGGGGACGCGACGACGATGCGGATGGACTTGACGGGATAGACGGCGAGCTGCGCCGATTGCTGCGCGATGCAGGGGGCCGCGCCCAGGAACACGGCCGGCGCGCAGATCGCGACCCGCACGACGCCGGTCGCCATGGACCGCAGGAAACGGGCTCCAAGCATGCTCAATCCTAGCCCAAACCGGGTCGGGATAAATGGGCTCAGTGTAAGATTTCCGAGACGCGATTCGCCCGTTCCACGGTTGAAAAGTTACACTGACCCCCTTTATCCTCGTTCGCCCTCCTCGTCTTCCCAGGCGTAGCGTTTGAGCGGTGGTAGGTCCAAGCGCCGCAGCGCGATCGCAAGCGCGAGGCCGATCAGCGCGGCCGCCAGATGCGTTTCCCAGGAAACTCCGGGCTTGATCGGGAATACTCCCCACACCAGGGAGCCGTACAGAAAGGAAACCAACAGGGACGCGGCGACAGCGCGCCGGTCCCGTCGGATCACGCCGGCCACGAAGATATAGCTGACCAGGCCGTAGACCAGTCCGCTGGCGCCGACATGGATGGATGATGCCTTGGCGAACAGCCACACCGCGATGCCGGGCCCCAGGTAGACCGCCGGAAGCACCTTGAGGGCCGAGTTCGGATAGAGGTACAGCATCCCCGTCCCCAGCACCAGCAACGGCAGGGCGTTGGTTACCAGGTGGGCGAAGCCACCGTGCAGCAGGGGCGCGAGCAGAATGCCGGGCAGCCCGGCGAACTCGCGTGGACGGACGCCGAAACGCTCCAGCTCCAGGCCGAGCGCCCAATTCAATATATCGATGAGCCAGATCAATGCGACAAAGCCGAGCGCGATCTTGAACGCCAGCCGGAAATTGGCGCGCGCCCGCTCGGAGCCGGTGTAGGCCGGGTCGGGGATATGAACCTGCATCGCGGAACAGGATACTTCGTCACCCGTCACTCGTCACTCATCGGTCGTCACTTCATCGGCGTTAATGGGGTCAGTGTAAGATTTCCGAGACGCGATTCGCCCGTTCCACGGTTGAAAAGTTACACTGACCCCACTTATCCTCAGCGTTTCGGGACGGTCCAGAGATAGACGAAGCGTTCAACACCGCCGCTCTCGATGCGCACGGTCTCCTGCGGCTTCCAGTCGCCCATGTCGTGCCAGTGCGAGACGATGCGGGTACCGGGTTTGAGCTCGCGCAGGAGCTTCGGGCGTAGGGCGCGGTTAAAATCGGTCGAGAGGAAGAGCATGACCACCGTTGCGTCGCCGGCGTCCGTTGCGAAGAGATCCTGGTTGAGAAACACGATGCGATCGGTTACGCCGGCCTGACGCGCGTACTCCCGGCTTTCGGCGATGCGTTGCGGATCGATGTCGACGCAGACGCCACGCGCGTTGAACTGGCGCGCCGCAGCGATGACGATGCGCCCGTCTCCGCAGCCGAGGTCGAACACGACATCACCGGGGTTCACCCCGGCCAGCCGCAACATGACTTGCACCACGTCCATCGGCGTGGGCTCGTAACGCACGTTGGGCGCGCTCTGTACCGGCGGCGGGAAGGCCGGCTGCTGCGCGCCGCCGATACCGGCGATGCAACTCGCGGCGACGACAGCCCAAAGTATTCTTAGTGGGGTCGGAGTCATTTTTCTGATCACCCGTCACTTCGTCACTTCGTCACTTCGTCACCGCGTCATCGGTCACTGGTCACGGCTTCTGGCCGCGGAGCGCCTCCGGGTTGACCACGTATTCACGGTTCGGCGCGCCGTCCAGCGCGCTCAAGAGATTCCGCGCGACCGTCAGCGCCTTGCGATCGAGCGATTCGCGCGAGTTGCCGGCCATGTGCGGCGCCGCGATGACGTTCGGCAGCGTGAAGAGCGGGTTGTCGGTCAGCGGAGGCTCTTGGGCGAACACGTCGATTCCCGCGCCGGCGAGTTTTCCCGCCGCGAGCGCGGCGTACAGCGCGGCCTCGTCGACGAGACCGCCGCGCGCGGTGTTGATGAGCCGGGCCGAGGGCTTCATGCGCGCAAGTCGCGCGGCATCGAACATCCCCGCGGTCTCCGGGGTCCTGGGGCAGTGGAGGGTGACGAAATCGGCGCGCGGCAGCGCGGCGTCGAGATCGGCGACCGGCTCGCACCCCGCCCGCCGCACCGCCTCCGCCGGGACGTAGGGATCGTACACCTCGACGGTCATTTCCATGGCGAGGCAGCGTTTGGCGACGCGCGTCCCGATGCGGCCGAAGCCCACGATGAGCAGCGTCTTGCCGAGGAATTCCGTGGGGAGCGCGGCGTAGCGCTCGGACCAGCGGCCCTGCCGCGGAAGGGCATCCATCGCGGCGCCGCGCTTGGCGAGCGCGAGCATCATGAACATCGCGTACTCGGCCACGGTGGGTGAATTGTCGGTTCCGCAGGTCATCAACGGTATGCCGCGGCGGGTCAGCGCCTCGACGTCCACCGCGTCGTAGCCCACGCCGATCCGGCCGACCGCGCGCAACCGGGGCGCGGCCTCGATGTCGGCCGCGCGCAAGGGCGTGGTCGTGAGCGCAATGCCGTCTGCATCGCGCAGGAGCCGCCGGAACTCGGGCGCCGGAACAGTCGGCGAGAATGCGATGGCTTCCACGTCCTCCCGGCTCTTCACGAAATCCCAGCCGGTACGCGCCATCGTGTCCGGCAGCAGCAGTCTCTTCTTACCTGTCGTCATCGTCTTGCCTGAGGAGGGTTGAACGGGTCTTCGCGGTCACGATAGCACAGGTGTCCGGAAACGCATGCCGTCCGGCTCAGACCACGATTTCTTGGTGTCCTTGGCGTCCCCCGATCGAGTCGAGGGCACGCCTGGCGGCAAGGAGAGAAACCCAAGGCCGGAGTCGGAAGGCAAAAGGCGGAAGGGGATCGTCTTTCACTTCATCCTTCCGCCTTCATCCTTGATTCCCGGCTACGCCGACCGGTCAAACTTCGGCAAGGCGCGGCTCTACCCTACTCCCGGACCAATAGTACGTTCACTGCTTTGACGAGCACGCGTACCGCATCCCCGTTTTTCACGCCGAGGTCCGCGAGAGTGTCCAGCGTCATGACCGATGTGATGTCGATGGGCCCCGCGACGCTGACCTTGACCTGACACATCAGGGAACCCTTTTTGATTTCCGCGACCTTTCCGACAACGCTGTTTCGCGCTCCGTATTTCATGCGGTCCTCCAAAGAAAAAATGCTATCGAAATCACCGGAATCGGGACAGCCCAGACTCGATTTTCCACGTGCTCGGTTCTTGCCAGCTACACCGTTACAGAAAAATCGAGTCTGACCCTGTTTCTTCCGGATTCCATTTTGCCACTATCCGAGAAAATCGGGGCGGAGCCCGGTTTCCCGATTCGCCATTTCGGGCACTTGCCCCGTGTCCGCCGCGCCATCCGCGACGAAAGGTTTGTTCCCCTGGCGTCCCGGCGGTTCAGTTTTGCTTTCCGTCACCTCGTCACCCGTCACGCCGTATCGGTAACAGGTGACCAGTGATGGGTAATCGCGCCGGTCGCCCGTCGCTTGTCGCCCGTTTCCAGTCACCAGACACAAAAACATCCCGGGGGATTAGACTGGTCGCGCAGCAATAACATGGCGGGGGCCGCGGCATGGCCAGGTTGGCCAGACGGGCCCGCGAGGCGGCTTTTATCGGCACCTGAGCCAAGGACATAAGCCATGAGAAACCGAAATGATACGGCAGCGGTGAGGCGGGGCCCCGGTGATGCGCTGCGGCTGTCCGAGGAACGCCTGAAGACCATGATCGAGCTCTCAGGCGAATGGTACTGGGAGCAGGACGAGAACTACCGTTTCACCCTGATCATCGGCGCAGGTTCGGCACAAACCGGAATCGATCCGCAGCAATATTTGAAGCAGTATCTGGGTACGCAACGCTGGGACCATGACGCGGTCCCGGTCGGCGACGACGGGAGCTGGGACAGGCACAAGGCCCAGCTCGAAGCGAGACAGCCTTTTGCCGACCTCGTCTTCAGGCGCGTCGATGCGCAAGGCGAAATGCGCTATGTCAGCACCAGCGGGCAACCGGTGTTCGACGGCAAGCGCTTCACGGGCTACCGCGGCATCGCCAAGGACGTCACCGCGAGCATGCGCGCGGAACAGTTGCTGCGGCTCGAGCACATGGTGGCGCGCTGCGTCGCCGGCGCAGAGAGCGCAGCCGCGGCGCTGAAAGAGGTGATCCGCTCCATATGCGAAACGCAGGGCTGGGAGTGCGGACGTTACTTCGGCCAGGATGACAAGGCCACCGTGCTGGTCATGAACGAGTTCTGGCACGTGCCGAGCCCCGGGCTGGACCGATTCATCGAGAAATCGCGTGAAATCACCTACGCCACCGGGGTCGGATTAGTGGGTCAGGTGTGGCAGTCGGCACAGCCGTTGTGGGTCACCGATATCGGCAAGGACAGTCGCATAAGAATGGGGGTCGCGCGCGACGCCGGCATGCACGGCACGTTCCTCTTTCCCGTCATGTCCGAAGGAAGGCCGACCGGCGTCCTCTCTTTCCACAGTCGTAAAGTCCGCGAGCCGGATGAGCGGCTGCTGCAGGCCGTGGGCGTGATCGGCAGCCAGATCGGCCAGTTCCTGCAGCGCAAGCAGGCCGAGGACCAAATCCAGTACCTGGCCACTCACGACGGCCTGACGTCCCTGCCGAACCGGGTCATGTTCAGCCAGTTGCTGAACCTCGCGATCCAGAGCGCACGGCGATACACGCGCAACTTCGCGGTGCTGTTCATCGATCTGGACCGCTTCAAGCTGATCAACGACACCCTCGGGCACGAGGCGGGGGACAAGCTGCTGCAGGAAATAGCGACGCGTTTCACCGGGTGCCTGCGGGAGAGCGATGTCGTCGCCCGCCTGGGCGGCGACGAGTTCGTGGTGCTGGTCCAGGAAGTGAGCGAGGCGGAGCACGTCGCCACGGTCGCGCGCAAGCTGCTCTCCGCCGCCATCAAGCCGGTCGTGCTGGCGGGGCAGGAGTGCCGGGTGACGGCGAGCATCGGCATCTGCCTGTACCCGGCGGACGCGCAGGACGAGCAATCGTTGATGAAACACGCCGACATCGCCATGTATCTCGCCAAGGAGGAAGGCAAGAACAACTTCCAGTTCTACTCCGAGGATATCAAGGTCCAGTCGCTCGAGCGCCTGACGCTGGAAACCAGCCTGCGCCGCGCGCTGGAGCGCGACGAGTTTTTCCTGCACTACCAGGCCAAGCTGGACCTCAGGACGGGCCAAATCACCGGGGTCGAGGCGCTGCTGCGCTGGCAGCATCCCGACCTGGGCATGGTGTCGCCCGTTCAATTCATCCCCATCGCCGAGGAAACGGGCCTGATCGTGCCGATCGGCAGGTGGGTGCTGCAGACGGCTTGCGCGCAGAACGTCGCCTGGCAGCGGGAAGGGTTGCCGCCCGTGTGCATGGCGGTCAATCTGTCGGCGCGTCAGTTCGCCGACGAGGATTTACTCAAGGACATCGCTGCCGCGCTCGAGCAAAGCGGCATGAGACCGGAACTGCTGGAGCTCGAGCTCACCGAAAGCATGGTGATGCAGAGCCCCGAGCGGGTGACCAGGCTGCTTGCCGCCATCAAACAAATGGGCGTGCGCATCGCCATCGACGATTTCGGGGTGGGCTACTCTTCTCTCGCGCAGATCAAGCGCTTTCCGATCGACACCCTCAAGGTGGACCGCTCCTTCATCCGCGACCTTGCGGGGAACGCCGAGGACAGGGCGATCACGGAAGCGATCATCGCGATGGGCAAGACGTTGAGCCTCACCGTCGTTGCCGAAGGCGTGGAGACGCAGGAGCAGCAGACCTTTCTCCTCAATCATGCCTGCGACGCGATGCAAGGTTACTACTTCAGCAGGCCGGTCCCCCAGGAGGAGTTCGCCAGTTTCCTGCGGCAGCACCTCGCTTCGTCGCGATGACATTCTGACGAAGATGCGCGGATCGGGGTGCGCGACGGGCGCTTTGCGCCCAGCCCGGGCCACGATAATCATCCGGTGACCGAGATGAGTTCGCGCCGGCGCCCTCGCGTACCGCCGGTGGCGCGGCGCGCGGCGGAAACTATATTTTTGTCACGGGGTCAGGTCCTGGATCTTGAACGCCCAAGTCAGTCGGCGGAGCCACCGACGCCAACGGCCGGCGCCGACTTCCCGAGGCGCCTGAGGACCTTCACGCGCTGCACGGTGTCGCCGGCGAGGTGCGTCCAGACCATCGCGTCGCGCACCAGCTTGTCCACGCGCGCGTGCATCATGCAGCCCTCGGCGCCGTGGACCTCCATGTTGAGGCGCGTGACGCGCTGGATGACGTCGGTCGAATAATTCATCACGAGACCGGCGTTCGCGGAGTGCGTCTTCTGATCGTGCTGCCAGGCAACCCGCATCACGAACGAGCGCAGCGCCTCCGTGAGCATGTGCATCTCATTCAACTTCAACTGGATGAGCTGGTGCTCCCTGAGGTACTGGCCGGCCTGTTTATGCTTTCGCGCGAAGCTCATGGCCATTTCGACCGCGTCCTCGCACACGCCCAGCGCGTTGGCCGCAAGCTCGAGGTCCCCGAAGAGGTCGCCCCCCGTGGTGTCGCCCCGGCTCGACTTGACCGTGCCGCCCACCTCGCCCACGACGTTGGCGTGCGGCACCCGCGCGTTCTCGAATATGAGCTCCGCGTTCTGGTAGAAGCGCCAGCCCCGCTTATTGAACACCTTGCCGATCCGGAAGCCGGGCGTGCCTTTCGGCACCATGAAGAGCGTGCCACCCTGCTTGATGTTGACATCCGGGTTGGTGCGCGCGTCCACGAAAAAGAGCTTGCCCACGCTGCCGTTCGCGATGAAGCACTTCTCGCCGTTCAGTATCCACTCGTCGCCCTTGCGCTCGGCCCTGAGCCTGAAGCCGGCCTTCGGATCGTCATCCGGCGGCATGCGGTTGTCGGAGCCGGCATTCGGCTCGGTGATGCCCCTGCCCATCACGTACGTATCGTCGGCGAGAAAGGGCTTGAGAAAGCGCTCCTTCTGGTCCTGGTTGCAGGAGGCCGCGATCAGATGGCTCCACTTCCAGTTCTGGCTGAAGGCCTTGGAGATGGCGCTGTCGCCGCGGGCGAGCTCCGCCATCACCAGCGCCTGCGAGACGAAGTCCGCCC
>JACPEF010000287.1 GCA_016183675.1 Betaproteobacteria bacterium
CGACGCGTCCGACCTCTACACCGCGTTCTACTACCTTGCGGGCACCATCATCTCCGCCAATCTGCTGGTCTTCTTCGTGCCCAACCGCGCGGCGAAGCAGGCGAAGCCCGCCGCCGCTGGCGCGAAGTGACGAGGTGACGAAGTGACGAGGTGACGAAGTGACGTGGTGACGAGCGCCCCGCTGCGCGGGGCTCTTAATTACCTATCGCTATCACCTATCACGTATCCTGCCGACTGCGTTAATAACGCTCCCGTCACTGCGTCACTGCGTCACCAGTCAGTCGATTCGGGCACCCGAATCTTTCACCGCCTTGGCCCACTTCGCGACTTCCGACTTGATGTAGGCCGCGTACTCGGCGGGCGTGGTGGTCCAGGGATCGGCGCCCTGGTCGCTCAAGTACTTGCTCATCGCGGGCTCGTTCACGATCCGCACCACCGCGGCGTTGAGCCGCTCGACGACCGCCGCCGACATCCCCGCCGGCCCGACCAGCCCGTTGGCGCCGCCCGCCTCGAAACCCGGGACGCCCGCTTCGGAGATGGTCGGCACCTCGGGCAGCGCAGCGATGCGCTTCGCCGTGCTCACCCCTAGGGCCCGGAGTTTCCCCGACCTCACGTGCGGCACCGCAGTGGGCGAAGTGCCAAAGGTGAGCGCCACGTGCCCGGCCAGCAAGTCGGCGATCTGCGGCGGCGCCCCCTTGTAGGGAACGTGCACGATGTTGATGCCGGTGCGCGCCTTGAACATTTCGGCGGTGAGGTGCGGCTGACTGCCATTTCCTGCCGAGCTGTAGTTCAGCTCCCCGGGCCGCTTCTTTGCGTAGGCGATCAACTCCTTCACCGTCCTCACCGGCACCGACGGGTGGACGGCGAGCACCTGAGAAGTTGCCGCGACCAGCGTGATGGGCGTGAAGTCCCTGACCGGATCATAGGAAAGCTTGCTGTAGAGGCTCGGGTTGATGGTGTGGATGGTGGACGCGCAAAGCAGCGTGTAGCCGTCAGGCGGCGACTTCACCACGATATCGGCACCGATATTGGCGCTCGCGCCGGGACGGTTGTCGACGATGACGGGCTGCTTCCACTCCTCGGTGAGCTTCTGGCCGATGGCGCGCGACAGGATGTCGGAAGTCCCGCCTGCGGGAAAAGGCACGACGATGCGTATCGGTTTTGCCGGGTAGGTCTGCGCCCATGCCAGGGGTGCGAACATCGTTGCCGCGAGCAGACCCAGCTTAGCGGATAGCAATACACCACTGGTAATCCTCATTTCGCTCCTCCTCGCGTCGTCCCGTGGAAGCAATGATAAACCATGGGACATCCCGAATCACTGGCAAAGGTGAGGACGACCGGCCATACTATGGGCCCATCCGAACTCGACGCTTGGGGTGGACCGCATGAGAACCGTCGGCCGCAAGATCGTCCGCGAACCGGCATTGCGCCCCTCGGCGGAGCTGCTGCGTTCCGCGGCCACGATCAACGACACCCTGAAGGCCCTACTCCCTGGTGGGCGCACCTGCATGCCCAAGGGGGTCTACCGATTCCAGAGCCTGGAGGAGGCCAACCACCAGCAAGCCGAATGGCTCGCTCAGGCGATGGCTGAGATCTACCTGGCGCGACGCGCATGAGCGAGCGAGCCCGGCCCGCGACCCTCGATGACCTCAAACAAGTGCTTGCCGCCCTGCACGCCGAGCACGCAGACTACCTGTTGATTGGTGGCTACGCGCTGATCGCGCACGGTTTCGCGCGGGCGACGGTGGACATCGACCTGCTGGTGCCGGCCCGCCGGGAGGCAGCAGCACCAATCCGGCGCGCGCTGCTCGTCTTGCCCGACAAAGCCGCCGCCGCAGTAGCGCCCGAGTGGTTCGAGGAAGGTGAGGGCATCCGTGTGGCGGACGATGTCGTGGTGGATCTCGTGTTCCGCACCTGTGGTGAGACATACGATAGCCTGAGGCCTTTCGAGGAGGTTTTTGAGATCGACGGCGTGCCCGTCCGCACGGTCAACCTGGAGGGATTACTCCGCACCAAGCAGTCCGCGCGCGGACAGGACGTTACCGATCGCATGGCGATAGAACGCGCGCTCGCGGCCGCAAGGAGCGAGAAAGACCGCAAATAGTCGCCAAGCACGCCTGGACGACAATGGGAGCGTGGGAAAGAAAGCTCGGGCTGATCGTCCCCTCCTGGAACACGGTCATGGAATACGAGGTCCAGCGGATGGCGGGCGGGGCCATGTCCGTCCATACCGCGCGAATTCCCCACACGGCCGACACCGAGGAAAACCTGCAGTGGCTGGGCACGCAGGCTCCGGGCGCGGCAACGCTGCTCTCGCACGCCAAGGTTGACGTCATCTGTTACGGCTGCGCGGCCGGCGGATTTCTCAAGGGGCCGGTCGAGGACCGGGCGCTCGGCAGCAGGATAGAGGAGGCCACCGGAATTCCGGTCGCGATCTCGTCCGCCGCGGTGGCGGATGCGTTGCGCATGCTCGGCGCCGCGCGCGTCAGCCTCGCCTCGCCCTACGCGCCGTGGCTCAACGAACGGCTGCGCCAGTACCTGGAATCGGACGGATTCGAAGTGACGGCCATGCAGGGGCTCAACACGCAGGCCCATTCGGCCGTCACGCCGGAACGGATCGAGGCGCTGGTGATGGACGTGGACCGGCCCGAAGCGCAGGCCATCTTCATCAGCTGCTCGAACTCTCCGACACTCGGGCTCATCGAGTCACTGGAGCGGAAGTTGGCAAAACCGGTCGTAGCCAGCAACCAGGCCTCAATGTGGAAGATGCTGCGTCTCATGCGAGACCGCCGGGCGCTGCCCGGCGCGGGGCGGCTGTTTCGCGAAGCGTGAATCGAACCGCCAAGACGCCAGGAGAAGCAATAATAGAACCACAGATGAACACGGATAAGAACCAGAAGTCGAATCACGACCCACGAATCACGAATCACG
>JACPEF010000047.1 GCA_016183675.1 Betaproteobacteria bacterium
CTTGCGCGAACGCCGGAACAGCCCCGGCAGCGATCCGATCGCCAGCACGCGGCTCGCCTGCTGGAGCGATTCCTGGGGCGGCTCCTCGCCCGCCACGAAGCGCGCGCCCGGAAACGCCCGCTGATACGCTCCCAGCAGGCGGCGGTCCACCTCGTATACAAACGGCACCCCCGCTCCGATCAGCTCCGGGATGAGCGTGGAGAACAGCGTCTGATCGCCGATGCCCTGCTCCGCCCAGATCGCCACCTCCCCGGCCCCCGCTTCCCCCGGACCCCGCCAGCGCGCCAGCCGCTCGTACAGCAGCACGCTCGCTGGGCTGTCACGAAAGTACTTCTTCCGGTAATGTTCCACCTCGAGGCGCCGCTCGTATCCGGGCCATGCCCGCTCGAACTGCTGCTGGAACAGCCGCACGCCTGCGAGACCGAATTCCGCGTCCGCGGATGCCTGGTTCAGCTCCAGCGCGCGCTCGAATTGCGCGGTCGCCTCGTCCCAGCGATGTTGCGCCGACAGCGCGTTGCCGAACCTGAAATGGCGCTCCGCCTCATCCGGCTCCAGCGTGATCGCGCGCCGGAAGCAGGCGTTCGCCTCCCCTTCTCTGCCGAGCCCCACCAATGCGTTTCCGAGGTTGTTGAGCGCATCGGCATAGTCGGGCTTGATGGCGAGCGCCCGTTCGTAGCTCGCCAGGGCTTCCTCCAGCCGATCGAGGTCCATCAAGGCATTGCCGCGGTTGTTGAGCGCGTCGGCGAAGTCGGGCTTGACAGCCAGCGCACGGTCGCAGCTTGCCAGCGCGTCCTCCGGCGAGTCGAGCTTGATCTGGCAAGCGCCTAAATTGACGAGGGCCCCTTCATCGTCCGGGTGTATCTGCAAAAGCCTTTCGCACAGGCGTTTGCCCTCCGGGTACCTTTTCAACTTGAGGTAAACGGCCGCCAGGTTGTTCATCACGCTGGGGCGCTCCGGCGCCAGTGCCAGCGCCTCCTGGTAAAGACGCGCCGCCCGTTCCAGATCGCCCTTCTCCTGCAGGGCCAGCGCCTCGAGGAATAATTGCTCTGCTTTCTCCAGACGATCCATTGAAGAACCCCCCGCTGCGAGTTCGGTCATGTGCTGGCCGCTTTCCTGCACGCCGGGACGCGTATCTTCGGTCTCAGCCATGGCGTTCTTTGTAAACCGTTATATTATCGGGAATATGCGCACCGTATTACGCCCCCGCCTGTGTCGGCTTCCCTGTCCCGCAAGCTGAAGCAAGCTCACGATCGCCTGCGGAACGGAGACCCGGCGGGCGCCGAGTTCCTGTGCGAGGAAGTGCTGCAGAGGGCGCCTCGTAACCCGGACGCACTTTGCCTGCTGGGCTTGACGCGCCTCGCGACGGGGCGGGCGGGGGATGCCGTGCCGCCGCTGCAGCAGGCGGTGGCCGCTTCGCCGGATCACGGCGCCGCCCTGGAGCATCTCGGTCTCGCTTACCTCCACCTTGGGCGGTTCGCCCAAGCCGAAAGCGTGCTGCGCGATGCGGCCGCGTTGCGCGCAGCTCCCGCTTCGGCATTCATGCGGCTGGGTGCCGCGATGCTCCACCAGGGCAGGCCCGCCGAGGCGCTCCCCGTCCTGCGGCGCGCGGTCACGCTCGATCCGCAAGGCACGGAATGCCGGCTGAATCTGGGGCAGGCGCTGGCTCGCACGGGAGACCCGGCGGGGGCACGCGTAGAGTTCGAGACCGTTCTGCGCATCGATCCCGGTCACGCAGATGCGCTGTTCAATCTCGGCGTGATCTGCCTCGAGCGGGGCGAGCTGGACGGCGCGCGCCAGTGGTTTGAGCGCGTCCTCGCGCGGTCACCCGGTTACGCCGACGCGCTGGTCAACCTCGGCATCGTGCTGCAGAAGCAGTCGCACCTCGACGAAGCAGCCGCTTGCTTGCGCAAGGCGCTCGCGCTCGACCCCGCAAACGCGGCGGCGGGCAACAACCTCGCGCGCACCCTGGCGTTGCAGGGCAGGCTGGAGGCGGCCCGGGAGCAGTACCTCGCGGCGCTTCGCGCCGCCCCGGGTTTTGCCCCCGCGCACGAAGGACTCGCCTCCGTCTGCCTCGCCCTCGGACGGGTGGGCGAGGCCATCAGCCATTTGAGGGCCACGCTTCAAGCCGAGCCCGATAACCCCGACGCCCTGCCGGCGCTGGCGAAAGCATTGTTCGAAGTCGGTCAACTGGATGAGGCCGAAGCGGCCGGCCGGCGCGCCTGCGCGTTGGACCCCTCCGCTGCCGCAGCTTATGGCTCGCTCGCCAACATTCACATCGTGCGCGGTGAGCTTGATCGCGCCATCGCCACGCTCGAATCCGGCTACGCGCAGACGGGCGCAAGCAACCTGCTGGGAATGCTCGCGTATCAGTTGCGGCAGGCGTGCGACTGGACGCAATGGCAGGCGGCCTGGGACAAAATGGCGCCCGAGATCGAGCGGAGTGGAGCGCTCGGCAGCCCATTCTGGCTGTTGTGCGAGCCCACCACCGCCCAGCAGCAACTGGCCTACACGCGCCGCTGGGCGGAAGCGCGCTTTAATTCAGTAACATCGGGCTCCCGTGGCGCAGAGATTGCGCGGCGCCAGCATCCACGGCTGCGCATCGGCTATCTCTCCTCCGATCTCCAGGATCATGCCGCGGCGTACCTGATCGCTGAAGTGTTCGAAAAGCACGATCGGGAACGGTTCGAAGTGTTCGCCTATTCCCACGGGCCGGACGATCAGGGCGCGATGCGCCGGCGGCTGCGCGCGGCGTGCGAGCACTTCATCGACATCGCCTGGGAGCCGGACGACGTTGCCGCCGAGCGCATCCGCAGCGATGCGCTCGACATACTGGTCGATCTCAAGGGCTACACCGCGGGGGACCGGCTGACCATCATGGCGCGCCGCCCCTGCGACGTGCAGGTCACCTGGCTGGGTTATCCCGGCACCACCGGCGCCGCTTTCATCGATTACCTGATCGCCGACGCCTTCATCATTCCTCCGGAACAGGAGTCGGCGTACTCGGAGCGCATCGTTCGCCTGCCGCACTGCTACCAGCCCAACGACCGCAAGCGTGTAGCCGCCGAGCCGTTGCCGCGCGCGGATTACGGCATCCCGGATCGCGCGTTCGTGTTCTGCTGCTTCAACCAGACCTACAAGATCACGCCCGACGTCTTCGCCGTGTGGATGCGTCTGCTGCGCAACGTGCCGGACAGCGTGCTCTGGCTCGTCGAGAGCAACCGCTGGGCGAAGCGCAATCTCGTCGAGGCCGC
>JACPEF010000058.1 GCA_016183675.1 Betaproteobacteria bacterium
ACGGACCGCCGCCCTTGTACGGCACGTGCAGCGAGTCGAACCTGGCGGCCTGCTGGAAATACGCGCCGGAGAGATGGCTTTGCGAGCCGGCGCCGGCGGAGGCCATGTTGAACTGGGCCTGCTTACTTTTGGCGTAAGCGATGAGCTCCTTCACCGACTTGATCGGGAGCGGGGGGTTGACCACCAGCACGTTGGGCGTCTCCGCGAACTGCACGACGTAGTCGTAGTCGTTCACGGGGTGGAAGGTGGGCTTCTTCTGCAGGTGTATGGCGACGGTGGCAGCAGCGGTGGTCGCTGCGATCAGCGTGTAGCCATCAGGAGCCGCGTTCTTGGCGATCTCCATGGCGATGATGCCGGCTGCGCCGCCGCGGTTGTCGATCACGATCTGCTGCCCGATCACGTCCGTGAGCTTGGTGGCGACGATGCGGTTCAAGGTGTCGACCGCGCTGCCCGGCACGTTCGGCACAATCAACCGTACCGGCCGGCTGGGGTAGTCCTTCGCGGCCTCCGCGGCGACGGCAGGTGCGCCGTAACCGGCCCCCGCGAGCGCGACGATGAGCGTCAATAACTTTCCGGGTTTCATCGGTTTCCTCCGTGGATTGTTGTGTCAGAGTAGGATTGCGGGTGCAAGAGTGAGTCATTCTGGCCGTTTTGACCTGTGAAAGCAACCTTCCGGGGAGGCGCTCCGCACCCTGGTTGCCCGCCTCCCGCCGCGGAACCTCACTTCTCCCGCGTTGTCCTTTGCAGACAGGACCTGAATTACAATCGCGCTTGTCATGCGCAAATCAGCAGTCTTCCTGACGGGTTTTGTCGCCGCCGCGCTCGTCGGCGCGTGCGCGCTGCTGCCGACGGACTACAACGGCGCCGAGGCGCCGCGCGAAGCGGCCATCGTGCCGCTTCTGTCGGAGCGGCCGGTCATCGCGCTCGCGCTGGGCAGCGGCGGCGCGCGCGGGTTCGCGCACGTCGGCGTGATCAAGGCGCTTGAGGACGCCGGCATCGAAGCCGACATCGTCACGGGCGCCAGCTCCGGCGCGGTGGTCGCCGCGCTTTACGCGGGCGGCCATCGGGCGCGCAACCTCGAGCAGATCGCGCTCGAAGTGGAGAAGGGCGATCTCGTGGACTTTGTTCTGTTCGGCAAGGGCTGGGTGAAAGGCAACGCGCTGCAGGAATTCGTGAACCGCCTGGTGGACGGGAAGCCGATCGAGCGATTGCCGCGGCGGTTCGCCGTCATCGCCACGGAGGCGAAAAGCGGGAGAATGAGGGTTTTCAATCAGGGCGACACCGGCGTCGCGGTCCGGGCGTCGGCGAGCGTGCCGAATCTCTTTGTGCCCCCGGTGATCAACGGCGAGGAGTACGTGGATGGCGCCCTCACGAGCCCGGTGCCGGTCAAGCTCGCGCGCGCCATGGGCGCCGACATCGTGATCGCGGTGGACGTGTCGTGGTTCGCGCAGGCCCGCAGCGCCTCGGGCCCGGGGATGTCGCAGTACGGCCGCAGCGGGCGCTACGCGCTGCTCGCGGACGAGCTCGACGCGGCCGACGTCATTATCACGCCGCTCACGGTGCGCACGCGCATGCTCGACTTCGAAAAGAAGGAGGAAAACATCGTGGCGGGGGAGGCCGCTGCGCGCGGGGCGCTGGCGAGAATCCGGGAGCTGATCGGCGAAGTCGCCGCGCGCAAGGGCGCGCGCCGCGCCGAACGATGAACTATGAACGCGGAACGATCATCATTCGTCGTTAAGCGTTCGGCGGCAAGATGAATCTCCGGCGCATCGCGAAAAAGTGACGGGAACGGGTGACGAGAAATGGTGACGAGAAATGGTGACGAGATGAGGGTGACGGAAGAAACACGCACGCTGCCTCCTCGGTTTTTCGTCACCCGTATTCGTCACCCGTATTCGTCACCCGTATTCGTCACTTCTCTGGCGCTGCTTGTGGCCGCGGCGATCGCGCTTTCGATGGCGCCAGCGATGGCACAGGACAAGTCGTACGGCGGCGAGGACCGCGACTGGAACGTTGCGCCGAGCAGGACGCTGCGCACGACCGGGTACCACGCGCCGACGCCGCGCCAGATTCCCGGCGGGCGGGTGGTGAGGACGGTAGAGCTCAAGGCGATGCTCGAGAAGGAACCGCGGCCGTACCTGATAGACGTGCTCGGCGGCGGCGTCCACCGCACCATCGCGGGCGCCTTCTGGATGTCGGGCGCGGGGGCGGGCGACATGGGCAAGGAGGAGGAGCAGCGCTTCCTCGACGCGATCGCCAAGTTCGCGGGCGGCGACAGGAACCGGCCGCTCGTGTTCTTCTGCTCCGACTCCGAGTGCTGGCTGTCGTATAACGCCGCGCTGCGCGCGATCGCGGCGGGCTACGCCAGCGTCATGTGGTACCGTGGAGGGCTCGGCGCCTGGCTCCACGCCGATTTTCCGATGGCGCGGTCGGATCCCTTTGCATGGTAAGACCTTAGCCACAGAGAACACAGAGAACACAGAGAAAAGCACAAATGAAAATTGAACCGCCAAGACGCCAAGGAGAACAATAACGAAACCGCAGATAAACGCAGATAAACGCGGATAGAACTCAGGAGTCCTTCTGCTTTCCTCCTTCTGCCTTCTGCCTTCTGCCTTGTTCTTCTTCACCGCCAAGACGCCGAGAGAAACAAGAATAATAATTGAACCACCCATTGCTCAGATAAAGGCTGTTTGTTTCTCATCTGTTCATCTGTGGTTGAATATTGTTTTGGATATTCAACTCTCTCTGTGCGCTCTGTGCTCTCTGTGGCTGATGTAGTATGGGCCTTTCTGCGTTTGCGCCGTCGCCGATTTGCGGCAAAATGGTCGCGCCATGCCGGCCCCGCTCCTGACCGAGCTCCCGTACCACGCCGATAGCGCGCGCCTGTTCGAGGCGGTCGCGGACCTGCCGTGGGCGGTGTTCCTCGACAGCGGCCGGCACTATCCCGCGCAATCGCGCTACGACATTCTTTCGGCCCAACCGCACGTGAGGCTGGTGACGCGCGGGCCGCTCACCGAGATTTACGCCGATACCGTGGAGCTGTCGCGTGAGGACCCGTTCGCCCTGCTGCGGCGGCACCTGGCGGCGGATCCTTCGCTGCGCGGCGGGCCGCCGTTCTGTGGCGGCGCGATCGGCTACCTCGGCTACGACCTCGGGCGGCGGCTCGAGCGCCTGCCCGCCGCCGCGGAGGACGCGGAGCGCATCCCCGAGATGGCGATCGGCATCTACGACTGGGCGGTGGTGGTGGACCACCTCGAGCGCAAGACGTGGCTCATCGGGCAGGGGCGCGACCCCGAGACCGACATCAAGTGGGACCGCCTCATCGAGCGCTTCAGCGCGCCGCCGCCCGAGAAGCCGCGCGCGCCGTTCCGGATCGTTTCCGCGGTCGCTTCCAACATGACGCACGATTCCTATGCGCGTGCGTTTCGGCGCATCCGCGGCTACATCCACGACGGCGACTG
The DNA here is from genome assembly GCA_016183675.1 of Betaproteobacteria bacterium. Taxonomy (GTDB): domain Bacteria; phylum Pseudomonadota; class Gammaproteobacteria; order Burkholderiales; family SG8-41; genus SG8-41. The sequence goes on from JACPEF010000058.1 coordinate 3,465, forward strand.
CTACCAGGTCAACCTCGCGCAGCGCTTTTCGGCGGCGGCGAGCGGCGATCCGTGGCTCGCGTACCAGGCGCTGCGGGTGATCAACCCGGCGCCGTTCTCCGCGTATCTCAACACTCCCCAGGCGCAGATCCTGTGCGCCTCGCCCGAGCGCTTCCTCAAGGTCGAGGGAGGGCGGGTCGAGACCAGGCCGATCAAGGGCACCCGCCCGCGCGCGGGGCATCCGCGGCTTGACGCCGAGCTCACCGAGGAGCTCCGGCTTTCGGAAAAGGACCGCGCCGAGAACGTGATGATCGTGGACCTGCTGCGCAACGATCTTTCAAAGAACTGCGCGCTCGGCTCGGTGAAGGTGTCGAAGCTCTTCGAGGTCGAGAGCTACGCCACCGTGCACCACCTGGTGAGCACGGTGACCGGGGAGATGAGGGAGGGTCGCGACGCGCTCGACCTGCTGCGCGGCTGCTTCCCGGGCGGCTCCATCACGGGGGCGCCGAAACTGCGCGCGATGCAGATCATCGAGGAGCTGGAGCCGCACCGGCGCGGCGTCTATTGCGGCGCGATCGGCTACATGGGCTTCGATGGCAACATGGACGTCAACATCGCGATTCGCACGCTGGTGTATTCCCACGGCGTCATCCGCTGCTGGGCGGGCGGCGGCATCGTGGCGGACTCGAAGCTGGAAGATGAATACCAGGAAACCTTCGACAAGGCGGCG
>JACPEF010000030.1 GCA_016183675.1 Betaproteobacteria bacterium
CCCCGCCAAGCTGCGGCGCGTGATCGTTGACTTGATCGACAAGGAAGACTGGTCGTCAATGAGCGCGGACGTCAAGGGTGATGCGTACGAGGGGCTCCTGGAGAAAAACGCACAGGACCTCAAATCCGGAGCGGGACAGTATTTCACGCCGCGCGCTCTCATCCGGGCGATGGTGGACGCAATCGCGCCCAAGCCCGGTGAGTTGATTTGCGACCCGGCCTGCGGTACGGGCGGCTTCCTGTTCCTCGCGCACAACTTCATCGTCTAGCAGCACCCGAACCTCGCTCGGGACGAGAAGCGCAAGCTCAAGGAGGGCTCGTTCCGCGGCTGGGAGCTTGTCCAGAGCACAGCCCGCCTGTGCGCGATGAACCTGATGCTGCACGGCATCGGCTCGGAAAAAAGCGTGCCCATTGTCGTCACGGACGCACTTGCCGCCGACCCTGGGGACCGGTTCGATGTCGTTCTTACCAATCCGCCTTTCGGGAAGAAGTCGAGCACCATGATCGTTGGCGAGAATGGGAGGGTCAGCACCGAGAAGGACCTCGTTGAGCGCGAGGATTTCTGGGCCACCACCTCGAACAAGCAGCTCAACTTTCTCCAGCACGTGAAGACCCTGTTGAAGCCCCACGGGCGGTGCGCGATCGTCGTGCCGGACAACGTGCTCTTCGAGGGAGGCGCCGGCGAAACCATCCGCCGCAAGCTCATGCACGAGTGTGACGTCCACACGCTGCTGCGCCTGCCCACGGGCCTCTTTTACGCGCAGGGCGTGAAGGCCAATGTGCTTTTCTTCGACCGCAAGCCCGCGGCGGAGAAGCCCTGGACCCAGAAACTCTGGATCTACGATTTGCGCACCAACAAGCACTTCACGCTCAAGACGGATCCGCTCAAGCGCGAAGACCTCGATGAGTTCGTTGCATGTTACAACCCGAAGAACCGCCACGACCGCAAGCCCACATGGTTCAATGAGAAGGCCCCTCACACCAACGCTCTCCCCGCAAGCGGGGCGAGGGAGACAGGCTTAAATGGCCGCTGGCGCGCCTATGACTACGAAGAGCTTGTCGCTCGCGACAAAGCGAGCCTCGACATCTTCTGGCTGAAGGACGAGAGCCTGTCCGAATCCGAGAACCTCCCCGCCCCGGATGTGATTGCGCAGCAAATCGTCGAGGACCTCGAGGCCGCCCTTGAGCAGTTCCGCGAGATCGCGACGGACCTTGCCGGTCCGGAAAGCCCAGCGAAAGGCGTTATTTGAAACTTTGAGCAGCGACCAGGCACAGTTGCTACACACGCCGCGGTCAAGCGTCGTTGCTCTCGGCGTCCATCGGCGGCTAAAAAAGTGACGAAGTGACGAGTGACGAAGTGACGAGCAGTGGGCCACCGAAATCAGTCCGCCGGCGTCCTAGTATGTGATCGGCGTTTATCTGCGTTTGTCTGCGGCTAATTTTTGTTTTTCCTCCGCGTCCTTAGCGGTGAGAGGTTGGGTTTAGGTTTTACCGCGGATGCGGTTGATCAGCGCGGTCGTGCTGCGCTGATGCTCGAACGGGATCGAATGCACGGCGCCGCCCCAGCTCTTCACCTCCGCGGCCCCGACGATCGCCTCCGGCTTCCAGTCGCCGCCCTTGACCAGCACCTCCGGCTTGACCTTGAGGATCAAGGGAAGCGGGGTCTGCTCCTCGAACCAGGTGACGAGCGTCACCGCTTCCAACGCCGCGATCACCGCGAGCCGGTCTTCGAGGCCGTTGATCGGACGGCCGTCACCCTTGCCGAGTTTTCCCGCCGAAGCGTCGGAGTTGAGGGCCACGAGCAGACTGCTGCCTAACGCGCGCGCCTGCGCGAGGTAGGTGACGTGGCCCCGGTGCAGGAGGTCGAACACGCCGTTGGTGAACACGAGCGGGCGCGCGACATGCACGAGGCGCCTGCCGAGTTCGCGCGGCGGGCAGATCTTGCCTTCGAAATCGGGCGCGGACTCGCTGGTGGTCACCTGTCACCGCCCGATCAGGTGACGAAGTGACGAAGTGATGAAGTGACGATTGAAACTTGAGGACGGGTGAACCAACATCTGCTCGGCAAATGCCATTGCTTGAGCGCTTTTCGTCACCGCGTCACTACGTCACTGCATCACCGACTCAATCGAGGTATTCGAAAACGCGCACCACCTTCTGCACCCCGCTCGTGGTGCGCGCGATCTCGGTCGCGTCGGTGGCTTCCTGCCGTTTCACCAGCCCGAGCAGGTAGACCACGTTGTTCTCGGTGACCACCTTGACGTGCAGCGCGTTGAACTTCCCGGCGTCGAGGAAGCGCCCCTTTACCTTGGAGGTGAGGATGGCGTCGTTGGCGCGGACGGTGTACGAGCTCATGCCGGCCACCGCGAGCTCGTTATAGACGCCGCGCACGTTCTCCACGCTGCGCGCGATGTTCTCGACGCCCGTCCGGGCCGCGGCGTCCGGCACTTCGCCGGTGAGCAGCACCATCCGGTTGTAGCTCGTCACGTTGATGTGCACGCTGTCCTTGTAGCGTTCGCCGATGCGGCCGGAGGCCCTCAACTCGATGCCTTCGTCCTCGGTCATGGTGCCGACGGTGCGCCGGTCCTGCGCCACCATGACGCCGGTCGCCGCGGCGCCGCCCACCACCAACGGCGCGCACCCGTGGATCAGCGGCAGAATTGTAAGCAGTCCGAAAATGGCGTTTCGCATCATTCAACCCCCAGTAAAAGACAATCGATGGCGTCGCACAGGCAGTGGAGCGTGAGCAGGTGCACTTCCTGGATGCGCGCCGTGCTCTGCGCCGGCACGCAGATGTGGATGTCGGCGGGCAGCAGGACCTCGGCGAGCTTGCCGCCGTTGCGTCCGGTCAGGGCGATCACTCCCATCTGGCTTTCGTGGGCGGCGTGCGCTGCGGCCACCACGTTGCGCGAGTTGCCGCTGGTCGAGATCGCGAGCAGCAGGTCGCCGGCGTGTCCCAGCGCGCGCACCTGCTTGGAGAACACCTGCTCGTAGTCATAGTCGTTGGCGATCGAGGTGATCGTCGAAGTGTCGGTGGTGAGCGCCATCGCCGCCAGGCCCGGCCGCTCCATCTCGAAGCGGTTCAGCATCTCCGCCGCGAAATGCTGCGAGTCGGCTGCCGAGCCGCCGTTGCCGCAGGAGAGGATCTTCCCGTCCTGCTTCAGGCACTGCACCATGCGCTCGGCGGCCGCGGCGATCGGCCCGGCGAGCGCGTCCATCGCCTGCAGTTTTAGATGCGCGCTTTCGGAAAAGTTCTCGCTGATGCGCGTGACGAGGTCCACGTTACGGTGCCATGACGACGCTTTCGCTATTCTACCGGCGGGCGCCGTCTTCACCAAACGCGTCGGCGATCCATTCGATCTCGGGCGGCTCGCCGCGCATTAGCACCACGTCGAAGCGGCAGGGGCGGTCCCGGCCGCCAGCGCCGAGATAGTGTCGGGCTGCGGCGACAAGCCGCCGGCGCTGGGCCGCGGTGATGCTCCCGGCCGCGCCGCCGAAGTCCTCCGACTTGCGCGCGCGCACTTCGACGAACACGAGCGCCGTCCCGCTTTCCGCGATGAGGTCGATCTCGCCGAAGCGGCAGCGGTAATTGCGCGCCACGATCTTCAGGCCCCGGCGCTCGAGGAACGCGGCGGCGAGGTCTTCGGCGGGATCGCCGCGGCGGTTCACTGGGGACCTATCTCGGTGATCCACGCGTGTGCGACGGCGGCGATTTGGGATGCATTCATCACGTCCGTCGAGGGAGACGTGGGTCTTGCCCGACGCGAGCTCCTGTGCGATGCGAAAGGCGTCTATCCCGAGCGCGTAGAACCGCTCCAGATCGAGGGCATCGCGATAGCCGGAGGGCGGATAGACCATCACCGCCGGGTGGTCGGGCTGCAGCACCCACGGCATGTCCAGAAACCGCACGCCGGCGAGGTCGAACCCGGCGAGCGGCCCGGCGCTTCCCGGATGCACCTGCGAAGTGGCGTAAAGCGCGAGGGGGTCGAGATAGGGCCGGGCAAGGCGCGCGCGCGGGAAATCGAGCGCAAGAAACGCCATGTCGGCCACTTCCAGGCCAGCGGCCTGCTTGATCCGGGACAGCCCCGCCGGGTCGGTGGTGTAGGCGTACTCCGCCACGTGCGCGCCGCCGAGGCGCGAGAATTCCTCGACGAACGCCTGGTGGATGCGGCGCATGAGCGGAGTGTCGGCCTTGACGGTCATCGCATTGCGCCGGCCCTCCTGGTAGGCGAGCCGCGCCACCTGGCGGGCCTCCGCCTCGATGTGCAGGCTGAGCATGTAGAGATTGGCCGGCAGCCTCGTGCCGCTCTCGGGCACGTTTAGCGCGAGCGTTGGCACCGGTACCGGGCCGTCGGCGATCACGGTGACGCCATCGCGCGTGAGCGGCCCGACCACGAGGTACGCGCCGGCGGCGAGCACCTTGCGGTAGGCTTCCGCGATGTGGCGCGGGTCGTCGTCCACGGAGTAAACGCGCAGCGGCAGCGACGTGCGGCCCTGGACCCTCGCCGCGGCGAGAAAGCCGTTTTTCACCGCTTCGGCGTGCCGCCCGAACGTGCCGGAATTGAGCGGCAGCAGCAGCGCGATGTGTGGGACGTCGAGATGCCCGGGCTCAATGGGCGCCGCCGGCTGCCGCGGCTTTTGCGCCGGCGGGGGCGACGGCAGCACCAACGGACCCGACGCGCCCGGCGGCAGCGGCAGCGGCGCGCCGAGTGGAGGCGGTGGCGGAGCGGGCGAGGTCACCGCCGCTTCGCTGGCTATCGCGGGTGTGCCCCCGTATAGTATCGCCGCAGCCAGGGGCACTACGAGCCAGCAATGGGGCACGCCGCAGCGCATGGGGGAGCCGACGGGGAACGCAGAGCGACATTATATGTAGTGGCCACCCCGATTGGAAACCTTCGCGACATCAGCCTGCGGGCCCTCGACGTGCTGAAGGGCGTGGAAGCGGTCGCGGCGGAGGACACGCGCGTCACCGGGCGGCTGCTGGCCCACTACGGGATCGACAAGTGCCTGATCGCCGTCCATGAGCACAACGAAAGGCGCGCGGTGAAGCAGGTGCTGGCGCTGCTGGGCGCGGGCAAGTCCCTCGCGCTCGCGTGCGATGCGGGAACGCCCGCCGTCTCCGACCCCGGGGCGCTGCTGGTCGCGGCGGTGCGCGAGGCGGGATACACGGTTACTCCGGTGCCCGGCGCGAACGCGGCGGTCGCCGCGTTCGCGGCGGCGGGCCTCGACTCGCCGCATTTTCTGTTCTACGGGTTCCTGCCGGCCAAGGCAGGCGAGCGCCGCCGCGCGCTCGCCGCGCTCGCGCCGCTCCCTTACGCCCTGGTGTTCTACGAGGCGCCGCACCGCGTCGCCGAATGCCTCAACGAGCTGGACAAAGCGCTCGGCGGGACGCGCCGTGTGGTCATCGCGCGCGAGCTCACCAAGATGTTCGAATCGATCCACGTCTGCCCGCTTGCCGAAGCGGCGGCATGGGTGGCGGGAGACGCCGACCGCGGGCGTGGCGAGTTCGTGCTGATCGTCGAGGGGACGCCGGCGCCCGCTCCCGATTCCGATGCCGCGCGGCGCACCCTGCAAGCGCTGCTAGCGGAACTGCCGCTCAAACAGGCGGTGGAGCTGGCCGCGAAGATCGGCGGCGGGAGGAAGAACGAGCTCTACCGGCTCGCCTTGAAAATGAAGCGTGACTCGTGACTCGTGAATGACGGCAATGGCGAGCCTTTTACTATTCGCCGTTCACCATTTACCATTCACGCGGTCATGAACAAGATCACCATTGCCCGCCCCGACGACTGGCACCTGCATCTGCGCGACGGCGAGCAGCTGCGCGCGGTGCTGCCGGATTCCGCGCGTCGCTTCGCCCGCGCCATCGCGATGCCCAATCTCAGGCCGCCGGTGACCACGACCGAGCTCGCGCTGCAGTACCGCAGCCGCATCCTCGCCGCGCTGCCGGCGGGCGCGAAGTTCGAGCCGCTGATGACGCTCTATCTCACCGACGGCACGCAGCCGCAGGAGATCGGGAAAGCGCGCGCCAGCGGCGCGGTGCACGCGGTCAAGTACTACCCGGCCGGGGCGACCACGCATTCCGACGCCGGCGTGACCGATGCCAGTAGGTGTTACCGCGTTTTCGAGGCGATGGAGGAGCACCGCATGCCGCTGCTGGTGCATGGAGAAGTGACCGACCCGGCGGTGGACGTGTTCGACAGGGAGCGCGTGTTCCTCGAGCGCGTGCTTGCGCCGCTGGTCGGCCGCTTCGCCGGCCTGCGCGTGGTGATGGAGCACATCACGACGCGCGAAGCGGCCGAATTCGTGACCAGGGCGCCGCCGCGGATCGCGGCGACGATCACCGCGCACCACCTTTTGCTCAGCCGCAACGCGCTCTTCGCCGGCGGCATCCGGCCGCACCACTACTGCCTGCCGGTGCTGCAGCGCGAGGAACACCGCCAGGCGCTGGTCAAGGCCGCGACGAGCGGCGACCCCAGGTTTTTCCTCGGCACCGACAGCGCGCCCCACGCCCGGCACGCCAAGGAAACGGATTGCGGTTGCGCCGGCATCTACACCGCGCACGCCGGCATCGAGCTCTACGCCGAAGCGTTCGCCGCCGCGGGAGCGCTCGGGAAACTGGAAAACTTCGCGAGCCGCTACGGAGCGGCGTTCTACGGCCTGCCGGCGAACCGCGACGCGATCACGCTGTTCCACGAGCCGTGGGCCGTGCCTGCGGAGATCCCGTTCGGCGCCGACGGTGGAATGGAAGCTTGCGTAATCGCCGGCGGCGCTCGGCCGTTATACGGCTGATCGCCGCTGCAACGATGACGACGGTTTCCGCCCCGCACCCTTCCGCGCTCGGGATCCCGCCCGGAGACCTGTGGGTCTTCGCCTACGGGTCGCTGATGTGGGACCCGGGTTTCCCCTTCGTAAAGTGGGCGCCGGCGCTGGTCTACGGCTATCACCGCGCGCTCTGCATTTATTCGAGCCGCTGGCGCGGCACGCCCGAGCGGCCGGGCCTGGTGCTGGGACTGGATCGCGGCGGCGCCTGCCGCGGCATTGCCTTCCGGGTCGCGGCAGCCGATATCACCACCGCCCTCTCGGCGCTGTGGACGCGCGAGATGCGGCGGCGGGTTTACCAGACGCGCCTGGTCCGCGCGCGGCTGCCGCAGAACGAGGTTTGGATGCTCACCTTCGTCGCCGATCCGCAGCACGCGGGCTACGCGGGCAGGCTCTCGGTCAGGCAGACCGCCCGGCTGATCGCGAGCGGCCGCGGCGCGCGCGGACACAACGTCGAGTACCTCACGCGCACCATAGACCACCTCGCCGAGCTCGGCGTGCGCGACCACAACCTGATGCGCGTGCTCGCAGCGGTGCGCGCGCTGCGCCCCGCCGGCGGTTGAAGCGCCCGGCCTACGGGAACGCCGGGATCGTCGGCTCGAATCCGCCCGACACCGCCTCGGGATGGCGCTTCGCGACGAGGTCGGAGATCTCCTGCACGCGCCGCATCGGCACGTCCACCATCATCAGCACCTTGCCCCGTTCGATGTCGGGGTGAAAAGATTTGAGCTTGGAGTTCGGCACCGCGCTCGCCGCCATGCTCGAGGCCCAGGTTCCGAACAGCGCCCCCAACAGCGCCGCGAGCAGCATTTCGTTGAGCATGCCGCGCAGGCGCCTCGAAGGAGTAAAATTCGCACTGGAAGCCGGCCGGACAGCCGCTGCGCTCGGAGGAAGCGAGCCTAAACGATGGTTCGTACCGCGCGGAGAGGAAAGTCCGGGCTCCACAGGGCAGGGTGGCGGCTAATCACCGCCCGCCGTGAGGCGAGGGACAGGGCCACAGAGACGAGACCGCCGATGGCCTGCTCCCCGGACTTCGCCGCCGCAAGGCGGCAAAGTCTCGAAAAAATGGGTAGGACGCGGAAACGCTTCCTACACCAGGAAGCAGGATCAGGTAAGGGTGAAACGGTGCGGTAAGAGCGCACCGCGTCCGCCGTGAGGCGGATGGCGGGGCAACCTCCACCCGGAGCAACACCAAATAGGCAAGCGATGACGTGACCCGCCGAGCTTGCGGGTAGGTGGCTTGAGCCCTGGAGCAATCCAGGGCCTAGAGGAATGGCTGTCAGGGGCCGCGAGGCCCTTACAGAACCCGGCTTATAGGCTGGCTTCCAACCCCCATCCCTTCAGGTTTTTTCAACTGGGCTGTTGCTGTCTCGCAACAGCCGTGCGGCTTGCACCGGGCATACCCGGCGCGTGCCTAACTTAAAGTATCACCTTCGATTCATTTTTTATCATCATGTTTTTTAAGGCTATTTAAATCTTGAACCGATGCTCAACGCGCCCCTCAATTATACCGCATAAGTCCTTGTCCTAACAAAAGAAACAGACTTGATCTCCCTTGACCACCCCCCCTCTTTTCAATATAGTGGGACGAAGTGGAGAAAAGTGGGACAGGGTGTCTATTGCCCCAGCAAGGGGGAGGGCACCGTCATCCACGCGGTAAAGGGGACTCGTGTTTCGCGGCGTCGCGCAACTCAATCTCGACAGCAAAGGGCGACTCGCGGTACCCGCCAGGTACCGCGATGCGCTGCTTGCGCGCTGCAGCGGGCATCTCGTGCTCACTGCGGACTCCGACCGCTGCGTGCTGATCTACCCGCTACCCGACTGGGAACCGATCGAGCAGAAGCTCATGGCGCTATCGAGCTTCAACGCCCAGATCCGCGAGCTGCAACGGCGGCTCGTCGGCTACGCCGAGGACGCCCAGCTGGACGCCACCGGACGCATCCTCATATCCCCCGCCCTGCGCGGCTACGCGCGCCTCGAGAAAAGCGTGGTGCTGGTCGGGCAGGGAGCCAAGTTCGAGCTGTGGAACAAGGACAACTGGGAACAACTGATGGACAAGGCCGGTGGTGTCGGAGCGGGCGGATTGCCGCCTGAGCTGGAGGGCTTCTCCTTGTGAGCGGGGGCTCACATGCCGCGGTCCTGTTGGAGCAAGCAGTAGACGGTTTGAATGTGCGCAGCGACGGATCCTACGTCGACTGCACGTTCGGGCGCGGCGGACACAGCCGGCTGATCCTGGCGCGGCTGGGGGAAGCGGGCAGGCTCATCGCGCTCGACCGCGATCCGCAGGCGGTGGCCGCGGGAGGAGAGATAGTTGACCGGCGTTTTCGCATCCTGCACGGGCGGTTCGGCCGGCTTGCCGAACTCGCGGCGCGCACGGGGGTCGCTCGCGTGGACGGCATCCTGTTCGATCTCGGCGTCTCTTCGCCGCAGCTCGACGCCCCGGGCCGCGGCTTCAGCTTCCGCTCCGATGCGCCGCTCGATATGCGCATGGACCCGGGCGCCGGGATCACGGCCGCTGAGTGGCTCGCGCGGGCGCCCGAATCGGAAATCCGGGAGGTCATAAAAAGCTATGGCGAAGAACGGTTTGCTAAACAGATTGCAGCAGCGATTGTTGCGGCTCGAGCGCGGAGACCTCTTGGCACCACACGAGAACTTGCCGCGCTCGTGGCAAAGGCCGTTCCCGCGCGCGAGCCACGGCAGGATCCGGCGACGCGCACGTTTCAAGCTGTACGGATTCACGTCAATCAGGAGCTTGAGGAGTTGTCGCTAGCCCTGCCCCAAAGCCTGGAACTCCTGAAGCCCGCGGGGCGTCTGGTGGTGATCAGCTTCCACTCGCTCGAGGACCGCATCGTGAAGCGTTTCCTGCGCAGCCACGCCCGCGCCGACCGGCTGCCGCCGCGGCTGCCGGTGCGCGCGCGCGAGCTGCCCCGGCCCCGCCTGCGGCTCGTGGGCCGCGCGGTGAGGCCTTCGGCCCCCGAAATCGCGGCCAATCCCCGGGCGCGCAGCGCCGTGATGCGCGTCGCCGAAAAACTCCCGGGGATCGCCTGAGATGGTGCGGCTCAACCTCATCCTGCTCGCCATCCTGATCGCGTGCGCGCTCGCGCTGGTCACCTCTCAGCACCAGGCACGCAAGCTCTACGTCGAGCTGCAGAAGGAGCAGGAGCTCGCCAAACAGTTCGAGGTGGAATGGGGGCAGCTGCAGCTCGAGCAGGGGACCTGGGCGATGCACGCGCGCGTGGAGAAGATCGCCACCCAGGCGCTCGGCATGCGGGTGCCGCCGCCGTCCCGCATCCAGATCCTGCCGTCCGCCGCGGCGGAGGCCAAACCGTGAGCCCCGCCAGCCACCCGCAGCTCACGCTACGGCTCCCCGTGTGGCGCTCGCGACTGATGCTTGCGCTGCTGCTTGCCGGGTTCGTCGCGCTTGCGGCGCGCGCTCTCTATCTGCAGGGCCTGCACAACGACTTCCTGCAGCAGAAGGGCGAGTCGCGCTACTCGCGCGTGATCGAGCTCTCCGCCACGCGCGGCAAGATCGTGGACCGCAACAACGAGCCGCTCGCGATCTCCACCCCCGTGGAATCGGTGGCGGCGAGCCCGGCGGATATGGATGTCACCCCGGAGCAGCTCGCGCGCCTCGCCCGGCTGCTCCGGATGGACGCGGCCGAGCTCGAGCGCCGGCTCGCCGATACCCGGCGCGAGTTCGTCTATCTCAAGCGGCAGCTCCCGCCGGAGGACGCGGCCCGGGTGGTCGCGCTGGGTATTCCGGGGGTCTTCCTGCAGCGCGAGCACCGCCGCTACTACCCCGGGGGCGAGGTGACGGCCCACCTCATCGGCTTAACCGACGTGGACGACAAGGGACAGGAAGCGCTCGAGCTTGCGTTCGAGCACGTGCTCGCAGGGCAGCCCGGCAGCCGGAGGGTGATCAAGGACCGGCTCGGGCACATCGTGGAGGACGTCGAGAGCATACGCACGCCGCAGAACGGGGGCACCCTCCGGCTCTCGATCGACAACCGCATCCAGTACCTCGCCTACCGCGAGCTGAAAAGCGCGGTGGCGGCGCACCGCGCGCGGGCTGGCGGGATCGTCGTGCTCGACGTCGCAAGCGGGGAAGTGCTCGCGATGGCCAATGTCCCCTCGTACAACCCCAACAACCGCGGCAAGCTCGATCCGGGGCGCGCGCGCAACCGCGCGGTAACCGATCTTTTCGAGCCGGGCTCGACGCTGAAGCCGTTCACCGCGGCGGCGGCGCTGGAAGCGGGCGTGGTAAGGCCGGAGAGCGTGATCCAGACCGCGCCGGGACAGCTCACCATCGGCGACCGCACGATCCGAGACGTGTACCCCCTCGGGGCGCTGACGGTGACGCAGGTGATCCAGAAGTCCTCCAACATCGGCGCCGCCAAGATGGCGCTCGGACTGAGGGCGGAGACGCTGTGGAACCTGTTCCACCAGGTCGGCTTCGGCGCCGCGCCGCGCTCGGGGTTCCCGGGCGAAGTGTCGGGCAGGCTCCGCGCGCACGCGAGCTGGCGCCCGATCGAGCAGGCGACCATGTCCTACGGCCACGGCATCTCGGTCTCTCTGCTGCAGCTCGCGCGCGCCTACCTGATCTTCGCCAGCGACGGCGAACTGAAGCCGGTGACGCTGGTGAGACGCGAGGCGGCGGCGGAAGGAGTGCGGGTGGTGAAGCCCGCGACCGCGCAGCAGGTGCGCAGGATGCTGGAGATGGTGGCGCAGCCCGGCGGTACGGCGCCGCGTGCCCAGATCACGGGCTACCGCGTGGCCGGCAAGACCGGAACTTCGCGCAAACTGGACGGGGGGGCCTATGCGGCGGACAAATATGTCGCAACCTTCGCCGGCTTCGCGCCGGCCTCGGCGCCGCGGCTGGTCGTCGCCGTCATGATCGATGAACCCGCCGCCGGGCAGTACTACGGCGGCGCGGTCGCGGCGCCGGCGTTCGCGCAGGTGATGGCGGGGGCGCTGCGGCTGCTCGCGGTGCCGTACGACGCGCCGGTCGACAACGTGGTGCTGCCGCCGCCCGATGCGCCCGAGATAAAGGAAGAAGTCTGAAAGCAGGCATCAGGATTCGGGATTCAGGATCGAGGAACGAGGATTGAGGAGACAGCCCACGGCGACGGCGCGCCTCGACTGGAAGGCGATGGACGGGCTCGGCATCACGCGGCTTGCCTGCGACAGCCGCGCGGTGAGGCGCGGGGACACCTTCGTTGCCTATCCAGGGAGCGCGCGCGACGGGCGCGACTACATCGCGCAGGCGATCGCCGCGGGCGCCGGTTCCGTGCTGTGGGAGCGCGCCGGGTTCGCGTGGAACCCGCAATGGCGCGTGCCCAACCTCGGCGTCGCGGACTTGAGACGGCACGCGGGCGAGATCGCAAGCCGCGTCTGCGGCCGGCCGAGCAGCCGCCTGTGGATGGTCGGCGTCACCGGCACCAACGGCAAGACCACCTGCAGCCAGTGGATCGGGCAAGCCCTCACCAGCGCCGGCCGCAAATGCGCGGTGATAGGCACCCTCGGCTACGGGATGCGGCCCCCGTTCAAACCGATCGTCAACACGACGCCGGACGCGGTATGGCTGCACGGGAAGCTCGCCGAGTTTGCGCGGCGCGGCGCGCGGGCGGTCGCCATGGAAGTATCCTCCATCGGGCTCGACCAGCACCGCGTCGCCGGCGTCGAGTTCGACGTCGGCCTCTTCACCAACCTCTCGCGCGAGCACCTGGAATACCACCGCACCATGCGCCGCTACAAGGAGGCGAAGGCGCGGCTGTTCGCGCGGGACTCGCTCCAGCACGCCGTCGTGAATCTCGATGACGACTTCGGCGTCGAGCTCGCGGGCCGGATCCGCCGCCGCGGGTTGAACTTGATCGGTTACGGGTTCGGGGGCGCGCGCGGCACGCGCACCGCGTTTGTGGCAGGGGGCGATGTCACGGCTGACGCGCGCGGCGTGAGCTTCGGCGTCAGAACGCCGTGGGGATCGGAGCGGGTGGCGGGCCAGGCGCTCGGCCGATTCAATGCCTCGAACCTGCTCGGCACGCTCGCGGTGCTGCTCGCGAGCGGGCTCACGTTGCGCCGCGCGGTGGCGGCGCTCGCGCGGCTAAAGCCCCTGCCGGGGCGCATGCAGCGGCTGGGAGGGGGGTCGAAACCGCTGGTGGTAGGGGATTACGCGCATACCCCGGATGCGCTCGAGCAGGCGCTGCTCGCCCTGCGCGGGCTTCTGTCCAGTTTCGAGTTCAAGGTTCAAGGTTCAAGGTCACCAGCGAGAGGGTCGGTTGCTGCCAACTCGGAACCCGGAACGCGGAACCCGGAACTGATATGCGTGTTCGGCTGCGGCGGGGAGCGCGACCCCGGCAAGCGCCCGCTGATGGGGCGGATCGCGGCAAGACTGGCCGATCAGGTGATCGTGACCTCGGACAACCCGCGCGGCGAGGACCCGCACGCGATCATCGTCGACATCCTCGACGGCGCGCGCAACGTCGACCGGGGGCTCATCGTCAGCGCCGACCGGCGCAGGGCGATCCGCCACGCCATCGCGACCGCGCGCCGCGGCGACATCGTCCTGGTGGCGGGCAAGGGACACGAGACTTACCAGGAGGTGCGCGGCGTGAGGCACCCGTTCTCGGATGCCGCGGTGGCAGGGGAGGCGTTGCGAGCGCTATGACCATGATGCGCCTGTCGGAAGCCGCGCGCGCGATCTCCGCCGAGTTGCGCGGCGAGGACCGCGCCTTCGAGGCCGTGAGCACCGACACCCGCGCGATCATGCCGCGCGCGCTGTTCGTCGCGCTCAAGGGGGGGCGCTTCGACGGCCACGACTTTCTCGCGCAGGCGGTGGAAAAGCAGGCCGCCGGCGCGCTGGTGCAGGAGTCAGGATTCAAGAGTCAGGATTCGGGATTCGGGATCCAGGATTCGAGGGTCTCTCTGCCGCTGCTCGTCGTGGGGAACACACGGCTCGCGCTCGGCCAGCTCGCGGCTTACTGGAGAAGCAAGTTCGGCATGCCGCTGGTTGCCTTGACCGGCAGCAACGGCAAGACGACGGTTAAGGAAATGCTTGCCGCCATCCTCCGGGAGGCGGTCTTCGACGAGTCCCGAGTCCCGAGTCCCGAGTCCCGGGTTCTTGCCACGCGCGCCAATCTCAACAACGACATCGGCGTGCCCCTGACGCTGCTCGAGCTGCGACCCGCGCACCGCTACGCGGTGGTGGAGATGGGGATGAACCACGCGGGCGAGATACGCTATCTCACCCGCCTTGCCGCGCCCGACATCGCGGTCGTCAACAACGTGGGCCCGGCGCACGTCGAGTTCTTCGACTCGCTGGAGGCGATCGCGCGCGCCAAGGGCGAGATCTTCGAGGGCCTCAAGCCCGGCGGCACTGCGGTGATCAACGCCGACGACCGCCACGCGCCGCTCCTGCGCGAACTCGCCGCGGGCAGGAACCGCATCGAGTTCGGCCTGGAACGCGAGGCGGCGGTGACGGCCGCCTACACGCTGCGCTTTCTCGAGAGCGAGATCGTGCTGAAGACCCCCCTCGGCGAGGCGGCCACCGTGCTCAAGGCGCCGGGCGCGCACAACGTGAGAAACGCGCTCGCGGCGAGCGCCGCCGCCATCGCGCTCAAGGTGCCGGCGCGCACCATCGCCAAGGGGCTCGCGCGCTTCACCGGCATCAAGGGGCGGCTGCAGGAGAAGGCGGGCGTGAACGGCGCAACCTTGATAGACGACACCTACAACGCCAACCCCGAATCGGTGCGCGCCGCGATCGCGGTGCTCGCGCGCGCGCCGGGAGAAAAGCTGCTGGTGCTGGGGGACATGGGCGAACTCGGTG
Organism: Betaproteobacteria bacterium; assembly: GCA_016183675.1. GTDB lineage: Bacteria > Pseudomonadota > Gammaproteobacteria > Burkholderiales > SG8-41 > SG8-41. The sequence goes on from JACPEF010000030.1 coordinate 14,641, forward strand.
CGGACGCAGTCGACCTCCACGCCGAGGTCGGGCGCGCCGCTCGCTCGCTCGGGGTGGACCGCCTGTATGCGCTGGGCGAGCTCTCGGCGCGCGCGGCGAGCGCTTTCGGGGCCGGCGCCCGCCACTTCACGCGCGTCGAAGACCTGCTGGCGGAGATGGAGAACCGGCTCGCCCCCGGTGTCACGGTGCTGGTCAAGGGCTCGCGCTTCATGCAGATGGAACGGATCGTTAAAAGTTTCGAGTTCCAATTTCCGAGTTCCGAGTCGGAGAACAAACATGCTTGAACCCGGAACCCGGAACCCGGAATCCGGAACCGCGGAGGGCGGATGCTGCTAGAGCTCGCACAGTGGCTCGCCAAGGACATCCGCGCCTTCAACGTGTTCAACTACATCACGTTGCGCGCGGTGCTCGCGTGCCTCACCGCGCTCGTCATCTCCTTCCTCATCGGGCCGGCGATGATCCGCAGGCTCACCGCCTACAAGATCGGCCAGGCGGTGCGCGACGACGGCCCGCAGTCGCACCTCGCCAAAGCCGGGACCCCCACCATGGGCGGGGCGCTGATGCTGGCGGCCATCACGATCACCGTGCTGCTTTGGGCGGACCTGGAGAACCGCCTGGTCTGGATCGTGCTGTGGGTCACGCTCGCCTTCGGCGCGATCGGCTGGGTGGACGACTACCGCAAGGTGGTGCAGCGCGACCCCGGGGGCCTGCCGGCGAAGGCGAAGTTCTTCTGGCAGTCGGTCGTGGGAATCGCCGCCGCCTGCTACCTCGCGTTCTATACCAATCTGCCGGCGCAGACCGCGTTCATCGTGCCGTTCTTCAAGCAAGTCGCCTATCCGCTGGGCGCCCTCGGCTTCATCGTCATGACCTATTTCGTGATCGTCGGCACCAGCAACGCGGTGAACCTGACCGACGGGCTCGACGGGCTCGCGATCATGCCCACGGTGATGATCGGAGCCGCGCTCGGCGTCTTCGCCTACGTGGCGGGCCACGCGGTGTTCTCCAAGTATCTCGGCTTCCCGTTCATCCCCGGCGCGGGCGAGCTCGCCGTTTTCTGCGGCGCGATCGCCGGCGCGGGCCTCGCCTTTCTCTGGTTCAACGCCTATCCGGCGGAAGTATTCATGGGCGACGTCGGCGCGCTCGCGCTCGGCGCGGCGCTCGGCACCATCGCCGTCATCGTGCGGCAGGAGATCGTGCTGTTCATCATGGGCGGGGTGTTCGTGGTGGAAACGCTGTCGGTGATGCTGCAGGTGGCGTCGTTCAAGCTGACCGGGAAACGCATCTTCCGCATGGCGCCGCTGCATCATCACTACGAGCTGAAGGGCTGGAACGAGAACCAGGTCGTCGTGAGATTCTGGATCATCACGATGATGCTGGTGCTGGTGGGATTATCGACGTTGAAGTTGCGATGAAATGCA
>JACPEF010000031.1 GCA_016183675.1 Betaproteobacteria bacterium
ACGCTGGACACGGGACGCCTGCCGATCGAAACCTATACGCTGATCGACACCATTGCCGTGCGCTATGGCACGCGGCTGCGGGTGCTGTTCCCCCGTCCCGAAGCGGTGGAGTCCTACGTGAAAAACCACGGTATAAATGGCTTTTACAACAGCGTCGAGCTGCGCAAAACATGCTGCCACATCCGCAAGGTGGAGCCGCTGCGCCGGGCGCTCGCCGGTAAGAAAGCGTGGATCACCGGCCTGAGGCGGGCACAGGCCGTCACGCGGGAAGATTTTGCGGTCGAGTCGTTCGACGCCGCGAACGGGCTGATGAAGTTCAACCCGCTCGTCGACTGGAGTCACGAGGAGGTGTGGGCCTATATCCGGACACATGCGGTGCCGTACAACGCGTTGCACGACCGCGGCTATCCGAGCATCGGATGCGCGCCCTGCACCCGCGCCGTAGCCGCGGGCGAGGGCATACGATCCGGGCGCTGGTGGTGGGAGAACGCCAACGCGAAGGAGTGCGGCCTGCATTTGGCTGGATCGCATCAACCGGTTACGGTTTAAGCCTGGACCCTCTCTCCTAAAACACGCTACAATTCAAGCTTTTAGTAACGCTCACGGCTTGGTTGTATGCGGATTTCGCGCGGCGTGCCCGCCGCTGCAGACGGTTCGGCTGCGTGCACCATAGGCAACTTCGACGGCGTGCACTTGGGCCATCAGGCCATGCTCGCCGAGCTCACGCGCGCAGCCAAACGGCTCGGCCTGCCCGCCTGCGTGCTCACGTTCGAGCCGCATCCGCGCGAGTTCTTCGCGCCTGACAAGGCGCCCACGCGGCTCACCTCGCTGCGCGAGAAGCTCGAGTTGCTCGCGGGCTTCGGCGTGGACCGGGTCCACATCTGCCGCTTCAACTACGCGTTCGCGCAGATCACCGCGGAGAATTTCATCGAGCGCATCCTTGCGCGCGGCCTTGGCGCCCGATGGGTGCTGGTGGGCGACGACTTCCGCTTCGGCGCACGGCGCGCCGGCGACCTGGCGGTGCTGAAGCAAGCGGCCCCCCGCTTCGCCCTTGAAGTCGTAGCGCTGCCGAGCGTGACGCTCGAAGGCGAGCGGGTATCGAGCACCGCCGTGCGCAGTGCGCTCGCCGCCGGTGATCTCGACCGCGCGGGACGGCTCCTGGGACGCGCATACTCGATCAGCGGGCGCGTGATGCGGGGCGACGGGCTGGGGCGCAAGCTGGGATTCCCCACCGCCAACGTGCAGATGAAGCACAACCGCCCGCCGCTCACCGGCATCTTCGCGGTGGAGGTCGCCGGCATCGCCGAGCGGCCGCTGCGCGGTGTCGCGAGCCTCGGCGTGCGCCCGACGGTGAAGCTGGGTGGCGCGCCGGTGCTCGAAGCGCATCTGTTCGATTTCGACGGCGAGCTCTACCGGCGCCACGTGCGCGTGGAATTCCTGCACAGGTTTCGCGAGGAGGAGAAGTACGCCGATCTAGCCACCCTCACGCGCCGCATCGCGCTCGACGTCGAAAATGCGAAGGCGTACTTCCACCACAGAGGCACAGAGACTCAGAGAAAGGCAAAAGCATGAGGATCAGACGGGGGCCAGTTGTTTGAAGCCCTTTGTCTGTAGGCTTTTCTCGGTGCCTCTGTGTCTCTGTGGTGGATTTTCGGTTTGAACGATGGCTGATTACAAGAAAACCCTCAACCTGCCCGATACGAAGTTCCCGATGCGCGGCGATCTCGCCAGGCGCGAGCCGCTGATGCTCAGGAGCTGGCAGGAGCGCAAGTTCTACGAGCGCATCCGGCAGGCGCGCCGCGGCGCGCCGAAGTTCATCCTGCACGACGGCCCGCCCTACGCCAACGGCGACATCCACATCGGCCACGCGGTGAACAAGGTCCTCAAGGACGTGATCGTCAAGAGCAGGACGATGTCCGGGTTTGACGCGCCCTACGTGCCGGGCTGGGACTGCCACGGCATGCCGATCGAGGTGCAGATCGAGAAAGCGCACGGCAAGAACCTGCCGGTGAAGGAAACACAGCGCCTTTGCCGCGCCTACGCCGCCGAGCAGGTCGAGCGGCAGAAAAAGGATTTCCAGCGCCTGGGCGTGCTGGGCGATTGGGAGAACCCCTACCTCACCATGGCGTACAAGAGCGAGGCCGACGAGATCCGCGCGCTGGGCATCCTGTTGAGGAAGGGCTACGTGTACCGCGGGCTGAAGCCGGTGAACTGGTGCTTCGATTGCGGCTCGGCGCTGGCCGAAGCCGAGGTCGAGTACGAGGACCGCAAGGACCTCGCCATTGACGCGGGCTTTCCTTTTGCCGAGCCGGAGAGAATCGCAAAGGCCTTCATCTTCCCAAGGGCCCTATCTACGCGGTGATATGGACCACGACTCCTTGGACGCTCCCGGGTAATCAAGCGCTGAATCTTCACCCTGACTATCTGTACTCCTTGGTCGAAACCGAGCGCGGCTCGCTCATCCTGGCGAACGATCTGAAGGAAGGATGCTTGTCTCGCTATGGAATCAAGCGACGCGATCCGAACAGCAGCTTCGATCACGGTTGCCTTGGCAAGGATCTTGAAAGGATTCGTTTCAAGAATCCATTCTATGATCGCGTCGCTCCGGTCTATCTGGGCGACTACGTCGCCCTCGACACCGGCACGGGGATCGTGCACTCGGCGCCGGCGTACGGGGTCGAGGACTTTCAATCCTGCCGCCGCTACGGCATGAAGGATGAGGAAATCCTCGCGCCGGTGATGGGGGACGGCAAGTTCGCGCCCG
>JACPEF010000055.1 GCA_016183675.1 Betaproteobacteria bacterium
AAGACGCCAAGAACGCCAAGGAGACCCATGGATACAAGACTCAGATCAAGCCCCACGAAAACGTTGTAGACGATCCGGTTCGCTTCTCCTGGCATCTTTTAGCCGTTCAATATTCTAATTCTGCTTTTCTTGGCGGCCTTGGCGCCTTGGCGGCTAATCTAGGTCTATGCCCGGCGGCGCTTTCATGTGCCAATCCGTTGCTGATTGGTACTGGTGCGCGAGGTTGAGCATCTTCGCTTCGGCAAAGTAATTGCCGATAATCTGAAGCCCCACCGGCAGCCCTTTCGCGTCGAAGCCGCACGGGATGGACATTCCCGGCAGTCCGGCCAGGTTTGCCGGGATGGTGTAGATGTCGGAGAGGTACATTCTCACCGGGTCGCCCGCCTTCTCGCCGATCCGAAACGCGGTCGTCGGGCTGGTCGGCCCCATGATCACGTCGCAGCGCTTGAACGCCTCGGCGAAGTCGCGCGCGATCAGCCGCCGCACTTTCTGCGCCTGTATGTAGTAGGCGTCGTAGTAGCCGTGTGAGAGAACGTAGGTGCCGATGAGGATGCGCCGCTTCACCTCTTCCCCGAAGCCCTGCGCCCGCGTTTTCTTGTACAGGTCGGCGAGGTCGGAGTATTCGGGCGCGCGGTAACCGTAGCGCACCCCGTCGTAGCGCGCGAGGTTGCTCGAGGCTTCCGCCGGCGCGAGCACGTAATACACCGGCACGGAGAGCTTCATGTTGGGGAGACTCACCTCGACCGTCTCGCAGCCGAGTCTGCGAAATTCCGCCACGGCGGCTTCGATCGCCTTCACCACGCCGGGCGCTGCCCCTTCGGCGAGGAACTCTTTGGGCAACCCGATTTTCATTCCCTCGATCGGCTTTCCAAGCTCGCGCGTGTAGTCCTCGCGCTCCCGCTCGAGCGAGGTGGAATCGCGCGCATCGAAGCCTGCCATGACGTTCATCATCACCGCGAGGTCTTCCGCGGTGCGCGCCATCGGTCCGCCCTGGTCGAGGCTCGAAGCGAAAGCGACCATGCCATAGCGCGACACCACGCCGTAGGTGGGCTTCAGCCCGCAGATGCCCGAAAGCGCCGCCGGCTGACGGATCGAGCCGCCGGTGTCGGTGCCGATCGCGCCCGCAGCCAACCGCGCCGCCACCGCTGCCGCCGAGCCCCCCGAGCTGCCGCCGGGCACGGCGTTCACATCCCACGGATTCCTCACGGGTCCGTAGTACGAGGTCTCGCTGGAGGAGCCCATGGCGAACTCGTCCATGTTGGTCTTACCGAGGTTGACGGCCCCCGCGGCGTTGAGCCGCTCCACGACGTGGGCGTCATAGGGGGAGACGAAGTTGGACAGCATTCTCGAGCCGCAGGTGGTGAGCCAGCCTCTGGCGCAGAAGCTGTCCTGCTGGGCGATGGGGATGCCGGTGAGCGGCCGGCCGCTTCCTGCTGCGCGCAACTGGTCGGCCGCCCGAGCCTGTTTCAGGCTCGCTTCCTCGTCGAGCGTGAGAAAACAGTTGTACTTGGCGTTTAACGCCTTGATCCTTTTGAGGAAATGCTTTGTGAGCTCGACGCTGGAGAGCTTCCCTGCGGCGAGTTCCGCGGACAGGCTCTTGATGGTCGCGTTGTGCATTACTAGAAGCAGGGGTTAGGGCCTAGGGATTAGGGGCTAACACCCCCCACACTCGAACCAGATTGCAACCAGGCCCTAGCCTCTAGCCCCTAGTCCCTTACTCAATGACCTTGGGCACCAGATAGAGATCGCCCTCGACGTGCGGCGCGATGGACTGGAACAGGCTATGCTGGTCGGCCTCCGTGACGGAATCCTCACGCAGCCGCTGCATGACATCCAGCGCATGAGACATCGGCTCCACCCCCCGCGTGTCCACCGCCTGCATTTCGGCGATGAGCTTGAATACACTATTCAATTGGGTGAGCACGGCCTGTGCTTCGGCTTCGTCGACCGCAACCCGTGCCAGGTGGGCGATGCGAGTGACGTCATCCAGCGACAGCGCCATTTGGAGCCGGGACCCGCCTTAAAAATCGAAGCTGCATAGGGTATCATAACCCCCTGACGGGGAGCATCAAATCCTTTTGGGCGGAACGCTTTATGTTCGGTTTCTTGAGCAGCTACTTTAACGACGACCTGGCGATAGACCTGGGCACCGCCAACACGCTGATCTACGTGCGCGGCAAGGGTGTGGTGCTCGACGAGCCCTCGGTCGTCGCGATTCGCCAGGAAGGCGGTCCCAACGGCAAGAAAGTGATCCAGGAAGTCGGCGTCGCGGCCAAGCAGATGCTGGGCCGCACGCCCGGCAACATCACCGCGATTCGGCCGATGAAGGACGGCGTGATCGCCGACTTCACGGTGACCGAGCAGATGCTCAAGCACTTCATCAAGAAGGTGCACAACACGCGGTTTTTCAAGCCGAGCCCGCGCATGATCATTTGCGTGCCGTGCGGCTCCACCCAGGTCGAGCGGCGCGCGATCCGCGAGTCCGCGATCGGCGCCGGCGCTTCCACCGTCTACCTCATCGAGGAGCCGATGGCCGCGGCGATCGGCGCCGATCTCCCGGTGGGCGAGGCGACCGGCTCGATGGCGGTGGACATGGGCGGCGGCACCACGTAAGTCGGCGTGATCTCGCTCGGCGGGCTGGTCTACAAGGGCTCGGTACGGGTCGGCGGCGACAAGTTCGACGAGGCGATCATCAACTATATCCGCCGCAATTACGGCATGCTGATCGGCGAGACCACCGCCGAGCAGATCAAGAAGGAGATCGGCTCCGCCTTCCCGGGATCGGAAGTGCGCGAGAAGGAGGTGAAGGGCCGCAATCTCGCCGAGGGCATCCCCAGGAGCTTCACCATCTCCTCCAACGAAATACTGGAGGCACTCACCGAGCCGCTCAACCAGATCGTCTCGACGGTGAAATCGGCGCTGGAGCAAACGCCGCCCGAGCTCGCCGCCGACATCGCCGAAAAAGGCATGGTGCTCGCCGGCGGCTGCGCGTTGCTGCGCGACATCGACCGGCTGCTCATGGAAGAAACCGGCCTGCCGGTCATCATCGCGGAGGACCCGCTCACCTGTGTCGTGCGCGGCTCGGGCATGGCGCTCGAGAGAATGGACCGGCTGGGCGGCATCTTTACGGACGACTGACCCGGGAGTTCCGGGTTCAAAGTTCCGAGTTCAGAGTTTCGCGTTCCAAGTTTCAGGTCTTGAATTTGAACCTTGAACCTTGAACACGGAACGTTGAACTGAATGGAATACTCTCCACCGCCGTTTTTCAAGACCGGCCCCACACCGCTCGTCCGCCTGCTGATCTTCTCCGCGCTGTCGCTGACGCTTCTCGTCGCGGACGCCCGTTTCAACTACCTCACGCCGTTGCGCCAGATCGCGGCCGCCATCATCTACCCCCTGCAGCGCACCGCCTCCGCGCCCGCCAGCATCGCCCGCCGCATCGGGGACTTCTTCGTCACGCACTCCTCGCTGCGCGCCGACAACGCGCGCCTGGCGGAGGAGAATTTCTCCAACGCCGCGCGGCTGCAGCAGCTCAAGGGGCTGCAGGCGGAGAACGCGCAGCTGCGCGCGCTGGTCGCCGCCCGCGAGCGCCTCAACGTCAAGGTGCTCGCCGCCGAGGTCCTGTACGCGGCGCGCGACCCGTTCACCCGCAAGATCATCGTCGACAAGGGGCTGCAGGACGAGATCAAGGCGGGCCGGGCGGTGGTGGATGACCGCGGCATCGTGGGCCAGGTGACGCGCGTATACCCGTGGCTCTCGGAGGTCACGCTCATCACCGACAAGGGCCAGCTCGTGCCGGTGCAGAACCTGCGCAACGGCCTGCGCGCGGTGCTCGCGGGAACCGGCAACGACGGGGTGCTCGAGCTGCGCTTCGTGCCGCTCAACGCGGACTTCCGGAACGGCGATGAACTCGTCACCTCCGGCATCGACGGCGTGTATCCGCCCGGCCTGCCGGTCGCGCAGGTGTCGAATGTCGAGCGCAACGCCGCGCAGCTCTTCGCGCGCATCACCTGCACGCCGCTCGCCGGCGTGGCGAGCCACACGCGGGTGCTGATCGTGAGCGAGCCCCGCGACGTGCCCCCGCGACCGGCCGAAGAGCAGAGGCCGCCCCGTCCCAAGAAACCGAGGAAGGGCTGATGGCCGACGCACGCACCGCGCCCCAGGAGATCCTGCTGCCGGTCAGGCCGGGGTTCATCGCGCTCACGCTGATCGCCGCCCTGTTCCTGAACCTGCTGCCGTGGGCGGGTTACTGGCTGTGGGTGAGGCCCGATTTCGTCGCGCTCGTCGTGCTCTACTGGTGCATCGAGGAGCCGCGCAAGATCGGCTTCGCCGCGGCGTGGTTGCTGGGGCTGTTCATGGACGTGGCGGACGGCACGCTGTTCGGCCAGCACGCGCTCGCCTACGCGATCCTCGCCTATGCCGGCATCGTGCTGCACCGGCGCGTGCGCATGTTCTCGGGGACCCCGCAGGTGCTGCACGTCATCCCGCTGCTCCTGCTGAACGACCTCATCGTGCTCGGGATCCGCGCGCTCGCCGGGGCCGATTTCCCGGGGTTCCAGTACTTCATCGGCAGCTTCGTCGCGGGCGCTTTGTGGCCGCCGCTCGGCGTGCTTCTCAGGCTCCCGCAGCGGCCCAAGCCCGACCCGTACCATGCCTGAGCTCTCGATCAACCCCGGCGTCGAGCTGCGAAACGCCGAGCTCGAGCTGCATCACTTCCGGCTGCGCGTGGCGATCGCGTCCGGCTTCGTGCTCGTCCTGTTCGCGCTGCTCGCCGCGCGCTTCTTCTACCTGCAGGTCATCCGGCACGAGCAGCTGCAAACGCTCGCCGAGGCGAACCGCATCTCGATCGTCCCCGTGGTGCCCAACCGCGGCATCATCGTCGATCGCAACGGTGTAGTGCTGGCGCACAACTATTCCGCCTACACGCTCGAGATTCAGCCGGGCGGGATCGAGGACCTCGAGCGGCTCATCGACGAGCTCGCCACCGTGGTGGAGATCGGGCCGCGCGACCGCCGGCGCTTCAAGAGACTGCTCGAGGAGAGCAAGGGCATCGGCAGTCTTCCGATCCGCACGCGGCTTTCAGACGAGGAGATCGCGCGTTTCGCCGTTAACCGCTACCGCTTCCCGGGAGTGGAGATCAACGCGCGCCTGTTCCGGCAGTACCCGCAGGGCGAGCTGTTCTCGCACGTGGTCGGCCACATCGGCCGCATCAACCAGCGCGAGGTCGACCAGCTGGAGGCCGAGGGCCTTATCGCCAACTACCGCGGCACCGACTATATCGGGAAGACGGGGCTGGAGCAGAGCTACGAGCGCTTCCTCCATGGAACGACGGGGGTCGAAGAGGTCGAGGTGGATTCCGGCGGGCGCGCCGTGCGCACGCTCTCGCGCACGCCCCCCGTGTCCGGCAACAACCTCGTGCTCAAGCTTGACGCGCGCCTGCAGGAAGTCGCCTACAACGCGTTCGGCGACCGGCGCGGGGCGCTGGTGGCGATCGAGCCTTCGACCGGGGGCGTACTCGCGTTCGTGAGCCAGCCGGGCTTCGATCCCAACCTGTTCGTCGACGGAATCGATCCCCAGAACTGGAACGAACTCAACAGTTCGCCCGACCGGCCGCTGCTCAACCGCGCGCTATCCGGCACCTACCCGCCCGGCTCCACGTTCAAGCCCTATATGGCGCTCGCCGCGCTCACCTACGGCAAACGCACCCCGCAGCAGACGATCAACGATCCGGGGTATTTCAACTTCGGCGGTCACGTTTTCCACGACAGCCGGCCCGGCGGACAGGGTCTGGTCGACATGTACAAGTCCATCGTGACGTCGAGCGACACCTACTACTACATGCTCGCGAACGATATGGGCATCGACGCGATTGCGAAGTTCATGGGGCAGTTCGGCTTCGGCGCCCGGACGGGCATAGACGTCACAGGCGAGGCGGTCGGGGTGCTGCCCTCGCAGGAGTGGAAAATGCGCCGCTTCAAGCAGAAGTGGTTCGCGGGCGAGACGATCAGTATCGGCATCGGCCAGGGCTACAACGCCTACACGCCGCTGCAGCTCGCGGCCGCGATTGCGACCCTTGCCAACGACGGCGTGATGTTCCGGCCGCATATCGTGGATTACGTCGAGGATATCCGCACGCGGGAGCGCAACGCGGTCGAGCCCCGTCCGCTGCGCACGCTCGATCTGAAGCCCGAGCACCTCTCGGTCGTCAAGCAGGCGCTGGTCGGCGTCAACAAGGAGGGCACGGGCGCGCGCGCGTTCTCCGGCGCCAGGTATGTAAGCGCGGGCAAGACCGGCACGGCGCAGGTCATCGGCGTCAAGCCGGGCGAAAAATACGTGGAAAGCCGCGTGCAGGAGCACTTGCGCGACCACGCTCTGTTCATCGCCTACGCGCCCGCGGACGAGCCCAGGATCGCGCTCGCCGTGCTGGTCGAGAACGCCGGCTTCGGCGCGCGCGCGGCCGCGCCCGTCGCGCGCAAGGTGCTTGATTTCTACCTGCTCGGCAAGGTGCCCGAGCCGGTCAAGCGCGCCAAGGAAGAGGACGATGCATCCGGCGGTTAGGCGTCTTACCGGCTACCTCACGCGGCATGTCGACGGCCCGCTGCTCGGCGTCGTGCTCGCCCTGATGGCGGTGGGGCTCATCGTGCTGTTCAGCGCCTCCAATGCAAACTTTGCGCGTGTGTCCGCCCAGCTCGCCAACATGCTGATCGCGCTCGGCGTGATGTGGGTATTCGCCAACATCCCGCCGCACTACCTTCTGCGGCTCGCCTTCCCGCTCTACGTCGTCGGCGTGCTGCTGCTCGTGGGGGTGGCGCTCGCCGGGGACGTCGTGCACGGCGCCAGGCGATGGCTCGATCTGGGCGTCACGCGCATCCAGCCTTCCGAGCTCATGAAGATAGCGGTGCCGCTCGCGCTCGCCTGGTACTTCGAACGCCACGAGGCGACGCTGAGGCTGGGAAATTACGTCGTCGCAACGGTAATGCTCGTCATCCCCGTGGCGCTGATCGTGCGCCAGCCCGATCTCGGCACGGCGCTGCTGATCACGGCGGCCGGCTTCTTCGTGCTGTTCCTCGCGGGGCTTTCCTGGCGCCTCATCGCGGGCCTGGGGGTCGCCGGCATCGCCGCCCTCCCGTTCGCATGGTCGGTGATGCACGACTACCAGCGCCAGCGCATACTCACCCTGCTCGACCCGGCCCAGGATCCGCTCGGCGCCGGCTACCACACGATCCAGTCCACGATCGCGGTGGGCTCCGGGGGCTGGTTCGGCAAAGGCTGGATGAACGGCAGCCAGACGCACCTCGACTTCATCCCCGAACGCGCCACCGACTTCATCTTCGCGGTCTATGCCGAGGAGTTCGGGCTGATCGGCAGCCTGGTGCTGCTCGTCTTGTTCCTGCTCGTGATCTCGCGCGGCATGCTGATCACCGCCGGCGCGCCGACGCTGTTCACGCGGCTCCTCGCGGGGGCGATCACGCTCACCTTCTTCACCTACGCTTTCGTCAACATGGGCATGGTGAGCGGCGTCCTGCCGGTGGTCGGCATTCCGCTGCCGCTCATCAGCTATGGCGGGACAGCGCTGGTTTCGATCTGCCTCGGCTTCGGCATCCTGATGAGCATCGCCTCGCACAAGAAGCTGGTGCAGACATGAAGACAGGGATGAGGGCGGAGGGCGGAGGGCGGAGGGAAAAGCTCGCACGAGCAGCCGCACGCTCATGGAATTTCCTCATCCCTCATCCCTCATCCCTCATCCCTCTCGCGGCGGCTATCCTCATTGTCATGGTTGCCTCCGGCTGCGGTACGGTGGCCAAACGCGAGCCCTCGGTTTCCAAGGCGCCGCCGCCGCGCCCCGGCGGCTACTACCTCGACGACGGGCCGGGGGGGAAGCCGCCCGCCGATCTCGACAGCGTTCCCGAGCCGACGCCCCGGCTCGAGCCGCTGCACCGCGGAGCGAGCCGGCCGTACGTCGTGATGGGGAGAAGCTATACCCCGATGACCACGCTCGCGCCTTACAGGGCGCGGGGGACTGCGACGTGGTACGGCCGGCGCTACCACGGGAGACAGACTTCCTCAGGCGAGATCTACGACATGTACGGCATTACGGCCGCGCACCCGATCCTGCCGATCCCGAGCTATGCGCGAGTCACGAACCTGCAGAACGGAAAATCCGTGGTGGTGCGAATCAACGACCGCGGGCCGTTTGTCGAGGACCGCCTCATCGACCTCTCGTACACCGCCGCTCACCAGCTCGGCGTGCTGGCCAGCGGCAGCGCCACGGTCGAAGTGGAGGCGATCATTCCGGGCGAAAGCGCGACGACCACGGTCGCAAGCGCCGCCCCGCGGCGCGGCTGCTGCCCGCCCGCGGCCGCGGATGCCACCCCGGCGCCGACGAGAGGTGAGAGCGTGCCGGCAACGGAGCAACGGGAAGCCGGGCCGACGGTCACGCCGCCGCCCGCCGGTGAACCGCCAGCGGTCGCGCCTCCCCCGCCGGCGCCGCAGGTGCCGCTTACCAGCGACGCGAGCGGCTTTTATCTGCAGCTCGGCGCGTTCGGCTCGCGAGAGAACGCGGAAAGTTATCTGTCACGCCTGAAGGCGCAAGTGGATTGGCTCGCGCAGTCGCTACACGTCTTCGCGCGCGACGGGCTGTTCCGCATCCACGCGGGTCCCTACGCAAATCAGGCCGAAGCGCGGCAAATCGCGGATCGCATCAGCCAGGCCCTTGGCGTCAGGCCCTTCGTCCTGACGCGGTAGCCATCCGCTATCAGCGGTCAGCGGTCAGCTAGGTCCAGAACACCGGATTTTGAGCTGAAAGCTGACGGCTGATCGCTGATCGCGGCGTGTGCACTACTGCTTTCCTTCCAGGCGTAACAACGCGTGCACGATCTCCAGCACCATCCGCTTGTGGGTGTCGTTCAGCGATTCGAACTTTTTCGACGGCCAGCCATGGTCGAGCCGGTACGAGGCCGCCTCCTGCCGCGCCGTCGGCGGCTGCCGCTCCTCCTTCCTTTCGGTGTCGCCGAAGCGCAACCAGTGCGCTGAAACGTCGAGCCACAGGGCAAGCGTGCGAACTTTGTCCTGAGAGGGTAAAGCCGTTCCGGCCAGCCATTTTCGTACCGCCTGGGTGCTCACCGAATCGCCCTGATGGCGGAGATTGAACTCGCGGGCGATCTGGGTCGGGCCGCTGGCGTGGATGCGCGCCTTGCGCATCGCCTCCTTCAGCCGCTTGCCAAAACCTTGTTTCTCATCAGCAAGGGTCATGCTTGGAAACACTACCACCAAGCATGACCGCGAAAGGTTACTCCAGGTTGCGTTTATCGGTAACCGACAGTAGCATAGGCGCGTACTTGATCGTGACCGGACACCGAACATTCCGCTGCTTCTGCATCATGGACGATTCCACATGAGTTGGCGCGAACACGGCTTTTCGAAGGTCATCGAGCAGATTCCCTTGGGCGTGGCCGTCACCCGCCTCGACGGGACGCTCGAGTATGCCAACGCCTATCTCCTCAAGCTGATCGGCGCGCGCGGCGAAGAACTCGTCGGCGCGCCCCTGTCGCGGTTCGTGCGCCCGGCGGTTGTGGGACCTCACGGCGAGCCGCGAGACCCTTTGGGCGCCGCCCAGAACCCGCGTCGTGAGGTCCGAATTTTCGGCAGCGAGGAAACGCTCGATATGCTCGAGTCGGTGTATCCCGTCCACGACAGCGCCGGTGCGCTGACTCACTTCATACACCTGCTGCAGGACATCAGCGCGCACAAGCAGGTCGGTGTGCTCTCCGCGCTCGCGTTCTACGACAGCCTCACCGGATTGCCCAACCGCAATCTGCTCAAGGACCGGCTGGAGCGGGCCGTGGCGGCGGCCAAGCGCAACCGCGGCGCTTTCGCCGTGCTCTACATGGATATTGACCACTTCAAGAGAATCAACGACGAACTCGGCCACGAAGCGGGCGATGAGTTGCTGCGGCAGATTGCCGTGCGCCTCAGACAATCGCTGCGCGCGAGCGACTCCATCGCGCGCTGGGGTGGGGACGAATTCGTTGCGCTGCTCGACGGAATCGGCGATCCACAGTTTGCCGGGTGCGTCACGCGCAAGCTCCTCGCCGCCTGCAGCGGGCCGTACCTGTTAGGTGGCGTGAGCCGCCGCATCACGCTGAGCATCGGCGTCAGCTTCTACCCGCGTGATGCGCAGGACGTGACGACGCTTCTCGACTGCGCCGACCAGGCGATGTACGCCGTCAAAGCGCGCGGCCGCAACGGCTACCACGTGCTCGAAGAACCGGGCGGCAGATATCTCATAACGGCGTGAGGGGCGTGCCCCATTCCGGGTTCCGGGTTCCGGGTTCCGGGTTCAAAGTTCAGGGTTCAAGGTTCGGAGTTCAAATTCGAAACATCGAACACGGAACTCGGAACTCGAAACACTTACGAAGCGCCTTCGAGCCGGAACACGATCGGCACCAGCACCCACGATTCGACCGGCTCGGCGCCCTGCCGCGCCGGGACGAAGCGCCACGTCTTCACGGCTTCGAGCGCGGCGTTGTCGAGGTGCCTCGAGCCGCTGCCCTTCTCGACGTTCACGCGCGCCGGCAAGCCTTCCCGCGTAACGAGCACCTTGAGCGTCACCGTTCCCTGCTCACCCGCGCGGCGCGCTGCTAACGGGTAGTGCGGCGGCGGGTTCCGCAGATAGCCCGCGCTGAAACTCGGCGGTGTCAGGGTGGCGCTCGCCACCCCGGTCCTGGCTTCCGCCGGTGCGCGCGTCTCGGTCGGTCGCGGCACGGCGAGCGCCGGCTCTTCCGCAGGGCGAGGTTCAGGCAGTGCCAGCACAGGCGGCGTGTCCGTGCGCCGCGGCGGATCGCGCATGGCCGGGGCTTTGGGCACTGAGCGCTCCGGCGCCCGGCTGCGCGGCGCCGGGACCGGCGCGGGCTCGACGGGCAGGGGGCGCGGCGGTTCGGTCTGCACCAGCACCACCTCCAGCACTCTCACCTTGGGGACCTCGCGATCGAACGAGAACGGCGGAAGCGCGACCAAAGCGGCACCATGCACCGCCACGCTGCCGGCGAGGAACGCAAACAGCACACGGCGCGCGCGCCGCCGTCTAGGCGGGGCGCCCTCTGCTGGAATTTCAACGCTGCGCTGCAGATTCCTCATAACCCACCGTAGCCTTGATTATCGTAGATGCAGACATGTGATAACAAACAGGCGCGGCTCCATCGGCTCGGCGCCAATCCAACGGAAGAGCATTGACCCCGGCTATACTGATCGTGCGATGAAATCCCTGCTGCTAGGCCTGATAAGAGCCTACCAGCTGCTGCTCGCGCCCTTCTTCGGCAGCCGGTGCCG
>JACPEF010000048.1 GCA_016183675.1 Betaproteobacteria bacterium
AATTGACGCAGCCGCGAGATAGCGGCTTATGTGGTTGAACTCATTGCCTTTCCATGGGGGTCTGACCCCATGGACTGGTGTTAATCCGGTGCCGCAGAGCAGTGACGAAGTGACGCAGTGATGAGGTGACGCACACCGGGTCGCCCTGCGATCCACGACTCACGACTTGCGCCGCCGGCGCCCGAGCCGCTTCCGCAGGCGCCGCGTGGTCTCCCCGCGGTCGCGGCGCGAGGCGCCGCGGCCGACGTCAGTCCGCCTTCGCGCCACTCTTCTTGACGACGTCGGCCCACTTGTTCATGTCCGCGAGCATGAACTTGCGGAACGACACCGGGTCGCTGCCCACCGGCGTGCCGCCGAAGCCGATGATGCGCTTGTTGATCGCGGGCTCGTTGAGCACCTTGACGAGCTCGGCGTGCAGGCGCGTTACCAGGGGGTTCGGCAGCTTCGGCGGCGTGATCACGCCGTACCAGCCCACCACCACGAAGTCCGGCAGGCCGGATTCCTTCACGGTCGGGATGTCCTCGTAGCCGGGGATGCGCTTCCCGGTGGTGACCGCGACCGCGCGGATCTTGCCGGCGCGCGCGAGCGGCAGCGCGCCCACCAGCCCCGTGAAGCTGTAGTGGAACTCCCCGCCCATCAGGGCGATCAGCGACGGGCCGGCGCCCTTGTAGGGGATGTGGTTCGCCTTGACCCCGGACTGGATCTTGTAGAGCTCGCCGGCGAGGTGGCCGCCGCTGCCGTGCCCCGCGGAGCCGTAGTTGAGCGGGCCCTTGAAGTTGCGCGTCCAGTCGAGAAATTCCTTGAAGTTCTTCGGCGGCGAGCTGGGGTGTATGACCAGCGCCAGCCCGGCCTCGGTCAGCTGCGTGATCGGCGTGAAGTCGTTCACCGGGTGGTACGAGAGCTTCAGCAGCGCCGCGTTCACCGTGTGCTGGTGGTAGGCCATGAACAGCGTGTAGCCGTCCGGCGCCGCCGCCTTGACGATCTCGGCGGCGAGCACGCCCGACGAGCTGGCGCGGTTGTCCACGATGACCTGGGTGCCGAGCGTCTCGGTCATGCGCGCGCTGAAGATGCGCGAGAGGCCGTCGGTGGTGCCGCCCGGCGCGGCTGGCGTGACGAAGCGGATCGGCCGCGCCGGCCAATCCGCGGCGGGCGCGGCCGCAGCGGCGAGCGCGAGGCAGAGCGGCAGGACACTACCGGACAGCAGGCGCTGGATGCGCATGAGAAACTCTCCTTGGAAATTTACCGCACGATACCCGGCAATACTACCTTAAACCCCGTGATGGGTGATGGGGGAACCCGAACGCAGAAGGAAGAAGGATGAAGGCAGAAGGCAGACCCCGACTTTAAGGCAGAAGGCAAAAGGATGAAGGCAGAAGGGGACGAATCACGACTCGCGCCGTTCCCGCGGTAGCGGTAAATACCGTAACGTGTTACGATAATGTCATGGCCACTTCCCCTCGCCGCGGCCCGGGGCGGCCGCCCACCGGACGGGCGCAGACCGCGGCCGAGCGCATGCGGCGCTATCGCGTCCGCCAGCGCGCGGCCGGCCTGCGCGTCGCCACGCGCTGGCAATCCGCGGCGCCAGCGGCGCTGTCTCCCGGCCTGCTCAAGCACCGCCTCGCGGAGGTGCGCAGCCTCGCGCTGCACTGTCTCATCGCGCAGAAGATCGCGGCCGACCCGGCGCTACTCGAGGTCGCGCGACGCAACCTTACGGTGTGGCGCGCGCGCTACGGCAACAGCCCTCCCCGCGCGCTCGAGGAGTGGCGGGCCATCCTTGCGCGGCCGTGGCCGCAGATCGCCGCGCTGATCACCGGCCCCGACGAGGATGCCGCCCGACTGCGGCAGTCCTCCCCCTTCGCCGGCGTGCTCACGGCTGCCGAGCGGCGGCGCGTGTATGAAGCGTTCCGAGCTTGAGCACCTGATACGCGCCGCCGGCAGGATCGCCGGCGAGCGGGAGCTCGTGATCATCGGCAGCCAGGCGGTCCTCGGCCAGTTTCCCGATGCGCCGCCCGCCCTCCTGGTTTCAATGGAATGCGACCTGTACCCGAGGGAAAACCCCGAACTCGCCGACAAGGTGGAGGGCGCGATCGGCGAGGCGTCGAAGTTCCACAAGCAATTCGGCTACTACGCGCAAGGCGTTGCGCCGGACACAGCGACGCTGCCGCGTGGCTGGCAGCGCCGGCTGGTGCGCGTCGAGAATGCGAATACCGGCGGCTACGCGGGCCTGTGCCTGGAGGTGCACGACCTCGCGATCTCCAAGTACGTGGCGGGACGGGAGAAAGACCTCGAGTTCACGCGCGAGCTCGCCCGGCACGGTTTGACTGAGAAGAAAACCCTGCGTGCGCGGCTGGCGGCGACAAAGCTCGACGCCGCAATTGCGCGAGTGGTGCGGGGGCGGATCGAGCGGGACTTTCCAGAGGGATGAGGGATGAGGGGCCAAACTAACGTGAGGGCGTGAGAGCGTCAGGGCGATAAGTTCCGTGAGGGCGTAAGAGCGTGAGCGCGACAGAACCCGTGAGGGCGTTAGGGCGAGAGAGCGTGAGAGCGATAAACCGACCGAACAGCGCGGAGTTTCCCTCTCACGATTTCACGACCTCACGATCTCCCGGCTTTTCCAGCTCCCGATCTCACGGTATTTCGCTGTCCCGATCTCACGACCTCTCGAGCTCACGGTCTTTCGATCTCCCGATCTCACGGTTGTTCCGGTCACTGGTCACCGGTCACTGGTCACCGCTTCTTGAGCAGCTTGTCGAAGAACTCCATGAACAAATCGAACGCCTGCTGCTGGACGGGATCGGGGCGGTACGACCCGTCCGGCTGGCGGTAGATGAAGGGAAACCCGTGGTCGGGGTGGTCGAAGCTCGCCCAGGTCGAGTCCTTGCCCGCTTCGAGCATCCACTCGTGGGCCAGCTTGAAGATGCCCTGCAGGTGGTCGCGCTCGCGGCCGATGTGCAGGATCGGCGTGCGGATGTCGCGGATGCGCCGCATCGCCCGGGCTTTGTCGGCGTTCTTCTTCACGACCGCGATGTCCTGGTACTGGATCTCGTCGGCCTTGCGCGGGGCGGTCGGCCCGGTGTTCACGCCGAGGAACTCGTGCGACGCGCCCTCGATCGCCACGCCCGCGGCAAAGGCGATCCGCGCCGCGGCCTTCAGGATCATCTCCCCGCTGTGGCTCACGCCGACCGCGCCGATGGCGTTGCGGTCCACGTAGGGCAGCGTCTCGAGGTAGCGGATGACCGCGATGAAGTCGTCGGAATCGAGCGACGGCGCGGATTTGAGCGTCCGGTTGTCGCCGCCGCTCACGTCGTCGGGAAGATTGGCGGCTTCGTCCCCGCGCTCGTACAGGTGGGGAATCTCATTGCGGTAGTTGAGGTACACGACGACGTAGCCGCGCGCGATCATGCGGTCCTGCATCGCGGCGAGGCGCTCGACCTGGGTTTCCACGTGCGGGAAGCCGCCCCGGCCGTCGCCCCGGCCCATGGTGATGACGGGGAACGGCCCGGCGCCCGGCGGCTTGCGGATGGCGACCGGCACGTAGATCTCGTCGCGCGTGAGCACGAAGGCGAGATCCATCGGTGTGTCCGAGCCGCGCACCGGCCGCGTGACGACATAGGCGTGCGGCGGGCGCTCGGGCGCGGTGGGAGCGATCGCGCGCGCCCCGCCGCCCGCGCGCACCGCCCCAGCAGGGCGCCGAGCGCTTGGAAGGGCTTTCTCCTTCATTGCCGGCCTTTCCATTGGGTTGCCGCCGGCTACGATAGCGTGACTGGTCACTGGTGACCAGTCTCAAGGGATGAAGGAGGAAGGCGAAAGGATGAAGGATGACCTGACGTTTCGCTGGAGGGATGAGGGATGAGGGCTGACCGAGGGATCAGGGATGAGGGATGAGGGATGAGAGATGAGGGAGGAACGACCTCAAGGCAGAAGGCAAAAGGCACAAGGCAAAAGTGCTTACTCACCAAACCCCTTTTGCGTTTTGCCTTGTGACTTGTGCCTTGACCGGCCCCGGTGATGAGTGATCGGTGATGGGCTAGGCGATGCCAATGAACACCGCGAGCGAGCGATTGATCTTGAGCAGGGTAGCGTCGTCGAGGCGGCCGATCACCCCGCCGATGCGTTCGCGCGCCACGGTCATCACCTTGTCCACCTGCACCTGCGAGATTCGTTGCAGGCCATTCTCCGGCGATGGGTCCACCGTGATCCGGAAAATCGGGGTATCGCGCAACGTGCTGCTGACCAGGCACAGCGTCACGCTCGGCAGCTCGTCGAACAGGTCGGACTGGATGACGAGCGCCGGGCGCGGCTTGCCGAAGTCCCCGCGCGCCGCAACCGTCACGAGATCACCGCGGCGCATGGTCGTCCCACGCCCCCGCGCGCGCGATAAATTCCAGCATTTCGGCTTCCGCAGGGTCTCCCTTGAGCAGCCGCGATTGGCGCCGGCACTCTGCAGCGAAGCGCTTCGAGCGCGTGTCCGGCACCCATAGCTGGACCAGGCGCAGGCCGGCCGCCTGCTTCCGGGTGCGGTAGCCGCGCATCCGTTCGCTCACCTTCATCGCCTTCATCGCTGTCTCCGTATCATGTTACGGCAACATGTTACGCCGACCCAGGCTACAGTTCAAGTCCGAGACTGATACGGCGAGACTGATCCAACCGCCGTGACTCGCGGGTCGCGGATCGCGGGTGGGCCTTAACCCCGGTGACGGGTGATGGGGCCGCCTTTCGTCATGTTGACCCCACACCGTTGCTCTGCGGGACAACCGCTGCTGCATGCACTACCGCACCGAAGTGGACGTCGCCCAGCGGCGCGTGATGCACCGCACGACGATCAAGGGTGAAGCGCCTATAGCCCCGTGGGGCAATGCTCAAACCGCGTGAGTCGTGATTCGACTCCCTCATCCCTGACAAATGGACTTGCCCATTTGTCGTCGCCAGGTTCTGGCGCGATACTTCGAGGAAAGTCCAGCCTGACCCTACTTCTTCCAGCCTCAGGCCTTCTGGATCGGCGTGTAGCACCGCAGCTCAATCTTGT
>JACPEF010000072.1 GCA_016183675.1 Betaproteobacteria bacterium
GCTTGCACCAGGCGGTCGAGGCGAAGGAGGGCGTGGAGATCCAGAGGGAAAACCAGACGCTGGCGACGATCACCTTCCAGAACTACTTCCGCATGTACCGCAAGCTCGCCGGCATGACCGGCACGGCGGACACCGAGGCCTACGAGTTCCAGCAGATCTACGGGCTCGAAACCGTCGTCATCCCCACCCATATGTTGATGATCCGCGAAGACCGCATGGACCAGGTCTACCGCACGGCGCGCGAGAAGTACCAGGCGATCATCAACGACATCAAGGACTGCTACGCGCGCGGCCAGCCGGCGCTCGTCGGCACCACCTCGATCGAGAATTCCGAACTGCTCTCCGAGATGCTGAAAAAGGATGCGCTGCCGCACAACGTGCTCAACGCCAAGCAGCACGCTCGCGAGGCGGAGATCGTGGTGCAGGCGGGGCGGCCCGAGCTGATCACCATCGCCACCAACATGGCCGGTCGCGGCACCGACCTCGTGCTCGGCGGCAACCCCGATCCCGAGATCAACAAGGTGTTGGCGGATGAAGCCCTCGATGAGGCGGCCAGGAAAAAGACGGTCGAAGCGATCCGCTTCAACTGGCAGAAACTGCACAACCAGGTGGTGGCGGCGGGGGGGCTGCACATCATCGGCACTGGCCGCCGGCGGCCTGCACATCATCGGTTCCGAACGCCACGAGTCGCGCCGCATCGACAACCAGCTGCGCGGGCGCTCCGGACGCCAGGGCGACCCGGGCTCGAGCCGGTTCTACCTCTCGCTCGAGGACCCGCTGCTGAGGATATTCGCCTCGGACCGCGTCGCCGCGATCATGGAGCGGCTCAAGATGCCGGAGGGCGAGGCGATCGAGCATCGCTGGGTGACGCGCTCGATCGAGAACGCCCAGCGCAAGGTCGAGTCGCGCAACTTCGACCTCCGCAAGCACCTGCTCGAGTACGATGACGTGGCCAATGACCAGCGCAAGGTCATCTATCACCAGCGCAACGAGCTCCTCGAGTCGACCGACATCGCCGAGACCATCACTGCGATGCGTTCTGACGTGGTGAACGGCTACATCGGCCAGCACATCCCGCCCGAAAGCGTCGAGGAGCAGTGGGACATCGGTGGGCTCGAGAAGGCGCTCGAAGCGGACATCCGTCTCACGCTTCCGATCCAGCGGTGGCTGAAGAGCGAGTCCGAGCTCGGCGAGCAGGAGCTGCGCGAGCGCATCGTCGCGGCCGCGCACAAGCAGTACCACGACAAGGTCGCCAGCGTCGATCGCGAGGCGATGCGCCACTATGAGCGGGCGATCATGCTGCAGAGTCTGGACACCCACTGGCGCGAGCATCTCGCCGCGCTCGACCACCTGCGCCAGGGCATCCACCTGCGCGGCTACGCGCAGAAGAACCCGCAGCAGGAGTACAAGCGCGAGGCGTTCGAGCTGTTCTCGATGATGCTCGAGATGATCAAGACCGAGGTCACCAAGATCCTGATGACGGTGCAGGTCAGGAGCGCCGAGGAACTTACCGAGGTGGAAGAGCCGGCGGCACCGAAGAACATCCAGTACCAGCACGCCGACTACGCGGGGGGCGGGGATACCGCGCTGGAGACCGAGGCGGAAGGCGACGTGGCGGTGCTGGAGCGGCCGCAACAGCCGTTCGTGCGCGGCGGCCAGAAGGTCGGGCGCAACGACCCGTGCCCGTGCGGGTCGGGCAGGAAGTACAAGCACTGCCATGGCAGGCTCACCTGACGGTGACCCATGGCAGACTCGCCCGGCGGCGACTCTGCCATATGGTAGCGATCTCATAAAATAGGAAGCTGGACGCCCCGCACGCGGGGCATTATCCGTTTCCGGGCGCGAAATTTTTCCTGGAAATTTCGCTCGTCCCGATATAATCAACCCCGCCCAAAGCGATAATTCCGGAAACCGATCCGGAAACCAATGCCGGTCAATCTGAAGCCGCCCGATCCGAAGAGCCTCCTGCCCGTCGCCGGCGTGAGGCTCGGCGTGGCGGAGGCCAACATCCGCAATCCCGGCCGCAAGGACCTGCTGGTGATCCGGCTCGATGAAGGCGCGCGGGTGGCGGGCGTGTTCACCGCGAACCGCTTCTGCGCGGCGCCGGTGGTGGTGGCGCGCCAGCATCTCACCATGCTCGATCCGGACGCCTCCGTCCGCGCGCTGCTGGTGAACACGGGCTGCGCCAATGCCGGGACCGGCAAGGACGGTGTCGCCGCCGCGCGCCAGACCTGCGCCGCGCTGGCAAGACTGCTCGAGTGCTCGGCGGCGCAAGTCCTGCCGTTTTCCACGGGGGTCATCATGGAGCCGCTGCCGGCGGAAAGGATCGCCGCCGGGTTGCCGGCGTGCCTCGCGGACCTGCGCGAGGACAACTGGCTCGCCGCGGCGCGGGCGATCATGACCACCGACACCGTGCCCAAGGCGACGTCGCGCCGCATCACGTTGGGAAGGACCCCCGTCACCGTGACCGGCATCGCCAAGGGCGCCGGCATGATCCACCCCAATCTGGCGACGATGCTCGCCTTCATTGCGACCGACGCGCGCCTGTCGCTGCCGGTGGTGCGCGCCGCCGTCGGGCAGGCGGCGAGCCGCTCATTCAACTGCATCACGGTGGACGGGGACACTTCGACGAACGACGCACTCATGCTGCTCGCCACGGGCAAGGCGGACATGCCGGAGATCGCAGACGCGAAAAGCGCGGAGTATGCGGCCGTGGTGGAGGGAATCACTGCGGTGGCGGCGAGCCTCGCGCAGGCGATCATCCGCGACGGCGAGGGCGCAACCAAGTTCATCGCCATCCGGGTGGAAGGCGGTCGCAAGGATGACGAGTGCCGCCGCGTGGCGTATGCGATCGCGCACTCGCCGCTGGTGAAGACCGCCTTCTTTGCCTCCGATCCCAACCTGGGCCGCATATTGGCGGCGGTTGGCAACGCGGGCGTTCCCGACCTCGCCGTGGAAAAGGTGGACCTCTACCTGGACGACGTTTTGGTCGCCAAGGGCGGCGGCCGCCATGCCGGGTACCGCGAGGCCGACGGGAGCCGCGTGATGAAAAAGCCCGAGATCACCGTGCGCGTGGCGCTCAACCGGGGAACCGCCGCCGCCACCGTCTGGACTTGCGATCTGTCCCACGAGTATGTGACGATCAACGCCGAGTACCGGACCTAAACAGCGCCGCCAAGACGCCAAGAGCGCCAAGGAACCGTTAGAATTTGAATATGAATCCCCTTTGCGTCCTTGGCGTCCTTCGCGGTAAAGCTTTCGCTCTTCCATGAACGACGTCGTCAAGCTCATCAGGCAGGCCGAGGGGCTGCTTACTAGGCTCGAGCGGCTGCTGCCGAACGAGGCGCCGCCCACGGATTGGGGCGGCTCGATCGCCTATCGCTGGCGCAAGCGCAACGGCCGGGGCCACATCGAGGCGGTGCGGCACGTCCACCGCATCGCTTTGCGCGACCTGCAGGGCATAGACGCGCAGAAGGCACTCGTCGAACAGAACACCCGCCAGTTCGTCGAGGGCCATCCCGCGAACAACGTGCTGCTCACGGGCGCACGCGGCACCGGCAAGTCCTCGCTCGTCAAGGCGCTGCTCAACAAGTACGCGACGCACGGGCTGCGCCTGATCGAGGTGGAAAAGCAGGACTTGGTGGACCTTCCCGACATCGTCGAGCGCATCTACCAGCGGCCCGAGCGCTTTGTCCTCTACTGCGACGATCTCTCGTTCGAGGCCGACGACCCGAGGTTCAAGGCGTTGAAGGTCGTGCTCGACGGCTCGATCGCCGCCGCTTCGGAAAACTGCGTCATCTACGCCACGTCGAACCGGCGCCACCTGATGCCGGAGTACATGAAGGAAAACCTCGACTACAAGCACGTTGGCGAGGAGATCCATCCGAGCGAGACCTCGGAGGAGAAGATCTCGCTCTCCGAGCGCTTCGGCCTGTGGGTGTCGTTCTACCCGTTCGACCAGGACGACTACCTCAAGATCGTCGCGGTGTGGCTCGAGTACTACAAGGCGCCCGGCGCCCGCTCGGAAGCGGTGCAGCGCGCGGCACTGCAATGGGCCCTCGCGCACGGCTCGCGCAGCGGGCGCGTGGCGTGGCAGTTCGCGCGCGATTGGGCAGGCAAACAAAGGATGAAGGCGGAAGGCAGAAAGCAGAAGGATGAATAGCAAGAGCGGCGCAGCCGCGAACCCTTCACCCTTCATCCTTCACCCTTCATCCCAAAGAGTCGAAGTCGCTGCCGCGGTTGTTTTCCGCGAAGACGGTCGGTTTCTCCTCGGCCAGAGGCCGGAGGACAAGGTTTACCCCGGCTACTGGGAATTCCCCGGCGGCAAAATCGAGCCCGCCGAGGCGCCGCTCGCGGCGCTCCGGCGCGAGCTGCACGAGGAGCTCGGCATCGAGGTCGAATGCGCTTACCCCTGGCTCAACCGCGATTACGACTATGAGCACGCCGCGGTGCGGCTGCGTTTTTTCCGGGTGGTCAAATGGTCGGGCGCGCTGCACGGGCGTGAAAGCCAGCGCTTCGCCTGGCAGTCGCCGGCCGCGGTTGAGGTCGGACCGCTCTTGCCGGCCAACGCACCGATATTGCGCGCGCTCACGCTCCCGCCCGTTTACGCGATCACCAACGCGGCCGAAATCGGCCGGGAGGAATTCCGGCGGCGGCTCGAGCGCGCGCTCGCCGGCGGGCTGAGGCTCCTGCAGGTGCGCGAGAAGGAACTGCCGGAAGACGAGCTGCGCCGCTTTGTGGCCGAGGTGGTGCAGCTCGGGCGCGCCCGCGGCGCACGCGTGCTGGTGAACGGCAGCGTCGAGCTCGCGCGGCATGTCGGCGCCGATGGCGTGCATCTGCCCGCCGCGCAGCTCGCGCGGCTCGAGGCGCGCCCGCCGCTCGAACTGGTCGGCGCTTCCTGCCACAATGCCACGGAACTCGCGCGCGCAACCGGGCTGGGGGCGGATTTCGCGGTGCTGGGGCCCGTGCTGCCCACGCCCAGCCATCCCGGCGCTCCGGGCATGGGCTGGGAGAAATTGGCGGCGCTGCTGGGGGATTGCGCGCTTCCGGTGTACGCCCTCGGAGGGATGCGACCGTCGGACCTGGAGACCGCGTGGCGGTGCGGCGCGCACGGCATCAGCATGATGCGCGGCGCCTGGCCGGCCTGACGGCCGGCGTTCAACGTTTAAAGTTCAAGGTTCAACGTTGAACTTGGAACTCGGAACCTGGAATTTTGAACCCTTCGCGGCCGGCGCACCGAGTGACCGGCCACCGTGGTTCCGATCCTTCTGCCTTCCTCCTTCCGCCTTGAGGTACAGTCGCTTGGCGGGGCCTGGTTACTTTCTCTTGCGGTGCGCCGGGAGACCGGCAAGGAGTAGATGGTGCAAGTCCATTGCAGTGAAGGAGTAGCGATCCGCACTGGCCCCGAGCCGTGCGCAGTCATCCGCGAGGGTGGCGGCGAAGCGTCGGCAGGGGGACGTGCAGGCCAGCCATTGAGCCGCGAAAGGAAAGTAATCCCGGGTGCCGACGCTGTAGCAAAAGCGGAAGGCCACACGTGCGGGCGCGTTATTGCGAGCGTCCGCAAGACCCGGCGTGGTCGCAGAACCTGGCACGCACGCACGCTCCTTGCGCGGGAACCGGGAGATCTCCTGCTTGGCCACTGAGCGGTATCGGGTGGCCCGCATCGGGAACGCGAGGAGCCGTAGCCGATGATGCACGAGCGGGAGAAGTCAGACCCCTTCAAAGTAGCGCAGAAGCCGGCGAACAACCCCGGGCAACCGGGGGCGGAACCGGTGGAGCGAAGGGAGGGGGCCGAGGGGAACGCGGTTGAGCCCAGCACGCACCGGACGCTGAGCCGGGCAAGCGTGTCCCAGAGGCTGGACCGTGTACGACAAGCAGCCAAGGCAGGGAAGAAGGAGCGGTTCACCGCTCTGCTGCACCATGTGAGTGTCGAGCTACTGAAGGCTGCCTACTCCTGGCTCAAGCGGGACGCGGCGCCGGGGGTGGATCAGCTCACGTGGAAGCAGTATGGGCAGGACCTGGAAGCCAACGTAGTGGACTTGCATGCCCGCGTACACCGGGGCGCCTACCGAGCACTGCCATCGAGGCGGCACTACATCGCGAAAGCCGACGGGCGGCAGCGCCCGCTGGGGATCGCGGCGCTGGAGGACAAGATCGTTCAGCGTGCGCTGGTGGAGGTGCTCAATGCGATCTACGAAGAGGACTTCCTGGGGTTCTCGTATGGGTTCCGACCTGGACGTGGCCAGCACGATTGCCTGGACGCGCTCGCGGTGGGGATCACCCGTACGAAGGTGAACTGGGTACTGGACGCCGACATCGGATCGTTCTTCGACTCGCTCAGTCACTCGTGGCTGGTGCGTTTCGTGGAGCACCGGATTGGCGACCCGCGCGTGATCCGTCTCATAGGCAAATGGCTGAAAGCCGGGGTGATGGAGGACGGGGTAGTGAAGCCCACTGCGGCCGGCACGCCGCAAGGCGCAGTCGCCTCACCGTTGTTGGCGAACCTCTACCTGCATTACGTCTTTGACCTCTGGGCCAGGCGGTGGCGTGAGCGCCACGCCCGCGGCCAAGTCATCTTCGTGCGCTATGCCGACGATATCGTCGCCGGCTTCGAGCACGAGGCCGAGGCCAGGCGCTTTATGGCGGATTTGCGCGTGCGAATGGAGCAGTTTGCGTTGACGCTACACCCGGAGAAGACGCGCCTGATCGAGTTCGGCCGCGTTGCGGCCGAGCGTCGTGTACGCCGCGGGCTAGGCAAACCGGAGACGTTTAACTTCCTTGGATTCACGCACATCTGCGGGCGTTCTCAGTCAGGGACTTACCAGCTCCAGCGGAAGTCCCGCCGGGATCGCATGCGGGCAACACTGCGGGAAATCAAAGAGGAGTTGCGGCGGCGCAGGCATGACTCCATTCCGGAGCAAGGCCGGTGGTTAGGGCAGGTGGTACGCGGATACTTCAACTACCACGCCGTGCCGACCAATAACAAAAGTCTGAGTGCGTTTCGGCACCACGTGTCGGGGCTCTGGCGACGCGCGCTTCAGCGCCGCAGCCAAAAGGACCGCACCACGTGGGCGCGCGTCCTTCGACTCGCGGCTCACTACCTGCCTGCTCCGCAGCCCCTTCATCCTTGGCCGGCCGTGCGCTTCGCCGTCACTCACCCAAGGTGGGAGCCCGGTGCGCGAATCGCGCCCGCCGGGATCTGTGCGGGGGGTGCCGGGTAACCGGTGTCCCTACCGCGATCGCCCAAGAGAAAGTAACCAAAGAGAAGGGCGCCCCGGTTCGCCGCCGCTACCTCGTGAACTCGTAGCGGTTCCCTGCGCTGCTCGACCAGCCCGGCGGTCTGCGCAACTCGCGCGCAGCTCCGGTGCTAACTGCTCCGTGGGCGGATCATCTTTTCGGTGAACGGCACCGTACGCGAGGCTCGCCCAGTGCTCGACCGAAACCCCGGGCTGGTCTGCGCTGCTCGGCGGCGCTCAGGAGCCCCGAAAATTCGAGTCTGACCCTGAGTTTTGCCCCCGCCCGTAGCCACGCCTAGAATGCTCCCCACCATGCACAAAGGAGACAGCCGTGAGCGAGTACCGCAATGCGAAGGACACCATGGGCGAGATCCGCGTGCCGGCCCGGGCGTACTACGGGGCCCAAACGCAGCGCGCGGTCGAGAACTTCCCCATCAGCGGGCTGCGCATGCCGCGGCGCATGATCCGGGCGCTGGGGTTGCTCAAGAAGTGCGCCGCCGAGGCCAACCTTGACAAGAAGTGGGTCCAGGAAAAGCTGGCCCGGGCCATCATCCAGGCCGCCGACGACGTCATCGCAGGCAAGCTGGACGCCGAGTTTCCCATCGATATCTTCCAGACCGGCTCCGGCACCTCGACCAACATGAACGCCAACGAGGTCATCGCCGGCCGGGCCAACGAGATCCTCGGCGGCCAGCGCGGCGACAAGGAGCCGGTCCACCCCAATGACCACGTCAACGCGGGGATGTCGTCGAACGACACCTTCCCGTCGGCGATCCACGTCGCGGCCATGGAGGCGATCGAGCAGGAGCTGCTGCCCGCCCTGCGCAAGCTGCACCAGGCGCTGGCCGACAAGGCCCGCGAGTTTGACGGCATCGTCAAGATCGGCCGGACCCACCTGACTGACGCTCCGCCCATCCGCCTCGGCCAGGAGTTCAGCGGCTATGCCTCGATGATCGAGCACGGCGTCAAGCGGGTGGAGAACATCCGGCCGCACCTGTGCGAACTGTCGCAGGGCGGCACCGTGGTCGGCACCGGTCTCAACATGCACCGGGAGTTTCCCGGGTTGCTGATCGCCAAGCTCGCCAAGCACACCGGCATCCCGTTCCAGGAAGCGCCCAACCATTTCGAGGCGCTGGGCTCCCGCGATGCCATCGTGGAGGCCAGCGGCGCCCTCCGGACCGTGGCCGTCAGCTTGACGAAGATCGCCAACGACCTGCGCATCCTGCAGTCCGGCCCGCGCTGCAGCGTCGGCGAGATCCAGTTACCGACCCTGCAGCCTGGTTCCTCGATCGTCCCCTGGAAGGTCAACCCAGTCCTGTGCGAGGCAATGATGATGGTGTGCGCCCAGGTGATGGGCAATGACACCGCCATTGTCATCGCCGGTCAGCACGGCAGCCTGGAGCTGAACGTGATGGCCCCGGTGATGGCCCACGGGCTGTTGCAGTCGATCGACATCCTGGCCAATGTTTGCAACGCCTTCGTGGACAAGTGCGTCGTGGGCATTGTGGCGAACGAGGCCCGCTGCGAGGAGCTGGTGGAAAAGAGCCTGTCGATGTGTGCCCCGCTCGCCCTGCACATCGGCTACGATGCCGCCGCCAAGGTGGCCCAGGAAGCCTGGGCCACGGGCAAGACGGTCCGCGAAATTTGCCGGGAGAGAAAGGTGCTCGACGAGAAGAAGCTGGCCGAGGTGCTGGATCCGCGACGGATGACGGAGCCGGAGCCGTAAACGGGGGGGAATCCGAAATCCGAAAATCGAAATCCGAAACAAACTCGAAACTCGAAAGCTGGAAAAGCAATCGACCGAGCAATGTCGAACCGCCAAAACGCCAAGAAAAAACAAGAACCGGTTACCGGCTGCTTTTGTTTATCGGCGTTCCTCCGCGTTAATCGGCGGTTTTATTTTTCAGTTGCAGGCGGCGGAGCCGCATCGGGCTCCTTGGCCTCCAACTGGTCCTTGTCCTCGAGGACCGGTACCCGGTAGCGCTCGGTCGCCCACGCGCCAAGGTCGATCAGCTTGCAGCGCTCCGAGCAGAACGGGCGAGAGGCATTCTCCGGCACCCATGCCACACCCTTGCCACAGGTCGGACAGGCAACGAAGCGTTGTTTTTCCGGCATGGCCAAAGAGAATTAACCACAGAGGCACAGAGACACGGAGAAATCCGATTCAAAAAGCATCAAACGAAAAGGGGCGGAGCACACGAAACAAACATATCTCTTGTTCCTTGCGTGCTTTGCGTCTTTGCGTTGAGTCTCCTTGCCTTCCTCTGTGCCTCTGTGTCTCTGTGGTAGACGTGCTACA
Source organism: Betaproteobacteria bacterium (assembly GCA_016183675.1). Classification (GTDB taxonomy): domain Bacteria; phylum Pseudomonadota; class Gammaproteobacteria; order Burkholderiales; family SG8-41; genus SG8-41. The sequence goes on from JACPEF010000072.1 coordinate 9,535, forward strand.
AATTGCAGAAGGTGAGCTCGAACTCGACGTCGGTGTCGGCAGCCTTGGGGCGCTGCATGCCCTCCTGCGTGGTGAAGCGGATATTGAGCGCGTACTTGTTGGCGCTGATCTCCGGTACGCAGTGGTATTCGCGCTTGAGCCGGATGCGCAGCATTTGCGCCACGCGTCCCGCCATCATCTGCTGGTAGACCCCCTGGTAGGCGACCTGCGCGGTGGTCTTGCCGCTCTCGCGCAGCAGCCGCAGCACGATCGCGATCGCGTCGCGGATCGGCAGGAACGGCGAGAGCCACAGCTGCAGGTCGTGGCGGTGCTGGTCCGCGCTTTGCTGCAGCCAGTAATGGTACGACGGGAGGTCGAACTCGCACACGCCGCCGGGAATGTTGGTGCGCTGGCGGATGCTCATCAGCCATTCGTTCTCGCGCAGTTCCTGGCCGATCTTGCCCGAGGCCTGGAACAGCTTTGAGGAAGCCTGGTCGATCTGCCACAGCACGTTGTCCAGCGCCGCTTCCGAGACCTCGGGGTTGTCGCGCAGGGCTTCCAGCGACTGCTTCTGGCGTTCCAGCTCCTGCAGCAGGTCGGACTTGAGGTCCGCGCGTCCCGACACTTCCAGGATCTCGAAGATCGAGAGCAGCGCGATGTGATGCTCGTGATGATCGTTCCTGTGCAGGAAATAGTCGACGCGTTCGAACAGGTCTTCGAGCCGCAGCAGCGTACGCACGCGCTCGCTCAGTGGATAATCGTAGCTGATCACGGTGTATGAGCCCGTCGGAACTGGATCGGTGACCCGGCGCTAAGTATTCAACAAAAGACGAAAAAAATAAAGGCTTCAAACCTCCCATTTTGAGAGGTTTCGCAGGTCTGGAAGCAGGGTCGCCTCACGTCCGGCGCGCCAGCGCGAGGTAGCTGGCGTGAAGTTCGCGCACATGCCGCTGCAGCGCTTCCATGCCGCCGTCATTATCGAGCACGTCGTCGGCGCGCTCGAGGCGCTCGGCGCGCGGCAGCTGTGCCGCCATGATCGCGCGCACTTCCTCGGCCGTGAGACCGCTGCGCCGCATGCCGCGCACGACCTGCTGCTCTTCGCTGCAGTCCACTACGAGCACGCGCTGGACGAGATCGCGGTAGGCGCCGGTTTCGAGGAGCAGCGGCACCACCACGATCACGTAGGGTTGCTGCGCCGCCGCGATGCGCGCGCGCGACTCGTTCCTGATCAGCGGATGGAGGATCGCCTCGAGCTTCGCCTTTGCGGCCGGGTCGCCAAAGACCAGCCGGCGCATCCTTGCCCGCTCGAGGCCGCCGTCGGGCGCGAGGCAGCCGGCGCCGAACGCGTTGCGTATCGCGGCGATCGCGGGAGCGCCCGGCCGCGTGAGCTCGTGAGCGATTGCGTCGGTGTCCACCACCGCGGCGCCGAGCTCCTCGAACAGCCTCGCGGCGCTCGACTTGCCCGAGCCGATGCCGCCGGTGAGCCCGACGCAGAACGGCATGACCGCTAGAAGAGCCGGAGATAGTAATGGTTGATCGCCGCGCCGTGGAACAGCGCGACGACGCCGGCGATCGCGAGATACGGCCCGAAGGGGATCGGCACGTTGCGCCCGTGGCGCGCGAAGACGATGAGCGCAATCCCGACCACGGCCCCTACGAAGGACGAGAGCAGGATCACGAGCGGCAGCATCTTCCAGCCAAGCCAGGCGCCGATGGCGGCGAGCAGCTTGAAGTCGCCGTAGCCCATGCCTTCCTTGCCCGTGGCGAACTTGTAGGCCCAGAACACGGCCCAGAGGATGAGGTAGCCCGCGGCTGCGCCGATCACCGCCGAGGCGATGTCGGTGAAGGTCGTGCCGAGATTGAAGAGGAGCCCCGTCCACAGCAGGGGCAGCGTGATGTTGTCGGGCAGGTAGAACGTGTCGAGGTCGATAAAGGTGAGCGCGATCATCGTCCACGCGAAAACGAGCGCGCCGAACGCGGCCAGGCTCAGCCCGAAGCGCCAGGCGACGTAGCCCGCGATCGCGCCGGCGAGCGCCTCGACCAGCGGATAGCGCGCCGAGATCGGCGCCTTGCACGCCGAGCATTTGCCGCCCAGCGCGAGGAAGCTCACGATCGGGATGTTCTCGATCGCGCTGATCCGATGCCCGCACTTCGGGCAGCTCGAGCGCGGCACGACCAGGTTGAAATTCTCGGCGGGCGGCGCGGGATTGCCGCCGAGCTCGGCGCATTCTGCGCGCCACTGCCGCTCCAGCATTCCGGGCAGGCGGTGGATGACGACGTTCAAAAAGCTCCCGACCATCAGGCCGAGCAGCACCGCGGCCGTGATCAGCAACCAGGGGGTGGTTTGAAAGACCTGAAAAGCGGCCGACACCGTTTCAGGTTTCAAGTCTCAAGTTTCAAGTTGAACTCGAAACCCGGAACCCGAAATTTGGAACTCGTTCTCAGACCGCTTGGCCCATCTTGAAGATGGGGAGATACATGGCGATCACCAGGCCGCCGATGAGCGTGCCGAGCACCACCATGATCAACGGCTCCATCAGGCTCGTGAGCGCGTTGACCGCGTCGTCCACTTCCTGCTCGTAGAAATCGGCGACCTTCGAGAGCATCGCGTCGAGCGAACCGGCTTCCTCGCCGATGGACACCATCTGGATCACCATGTTCGGGAAGACCTCGGTGCCCTGCATCGAGGAGGTGAGGCTCGTGCCGGTCGCCACATCGCTCTGGATCTTCTTGGTGGCGACGTAATACTCGTAGTTGCCGGCCGCGCCCGCCACCGATTCGAGCGCGTCGACCAGCGGCACGCCGGCGGCGAACATGGTCGATAGCGTGCGCGCCCAGCGCGCGATCGCCGATATTCTGATCAGGTTGCCGAAAATCGGCAGCCGCAGCGTCACGCGATCCATGAAGATCTGCATCTTCACGGAGCGCTTCCAGGTATAGAAAAAGAACCAGATCCCGAAGCCGATCCCACCGAAGATGGCGTACCAGTATTCGACGAAGAAATCCGACATCGCCATCACCATCAGCGTCGGGCCGGGCAGGTCGGCGCCGAAGCTCGCGAACACCGACTTGAACGCCGGGATCACGAAGATCATGATGATCGCGGTGATCACGAACGCCACCACGATGATCGCAACCGGGTAGAACATGGCGGACTTGATCTTGCTCTTGATCGCGAGGATCTTTTCCTTGTAGGTTGCCAGGCGATCGAGCAGGCTGTCGAGAATACCGGCTGCCTCGCCCGCGCCCACCAGGTTGCAGAACAGCGCGTCGAAATAAAGCGGGTGCTTCTCGAACGCCTGCTTCAGGCTCGAGCCCGTTTCGACGTCGGTCTTGATGTCGAGCAGCAGCTTCGCCACCGCGGCGTTGCTGTGGCCCTTGCCGACGATATCGAAGGCCTGCAGCAGCGGCACGCCCGACTTCATCATGGTCGCCATCTGCCGCGTGAACAGCGTGATGTCCTTCTCGGTGATCGAGCCGCCGCGCAGGCGTTGTCGCTTGACCTCGAGGACCTTGATCCCCTGGCGGCGCAGGCTGGCGTTGACGTGGGCTTCCCCGCTCGCGCGCATCTCCCCGCGCACGGTCTTGTTGGCCTTGTCCGTACCGACCCAAGTGAAGTTGTATTCCTTGACATCCGGCTTCCTTGCTGCCGCAGCGGCTGCAGTTGCCATGGAAATCCTCCAATTGCCCTAATGAACCAAGAGCTTAGGCGCGCTTGTTGATAAAATGATGCACGTCCCGCAGGCCTTTGTAAAGCCTAATTTTCCACACCCCTCCCTCCCGGCCCGGCGCGTCAGCCCTAGCGGCCTATCGGACTTGGCGTTCCGACAGGCTGCTGTAAGCAAAACCGCCTCAAGAACCGAACCGAATTCGGGCAGAACCACCCAACTTGTACCTCCCAAATGGTACCAACACCGACCAAACGCCTCGTGTTGGGGTGTATTCCCGCCGCATTGTCTGAAGGCGGCTTTGCCAAAGGAGCTTGTCGGACCAAAGTCCGACAAGCTCCTAGGTCGGCGGGAAAACCCGCACGGCTTTCACCGCCCGGTCCTGGGTCTGGACGATTTCCAGGGGGTATCCGGCGATCTTGACGCTGGTGTTGGGCTCCGGCATGTCCTGCAGGTGCTCGAGGATCAGCCCGTTCAGCGTTTTCGGTCCCTCGAGAGGGAAGCTGAAGCCGAGCTTGCGGTTGAGCTCGCGCAGCAAGGTCGCGCCTTCCACCAGGTAGCTGCCATCGGCCTGCCTGGCAAAGCCGCCGGTCTGCAGCGGCGAGTGGGTGGTGAATTCGCCGATGATCTCCTCGAGGATGTCCTCCAGCGTAACGAGGCCCATCAACTCGCCGTACTCGTCCACCACCAGGCTCACGCGGTCCTGGTGCTCCTGGAAATTCTGCAGCTGGGAGAAAAGGGGCGTGCCCGCGGGCACGAAGTACGGCTCGCGGACGATCTCGCGCAGCGTCTCCTTCGTGAGCTCCTCGTTCTGCACCAGGTTGAGCACGTTGCGCACCCGCAGGGTGCCCACCACTTCGTCCAGATGGCCCCGGTAGACGAGCACGCGCCGGTGATGGGCGGTGGCGATCTGCCGCCCGATGTCCTCGAGAGGAGCGTCGAGGTCGATCGCCTCGATGTGGTTGCGCGGCACCATCACGTCGTCCACCGTGATCGCTTCGAGGTCGAAGAGGTTCAACAGGATGCTCTGGTGCTTTTTCGGCAGGTACCCGGCTTCCAGCACGAGCGTGCGCCGCTCCTCCACCGAGAGCGTGTGCGCGCCCGGCTCGGGCCGGGGCTTGAGCCGCATGAGCGCGAGCAGCGCCCGCACGAAGAGGTTGATGAACCACACCAGCGGCTGCGAGACGCGCAGGAGCGGCGTGAGCAGGTAGCTCGCCGGCAGCGCGATGCGCTCGGCGTAGGTCGCGCCCACCACCTTCGGCGTGATTTCGCTGAAGACGAGGATCGCGAAGGTCGCCGCGCCCGTTGCGGCAACGAGGGCGAGCTGGCTGTTGCCGAGATAGCGGTAGGCGATCTCGCCCACCAGCAGGGCGATCGCGGCGTTCACTAGGTTGTTGCCGAACAGCACCATGCTCAGGAACCTGTCGGTCGCGGCGAGCAATTGCGAGGCGAGCTTGGCGCCGGTGTGCCCGCTTTGCACGAGGTGCCGCAGCCGGTAGCGGTTGAGCGCCATCATGCTCGTCTCGGAGATCGAGAAGAAGCCGGAGATCGCCAACAACACGATCAGCGTCATGAACAGAGTGGAAAGGGGAATCGCTTCCAAGGCGGGCTCGCGAGGTAGTCGGGGGAAAATCCAGTATCCGAGCCGTCCTTGACAGTGTCAAGGACGCTTCAGGATTGAGTTATTAGGATCGAGGATTGAGCAACCTACGACCCAAACTCAATCCTCAGTCCTCAATCCCCAATCCTATCGTCCTAGGATTACTTATGATCAGGAAAGAGGCTTGAGTTCGAAGCGCATTTGCTTCGATTCTCAAACCTGATTCGCTGTTCTTAAGCCATCCTTGACACTGTCAAGAACGGCTCCGATACT
>JACPEF010000056.1 GCA_016183675.1 Betaproteobacteria bacterium
GTACGGGTCGGGGAAGCCGAGTCGGGTGACGATTCGCGCTTCCCGCCGCTCCATCACGCGGGCCTCCCGCCTGGTCTCGTGGTCGTAACCCTGGAGGTGGAGCACCCCGTGCACCACCAGGTGCGCGTAATGCGCGGCCACGCTCTTGCGCTGAGCGCGCGCCTCGCGCGCGATCAGCGGCGCGCACAACGCGACGTCGCCTTCCAGCCGCGGCTCATCGCGCATCTTGAAGGTGAGCACGTTGGTCGGGCGGTCCTTGCCGCGGAAATTCCGGTTGAGCGCGCGCGCTTCACCGCCGCCGACGATGCGCACGGTGATGCGCGCGTCACGCTCGAGCGCGGCGCGCGCCCAGCGCCGCAGTTGCGCGCGCGAGGGCAGCTTGCGCGGGTTGACCGCATGTTGCACAGTCAAAGTCAGTCGCGGGTTGCGAGGCGCGGGTCTACGACTCATGCTCGCCGGTCATTTTTGACTCGCGGCTCGCGACTCGTGGCTCGTGACCGGTAACTCCCGTAGGCATTGACGATACGCTGCACCAGCGGGTGGCGCACCACGTCCTCGGAGTCGAAGTGGGTGAACGCGATGCCGCGCACTTTCCTGAGCACCTCCTGCGCCTCGATGAGCCCGCTTTTCTGGCCGCGCCCGAGGTCGATCTGGGTCACGTCGCCGTTCACCACCGCCTTGCTGCCGAAGCCGATGCGGGTCAGGAACATCTTCATCTGCTCGGGCGTGGTGTTCTGCGCCTCGTCGAGGATCACGAAGGCGTGGTTGAGGGTGCGCCCGCGCATGAAGGCGAGCGGCGCGATCTCGATCGCGCCGCGGTCGAACATCTTGGCCACCTTGTCGAACCCCATCAGGTCGTAGAGCGAGTCGTAGAGCGGGCGCAAATAAGGGTCAACCTTCGCCGCCATGTCTCCGGGGAGGAAGCCGAGCCGTTCGCCGGCCTCGACTGCCGGGCGCACCAGCACGATGCGCTTCACTGAGTCGCGCTCGATCGCGTCCACCGCGCACGCCACCGCGAGATAGGTCTTGCCGGTGCCGGCCGGGCCGATGCTGAAGGTGAGGTCGGGGGTGAGGATGTTCTGCAGGTACTGCACCTGGCGGGGAGTGCGCCCGTGCAGGTCCTGGCGGCGCGTGATGAGCGTCGGGCTGCCTTCGGCCGCTTTGGCCTTGCGCGGACCGGCCGCTTCGATCAGTCCGAGCTGGACGTCCTCGAGCGTGAGACCGGCCTTCGCCTGCGCGTAGAACGACTGCAGCACCTGCGTCGCGACCTGGGTCTGCCCGGGGCTGCCGGTCAGCGCAAAACGCTCGCCCCGGCGCGCGATGCTGACGTCGAGCGCGGTCTCGATCTGCCGCAGGTTCTCGTCCAGCGCGCCGCACAGGTTGGCGAGGCGCTGGTTGTCGACGGGAGTGAAAACGAGCTCGACGGGTTTCAATGGGGTGCGGCGCCGATCTGGCCGCGCAGCGAATGGGGGAGCGCGCCGGTGATCGTCACGTCGGCGAACCGGCCGACGAGGTGCCGCGGCCCGGGGAAATTGACCACGCGGTTGTTCGTGGTGCGTCCGCTGAGCTCGGCGGCGTGCTTCCGGGCCGGTCCCTCCACCAGCACCCGCTGGCGCGTGCCCACCATGCCGCGACTGATTGCCTGCGCGCGCTCGTCCAGCTTCGCCTGGAGCCGCTGCAGGCGCGTGAGCTTCGCCTCAGGCGGGGTGTTGTCGGGAAAATCAGCGGCCGGCGTGCCGGGACGCCGGCTGTAGATGAAGCTGAAGCTCGCATCAAACCCCACCTCGTCCACGAGCTTGAGGGTGGCCTCGAAATCGGCTTCGGTTTCGCCGGGGAAACCGACGATGAAGTCCGAGGAGATCGAGAGGTCCTCGCGCGCCGCGCGCAGCCGGCGCACGATCGACTTGTACTCGAGCACGGTGTAGCCGCGCTTCATCGCCGCCAGCACGCGGTCCGAACCCGCCTGCACCGGCAGGTGCACGTGGTTCGCGAGCAGCGGGATCCTGGCGTGCGCGTCGATCAGCCGCTGCGTGAACTCCTTGGGGTGCGAGGTCGTGTAGCGGATGCGCTCGATGCCGGGAATCTCCGCCACGTACTCGAGCAGCAGGGCGAAGTCGGCGACCTCGCCCTCGTGCATGAGGCCGCGGTAGGCATTCACGTTCTGGCCGAGAAGAGTGACCTCCCTGACTCCCTGCTGTGCAAGCTCCGCGATCTCGGTGAGCACGTCCTCGAACGGCCGCGAGACCTCCTCGCCGCGCGTATACGGCACGACACAGAAAGTGCAGTATTTGCTGCAGCCTTCCATGACCGAAACGAAAGCGCTCGAGCCTTCGACCCGTGCCGGCGGCAGGTTGTCGAATTTCTCCATCTCGGGGAACGACACGTCGACCTGCGGCTTGCCGGTGGCGCGGCGCGCTTCGATCATTTCCGGCAGGCGGTGCAGCGTCTGCGGCCCGAATACGATATCGACATACGGTGCGCGCTCGACGATCGCGACGCCCTCCTGGCTCGCGACGCAGCCGCCCACCCCGATCACCTGCCTCGCGACGCAGCCGCCCACCCCGATCAGGAGCCGCGGGTTGGCGTGTTTGTAGTGCTTGACGCGTCCGAGGTCGGTGAAGACCTTCTCCTGCGCCTTCTCGCGCACCGAGCACGTATTGAACAGGATGACATCCGCTGCGGCGGGATCGTCGGTCGGCTCCAGGCCGTGCGCGGCATGCAGCACATCGGCCATCTTGCCCGAGTCGTACTCGTTCATCTGACAGCCGAACGTCTTGATGTACAGCTTGTGAGGCACGTTACGAAGGCGGGAAAAGGGGTGCTAGCTTGGATAGTTCATAAAATCTACCACAGAGGCACAGAGACACAGAGAAACCAAGAGGTTACTGAATTGTTTCCGATTCTCTTACCGATACATGGGCTAACGCATTCTTTGTGAGCGATTGAACATAAAAACTCTCCGTGCCTCTGTGTCTCTGTGGTGAAAAATCCGGACTAGCGACCCGCGGCGCGCTCGAGCTGCGCCCATTCCTCGGGAAGCAGTATGTAGAGCCGAGCGATGTCGCCGTTCACGTCCTGGACGAACAGCACGTGCGCGAGCTCGGGAAGAAAAGCGTGGAGAATGGTACGGTTATTCTGGTCGTAGATGCGTCCGCCGGGGGCGAGGCGCAGCACCTGGTTGTTGATTTGCAGGAGCGGGAAGGGGTGCTGTTGGCCGACGAGTTCGCCCAGCTTGCCATTGACCGGTAGCGGGCGCTGAACTTGGGCGTAGCTCGCCGTCGCGATCGCCAAGGCCACCACACCGGCCCAAACCCCTCTCCGCATCAATTCACAGTAACACAATGTAATCAAATACTTCAACCACAGTCCGGATCCGCTCTGGAGCCGCGGTGCCGTGCGCGTTTGGCGCAAAAACGGGTGGCGAGTCAGGGATTTGAACCCCGGACCAACGGATTATGATTCCGCTGCTC
>JACPEF010000051.1 GCA_016183675.1 Betaproteobacteria bacterium
ACGTCTCGGAGGATTACGTGCACCGCATCGGGCGCACCGGCCGAGCGGGCGCATCGGGCCAGGCGGTGTCGCTGGTGTGCGGCGAGGACCGCCTGCTGCTGGCCGCGATCGAGCGCCTCATCAACCGGCGGATCGAGCAGCGCATCGTAGCCGGATTCGAGCCTGGACAATCGTTCCACGCACCGGCGGCCCAGCCCGGGCGGCCTCAGCATCGACACCCTGGGCAAGGGCGGCAACCCGCCGCGCAACCGCGGCATGGCAATGGCAGCGACCACCGGCAGAAGGACGGGCAGGCGCGCCGGCACGAACCGCGCGCCACCGCGCACGGTCAGCACTCCGGACAACAACCGCAGCGTCCGCAGGCTCAGCAACGCCTGCAATCGCGGCAGCACCCTGATCGCGGCAACGAGCAGCCGGCGCCGGAGCGCGCCCGGACGCAGGCTTTTCCGGCGCTGCTCGGCACCTTCGGCCGCAAAGCGTCATAAGGCCAGCGCGTGGGGGCAAGCCCGGCACCGCCCGCCTCCTCGCGGGGTTCCTGCGGCAGCGCGGCGCGGGGGCGATCCGGGCAGCCGCGATGGTTTGAAAGACCTTGACGTCCCCTCTTCGGTGAACCCGTTTCTTGATTTTGGTCAAAACATTATCGGAAAGTCTTTAGAAACGGCTGCAATGACGGTATCATTTTCCCTGCCTGACGGGAACTAGGCCCCATCGGGGAGCCCCACAAGAACATGAAGCTGAACGACACCCACCTTGCACTGCCCCCGCAGCAGGTCACGCTCGACGTCCTGCTCGAGAAGTACGCCAAGGGAGACGAGCGCGGGAGCCCGTGTTCTATGAGGCGCTCGCGAACGGTTTCATCCCCGGCGGGCGCGTCAACTCGGCGGCCGGCACTCCGCTTCAGGCCACGCTCATCAACTGCTTCGTGCAGCCGGTGGGCGACTCGGTGTCGGAAACCGTGGACGGCAAGCCCGGCATCTACGTCGCGCTGATGGAGTCGGCGGAGACCATGCGCCGGGGCGGCGGCGTGGGCTACGACTTCTCCGCGATCCGGCCCAAGGGCGCGCGGGTGCGCGGCACCGACAGCTCCGCAAGCGGGCCGGTTTCCTACATGCGCGTGTTCGACAAGAGTTGCGAGACGGTGGAATCCGCGGGCTCGCGCCGCGGCGCGCAGATGGGGATCCTGCGCTGCGACCACCCCGACATCGAGGATTTCATCCACGCCAAGGACCACGGCGAGCTCAAGAACTTCAACGTGAGCGTCGCGGTGACCGACGCTTTCATGCGCGCGGTCGAGGCCGACGCCGAGTGGGAGCTCGTGCACAAGTCGCCGGCCGCGCCGGAGTTCGAAGGCACGCCACGCCAGCGCGCCGACGGGATGTGGATCTACCGCGCGCTCAAGGCGCGCGAACTGTGGCAGCAGATCATGGAGTCCACCTACGACCACGCCGAGCCGGGCGTGTTCTTCGTGGACCAGGCGAATTCCGATAACAACCTGTCCTACTGCGAGTCCATCGGCAGTACGAATCCTTGTGTCACGGGCGACACTTGGGTAATGACAAGCGATGGGCCTCGGCAAGTACAGGAACTGATCGGACGGCAGTTTGTGGCCGTGGTGAGGGGCCGGGGTCATCGGACAGCATCGCGAGGATTCTTTGCAACCGGACGCAAACCGGTCGTCAAGGTGGTTACACGTGAGGGTCACGCCGTGCGCGTGACCGAAAATCATCTCATCACGCGAGTTGCCTATCGAAGCCACTACCTCATAGAGGCGGAATGGAAGGCAGCATCTGATCTGCGCCCTGGTGACGAGATCCTGCTGAATGACCATCGGACGCTTGGTGGCTGGCCCGGAGCGCATACCGAGGCGGAGGGATATTTGCTGGGCCACCTCATCGGCGATGGTTCACTTAAGGAAGACAACGCGGTACTGACCGTATGGGACCCGCAAGCACGCCGGGAGGCAAACGGCAACTGGATACTGTCGCCGGGGGTCACGAGCATGATGCAGGCCGTTGAGCAAGCGGTACGCTCTCTGCCTCACCGCAGCGACTTCCGTGGCTGGCAAAGCATGGTGGCGGGCAGGAAAGAGATAAGGCTCTCGTTAACCGCCCTCCGTGACCTTGCGCTGTCGCTCGGTATGCGTGCCGGCGCCAAGCGAATTACGGAGCAGATGGAAAGAGGTTCGTCGGATTTCTGCCGCGGGCTGTTGCGCGGCCTGTTTGATACTGATGGATCAATCCAAGGCACCCAAGCAAAGGGGGTGAGCGTCCGGTTAACGCAGATTGACCTCGAAAATTTGAAATCGGTGCAACGGATTCTGGTTAGGCTTGGCATTGCGTCAACCATTTACAGAAACAGGAAGCCTGCCGGGCGCAACCTGCTTCCCGACGGCAAGGGCGGTCTTGCACTCTATTCGACCCAGTCGCTGCACGAAATCGTGATCAGCGGTGAAAATCTGCTGCGCTTCGAGCAAGTTGTCGGCTTTGAGAACGCCGAGAAGGCAGAGCGATTGAGAGATCTGCTTTCTTCCTACCAGCGGAAACTCAATCTCGAGAGTTTCACCGCGACCGTCGAATCCGTAATAAACGATGGTGAAGATGATGTTTTCGATGTCACCGTCGCGGATGTCAGTGCCTTTGACGCGAATGGTCTTCATGTACACAACTGTGGCGAGCAACCTCTACCCCCCTACGGCTGCTGCTGCCTCGGCTCGATCAACCTGACGCCGTTCGTGCGCGATTCCTTCCGCCCGCAGGCGCGCTTCGACTTCGAGGCCTTCGGGCGCGTCGTGCGGCCCTCCGTGCGCATGCTCGACAACGTGCTGGACGCGACCGTGTGGCCGATTGCGCAGCAGCAGGCGGAGGCGCGCGCGAAGCGGCGGGTGGGGCTGGGCTTCACCGGGCTGGGTGATGCGCTCATCCTGCTGGGGCTGCGCTACGACACCGACGAAGCGCGCCGCTTCGCGGCGAGAATCGGCGAGGCGATGCGCGACGAAGCCTACGCCGCCTCGGTCGAGCTCGCAAAAGAGAAGGGGGCCTTCCCGCTGCTCGACGCCGAGAAATTTCTCGCTTCGCCGCGCTTCGCCTCGCGCCTGCCGGAGCGTTTGAAGAGCGAGATCCGCAGGCACGGGCTGCGCAACAGCCACCTGCTCTCGATCGCGCCGACCGGGACGATCTCTCTCGCGTTCGCCGACAATGCCTCGAACGGCATCGAGCCGCCCTACTCCTGGACCTACCAGCGCAAGAAGCGCATGCCCGACGGCTCGATGAAGAACTACGACGTCGAGGACCACGCGTGGCGGCTCTACCGGCACATGGGCGGCGACGTGGAGAAGCTGCCGAGCCACTTCGTCACCGCGATGGACATTTCCGCACTCGACCACATGCGCATGGTCGCGGCGGTCGCGCCGTACGTGGACTCGGCGATCAGCAAGACGGTCAACGTGCCCGAGGATTACCCCTACGCCGACTTCAAGGACCTCTACCTCGAAGCGTGGCACGCGGAACTGAAGGGCATCACCACCTACCGGCCGAACCAGGTGCTGGGAGCGGTGCTCTCGGTTGCTCCCGCGCCGGAAGCCGAGCAGCCGCACGACCTCGACACGAGCGAGACCGACCGGCGCATCCGGCTCGAGGCCGCCCCGCAGCCCGCGCCCTCGAGCCTGCGCTGGCCGGGACGCCCCAAGCTCGCCGGCGGCAACCTTTCGTGGACCTACATGGTGGAGTCGCCCTTCGGCCAGTTCGCGATCTTCGTCGGGCACGTCGAGAACGGCGACCCCCACCCGTTCGAGGTGTGGGTAAACGGCAACCAGCAGCCGCGGGGGCTCGGCGCGGTGGCAAAGACGCTCTCAATGGACATGCGCGCGCCGACGACGCCTTCGACTGCCCTATGCCGCCCGACGGCAACGTGCAGCGCGTGCCGAGCCTGGTCGCGGCGTTCGCGCGCATCGTGCGCTACCGCGTGGACCAGCTCGGTGCGTTCTCGAAAGCGGACGGCAATTCGCCGGTGCTCGATGCGCTGTACGCGAAGAAGGAACCCAAGACCGGGACCGACGGCACCATGTCATGGACGGTGGACGTACACAATCCGCGCGCCGGCGACGACTTCCTGCTGATCCTGAAGGAGCTGATGCTGCCGGGCGGACACCGCCGGCCGTACTCGGTGTGGATGGCGGGCGATTATCCGCGCGCGCTCGACGGGCTGTGCAAGCTGCTCTCGCTCGACATGCGCGTAATCGATCCGGCCTGGATGGGCATGAAGCTGAGGAAGCTCCTCAACTATGGCGAGCCGCTGGGCGACTTCATGGCGCGCGTCCCCGGGGAGCAGCGGCAGCAGAATTTCCCCAGCACGATCGGCTACGTCGCGCGCCTTATCATTCACCGCTACGCGATGCTGGGGGTGCTCGACGAGCGCGGATATCCGTTGAACGAGATGGGCGTGCTGGAGATCCCCGAGAACGACCGCGAGCGCGTCCGCGCCGCCTACACCGTGCTCCGCGGCAAGCGGTGCAAGGAGTGCGGCAACGCCGCCGTGATCCACAAGGACGGCTGCGAGTTCTGCACGGCGTGCGGGGCGATCGGCGCGTGCGGCTGAATTAAGGTTTCAGGTTCAAGGTTCCAGGTTCAATGTCGCACTACGCCTAAACCTTGAACTTTGAACGTTGAACCTTGAACGCGCGTTCGCCGCGCCGATGACTTCCCGCCCCCCCAAAACGCGCTCAATCCCCACCTCTACGCGCAGACGCGCAAGATCCTCTCCAAGCACTACCGCACCAAGTACGGCATGCGCCAAAGGCGCGGCGGGCGTTAGCCCGTTTTTCACCACAGAGGACACGGAGGACACCCCCTTCCTCTGAAACATGGATCCCGAACCTGAATCCTGCTTCGGGAACCGCCAAGGCGCCAAGAAACCCGAAGATCAAGCGGCTTAACGCCGCGCGTCACTGCGCGCGCGAGCTCGTCTCGATCAAACGAACGAGCTGCGCCTCCACGTCCCCCGGAATTTGAATACGACGCACGACCTTGGGCCAGAGCTCGAGCGCGGAAGCACCCGCGCGCTCAACAAGGGCGGGCGCGGCGTGAGAAGCCCGCTGGACCGGGCAAGCCAGGAGAGTCCGCGAAGCGGCTGGGCTCGTGTTCTCACTATCCGCGTGTATCTGCGTTTATCTGCGGCTCATTCGTTCCCGGCTTCTCTCCGCGTCTCGGCGGTTCGGTCAGTGTTGCTTTCCCTTCGTGTCCTTCGTGGTTCAGCTTTGTCTTTTCTTGGCGCTCTTGGCGTCTTGGCGGCTAATTTCGCCGTAACGCGGTAAAATCCCGCGCGTGCCGGAGAACCATGCCCCGTTGGGCGAAACGAGCATCGCGCACGATCCTATCGCGCAGTTCGGTGAGTGGTACGAGCGCGCGCTCGCGGTCGAGAAGCCGCTGCCGCACGCGGTGGCGCTCGCCACCGCGACCCGCGGCGGCCGTCCGTCGTTGCGCATGGTGCTGCTCAAAGGGTTCGGCGCGCGCGGCTTCGTGTTCTTCACGAACTACAGGAGCCGCAAGGGCCGCGAGCTCGAAAAAAACGCGCGCGGAAGCCTGCTCTTCTACTGGGGCGGCCTCGAGCGCCAGGTGCGCATCGACGGGCGCATCGTCAGGGCGACGCGGCGCGAATCGGACGACTACTTCGCCACCCGCCCCCGCGGCAGCCAGCTCGCCGCGTGGGCGTCGCCGCAGAGCGAGGTGCTGCCCGACCGCCGGGTGCTGGGGCGCCGCCTTGCGGAACTCGCGCAGAAATACCCGGACCAGGTGCCGCGTCCCCCGTACTGGGGAGGCTACCGCCTTCTCCCCGAGGCGATCGAGTTCTGGCAGGGGCGCGAGGACCGGCTGCACGACCGCATCCTCTATCGCCGGGCGCGCAACGGCCGCTGGCTGATCGAGCGGCTGGCGCCATGAAGCGACGCCCGCCTTGACGCGCGCTCTGCTTCAGGCAATCGCCCAGTTCGCGATCCACGCCGCGGTGCTCGGCGCCGGCTTCGTCCTCGTTTTCTACAGCGCGGCGCTGCCGCCCTCGCTCGCCGGGCTCCAGGTTTACGGCCCCTATATCCTGTTCGTCGTGGGCGCGGCGCTCGCGATCGGCTTCGGGCGCGGGCGGGTGGTGCTCGCGCTGGCCGTGCTAGCCGCCGCCTACGGCGTGCAGCAACTGTGGCTGCAGGAGGGACTGGGCACTTTTCCGGCGCGCGCCATCTACGCGGCGCTCACCGTGCTCGTGCCTCTTAACCTCGCGCTGATAGCCGTGCTGCCCGAGCGCGGCACGTTCAACCGTCACGGCGCGGCGCGGCTTGCGGTGCTCCTCGCCCAGGCCGCATTCATCGCCTGGGTGATCGCGGCGAGCCAGACCGAAATCACAGACTGGGCCTATCAGAAGTTCCTCGACCCCTCGCCGTTCGGCGCTGCGCGCATGCCGCAACTCGGGATCGCGTCGTTCGCGGCGAGCCTTCTCATCGCGCTCATCGCGACCCTCGTCACGCGCTCCGCGATCAGTGCAAGCATGGCGGGCGCGATCGCCGCCTTTGCGGTCGCCGCGCACGTCGTAACCGCCTCCGCCACGTTTTCGATTTTCACCGCGGCGGCGGAGCTGATGGTCACGATCGGGGTGCTGCAGGACACGTTCCGCATGGCGTTTCGCGACGAGCTGACCGGCCTGCCCAGCCGCCGGGCGCTCAACGAGCGCTTGATGTCGCTCCCGCGCGCCTACACCGTGGCGATGGTCGATGTGGATCACTTCAAGCAGTTCAACGACACCTACGGTCATGATCTCGGCGACCAGGTGCTGAAGATGGTCGCCTCGCACATCGCCCGCGTGGGCGGCGGTGGCAAGGCGTTTCGTTACGGCGGCGAGGAGTTCACGGTACTGTTCCCGGGAATAGGCATCAGGGAAGCCATTGCGCACCTGGAGGCGCTGCGCAAGATCATCGAATCGTACCAGGTCGCGGTGCGCGCCGCCGACCGGCCGCGCAAATCGAAGAGCGGCAAGCGCCAGCCCGGTGGCTGGCGGGGCAGGGACTCGGTCTCGGTTACGGTGAGCATCGGCGTGGCCGAATGCAATGAGCGCCTGACCACCCCGCAGGCCGTGATCCAAGCCGCCGACCGGGCACTCTACCGGGCGAAGGAAAAGGGGCGTAACCAGTTAAGCCGTTGAGCCGGCCCCGGCGTGTAACATGTGCCGGGGGCTCCGTTACCGGAGTCCGTGCCGCCAATGAATCCGTTCACGCATCTCATCGTTGCCAGCGCCGCGTTTCTCGCGACGCACTACGTATCCAGCACGCCGCTCCGGGCGAGGCTCGCCGGCGCACTCGGCGAGAAGGCCTACCTGGGCCTCTACAGCGTGGCGGCGTTCGCCACGCTCGGGTGGATGATCTTCGCCTACTACCGCGCGTCCTCCGCGACGCTGTGGTACGTTCCGGCGCTGCGCTACGTGCCGCTCGTCGTGATGCCGGTTGCGCTGATCCTCATCGCGTGCGGCCTGCTCGCGCGCAATCCCACGCTGGTCGGGCAGGAGCGGCTTCTCAAGTCCGACGATCCGGCGCGCGGCATCGTGCGCATCACGCGCCACCCACTGATGTGGGGCGTCGCGCTGTGGGCCGCGAGCCACGTGCTCGCGCGCGGCGATGCGGCGTCAGTCGTCTTCTTCGGCGCTTTCCTCGTGCTGGCGCTCTCCGGAACGTCGCTCATGGACCACCGCAAGGCGCGGACGCTGGGCGGAGACTGGCAGCGCTTTGCCGCCGTCACCTCCAACCTGCCTTTCGCCGCGATCGCCGCGGGCCGCAACCGCTTCAGCGCCGCCGAGATCGGCTGGGTCAAGCCGGCAATTGGACTTGCGCTCTACGCCGCTGTCGTTTCCCTGCACGCCCACATCTTCGGCGCGCAGCCGTATTGATCCGGCGCCGCCCGCCCGGATGGTCCGCATTGTGCGCGGCGCCGCGGGGGCCGGTTACAATCCCGCTTTTTCGCGAACCGCGCCGCTGCGTTGAGCATCCATCTCGTCGTTCTCCTCACCGTCCTTGCGCACCTGTCATTCGCCGGCTGCCGCGTCATTCTCTCGCTCACGGCGATTCACTACCAGGCCTCGCCTTTCACCATCGGCGTCGTGATGTCGCTGCTCGCGATCGTGCCGATGCTGTTCGCGGTGAGCTGGGGCCGGTTCGTGGACCGCGTCGGCGTGCGCGGCCCGATGCTCGCCGGCGTGGCCATGATCCTCGCGGCGATGGTGCTCGCGTGGGGCGTGCCGCGCCTGGAGACGCTGTTTGTCGTGAGCACCGTCGCGGGCTCGGGCTTTGTCCTCTATCACATTGCGGCCAGCCAGGCCGCGGGCGCGATCGGAAATCCGGAAGACCGGATCAAGAACTTCAGCCTGCTCGCGCTCGCCTTCTCGACTTCCGGCTTTCTCGGGCCGATCCTCGCCGGTTTCGCCATTGACGGCATTGGCCACGGCGGCGCCTTTCTCGCGCTCGCTGTCGGGGCGCTCGTGAACTTGGTAGTGCTGGCCGTCAGGAAAATCGAAATCCCCCGGCACGAAGCGCCCGCGCGGCACGGGGAGAAACGGCGCACCGTCGACCTGCTGCGCATGCCGGGCCTCATGCGGGTGTTCGTCGTGAGCGGCACGCTGTCCATCGCGTGGGACCTGTTCACCTTCGTGACGCCCATCCACGGCTCGCGCATCGGGCTCTCTGCTTCCACCATCGGCCTCATCCTCGGCACCTTCGGCGCAGCGGTGTTCGCGGTCAGGATCGTCCTCCCGTTCGTGGCTCGTCGGGTGAGCGAGTGGCGGATGCTGGTCGGCGCGATGCTGCTCACCGGGGCGGGCCTGTTCGTGTTCCCGCTGGTGGACGGGGTGCCATTGCTGATGGCGCTCGCCTTCCTGCTGGGTGTCGGGCTGGGCGGCACGCAGCCGCTGGTCATGGCGCTCCTCTACGAGCGGGCCCCGCCCGGGCGCGGCGCCGAAGCGGTCGGCGTGCGCACCTTGCTGCTCAACTTCGGCCAGGCGAGCGTGCCGCTCGCGTTCGGCGCGCTCGGCACGGCGCTCGGCATGATGCACGTGTTCTGGGCGATGGGCCTCGCGCTGCTCGCCGTCGGCTGTTTCGCGATCCGCGGCAGATGACGCGGGCTCACGCGGGCGCGGCTTCGGTGCGGTTCCTGCCCGCGTTCTTCGCCCGGTACAAGGCGCGATCGGCGCGCTCCAGCGTCGCATCCACCGACTCGCCCGCGCGATGGGTCGCGATGCCGATCGACGCCGTGACGCGATATTCGGGCGGCACGCCGGGCAACCTCAGCTCGGCGACGCCGGCGCGAATCCGCTCCGCGCCCTGCGCCACGTCCTCCGGGAGGGTCGCGCTCATGACGATCAGGAATTCCTCGCCGCCGTAGCGGCCGAAAACGTCGGAGTCACGCGTGATCGCGGCCATGGCGCGCGCGATGACGCGCAGCACGTCGTCTCCGGTAGCGTGTCCGTAGCTGTCATTGATCTGCTTGAACTGGTCAAGGTCCACCATGCAGACGCTGAACGGCGTGCCGTAGCGGCGGGCGCGTGCGTGCTCGCGCTCGAGCACTTCCATCAGCCGCCTGCGGTTGAGCACGCCCGTGAGCTCGTCGTGCGAGACCAGATGCTCGATGCGCTGCAGAGCCGCCTCGAGCTCGTTCCTGTTCTCGGCAAGCTGGTGGCGCAGCCGGCTGATGTAGCCGCCCATGACCGAGTAGAACAGCAACACCGCGGTAAGCACCGCCCAGTTCAGGATCGCCAGGCGCAGATCGCCCCCGGGCACCGACTGCGGCCACCCGCCGAACAGGATGGCGGCGTATGCGCCCGACACACCGGCGCTCAAGAGCAGCATGTCGCGCGTCCCGATGCGGAGCACGCCGAACAGGTAGGAGACGAGGAGGATCAGCAGCAGGACTGCGTGGTCGGGCCCGGCGCCGGCCAGCACCAGCAGGATGACGATGAGCGATGCCGCGATCTGCGGCGTGGTGAGGCTCGGGTCTCCCGCCCGCAGATTCAACCCGCTGCGGAAGATCGCGTAGAACAGCACCACGAAACCCGCCGCGAGCACGACCGACGCGAGCAGCGCGGCGCGTCCGATGACGCCCGCCCACCAGGCGAGGGCAAACAAGACGAGCACCATCGCCGTGGCCGCCACGGCCATCAGGTAGCGCTGCATGCGGTGACGCTGTCTTGAATCACCTTCGGGAAAGAAGGAAAAACGGTCCATGCGATCTTCGCCTTCGCGCCGGCGTGCCACCGCTGCGGCAACATGTTACAGACATACACGCGCAATGTGCCACCGGACACTGCCCTCCCGCGGGTGCCTGCCTGCGCTCGAAAATCACCGGCGCCGGAGCGCGCGCTTCCGTAGCACGCGAACGCCGCGCAACCGGGCGACGCGCCGCCGCGCGAAAACGAGGTAACCGGCCCGGCGGCGAACCGCGATAAAAAAGCCGGGGCTGCGATGCCGCAGGCCCGGCCCTGTTGCGGAAAGCGCGGTTAGCGCAGGTGGTTGCTGACCAGTCTGGTCATCTCGAACATCGACACCTGGGACCTGCCGCCGAACACCGAGCGCAGCTTGTCATCGGCGTTGATCATGCGCCGGTTGACGCGGTCCTGCAGGCCGTTACGCTTGATGTAGGCCCACAGCTTCTTGGTCACCTCGGTGCGCGGCATCGGGCTGCCGCCGATCACCGCCGCGAGCGTCGAGCTCGGCGTCATCGGCTTCATGAACGCGGGGTTCGGCTTGCGCGCGCTCTTCTTCGCACCGCCTTTGCGCGCCGACTTCCGAACCTTCCTGGACTTCTTGCTGCTCTTTTTCCTCTTGGCCATGACTATCTCCCATTGATTGCGCTGGAACAGCGCGAGTGGTTGGAAACGCCGTCAAACGATGGATTCGGCGAGTAGAGGATGCCTATGTCCATGCAACCTTGCAAGAGTTTTTTTGAGGCTCTCGCCGCGCTCGGGTCGCCGTGCCGCGCCGCGGCGCGCGTCGCGGATCACCGTGGCGGCGGCGCCTTGCCTGGAGCGTTGCATGCTCCGCACGGCCTTCGCCGCCGCGCGCTACAATCTAGCCACGACGTGAAGTCAAGGACTTATCCGGCGAAGTTCAAGTCTATGCGTGTTCCCGAGCGCTCCGGTCAGTCATGACCTGCCATCCCGTCACGCTGGCGATTCACGGCGGTGCGGGCGCCATCGCGCGCGACGGCCCGGCCCGGGAAGCCGCCCGTCACGCGGACCTCGCCGCGGCGCTCCGCGCCGGGCACGCCGTGCTGGCGGGCGCAGGGGCTGCGGTTGACGCGGTGGTCGCCGCAGTCACGGCGCTTGAGGACTCGCCGCTGTTCAACGCCGGGCGCGGCGCCGTGTTCACGCAGGCGGGCACGCACGAGCTCGACGCCGCGGTGATGGACGGCGCCACCGGCAGGGCCGGGGCGGTGGCTGGCGTCACCAACCTGAAAAACCCGGTGTCAGCAGCTCTGCTGGTGATGCGGAACTCGCCCTGCGTCATGCTCTGCGGGCGCGGCGCCGAGCGTTTCGCCGCCGAGCACGGCGCGGAGATCGCCGATCCGGCCTACTTCTTCACGGACGAGCGCTACGCGCAATTTGAGCGCGCCCGCAAGCGTCGGCGCATCGAGCTCGATCACGACGGCGCCGCCCGCGGGCCGGGGAACGATGCCGAGGACGGAACCGTGTACGGCACGGTCGGCGCGGTGGCGCTCGACCGCGCGGGCAATCTGGCGGCCGCGACCTCGACCGGCGGGCTCACCAACAAGCGCGTCGGGCGGATCGGCGACTCGCCGATCATCGGCGCCGGCACCTACGCCGATAATGCGTCGGTCGCGGTGTCCGCGACCGGCGTCGGCGAGGTTTTCATCCGCGCCGTCGTGGCGCACGACATCGCCGCGCTCGTCCGGTACCGGAGCGTGAGCGCGCAGCAGGCGGCCGAGGAAGTGATCCTGAGGAAAATTCCCGCGGCGGGAGGGCGCGGCGGCGCGATCGTCCTGGATCGCAGCGGCAACCTCGCGATGGTGTTCAACACCGAAGGCATGTGCCGCGGGGCGATCCGCGCCGACGGCAACCCCGAAGTCGCGATCTAAAGTCCGTGGCCACAGAGAGCACAGAGAACACAGAGAATGGAAATTCAAGACCGATTGAACTCTGGATTTACTCTGTGAACTCTGTGTCCTCTGTGGCTCGATTGTTCTTGATTTCTATCGGCGTTTATCTGCGTTTATCGGCGGCAAGAGAAATCAATGTTGAATGCTGAGTGTTAAGTGTTGAATTCAAGTCCAGGTCGCACTCAACCCAACAGTCAACTCAAAATTCAAAACTCAAAATTTAACACTGTAGTCTTGGCGTCCTCGGCGTTCTCTGCGGTGAGAGGTTTCTTGTTTCAGCTCGCGCCTAGCCCGCCTTCTTGAGCTTCTGGAGGAATTCCTTGCGGAATTTCTGGACTTTGGGTGCGACCACGAACATGCAATACGGCTGGCCGGCATTGCGCGCGAAGTACTCCTGGTGGTAGCCCTCGGCCACGTAAAAGGCCGACACGGGCGTCACGTCCGTCACGATCGGCCGGTCCCAAAGTGTGGCGGCGTTCAGGCGGGCGATCACTTCCTCGGCGACGGCCTTCTGCTGCGGCGAATGGTAGAAAATCGCCGAGCGGTACTGCGTGCCGGCGTCATTGCCCTGGCGGTTGAGCGTGGTCGGGTCGTGGACCACGAAGAACACCTCCAGCAGCTCCCGGAACGAGACCGCCGCCGGATCGAATGTGATTTGGACTACCTCGGCGTGCCCGGTTCCGCCGCTGCACACCTGTTGATACGTGGGATCGGGCATGCGCCCGCCCATGTAGCCGGATTCGACCGACGTGACGCCTTTCATCTCGTCGAACACCGCCTCCAGGCACCAGAAACAGCCGCCGGCCAGCGTGGCGACCTCCTTGCCGGCGGAAACCGCAGTCGTGGCATTCAAGCGCATCGCTCCTCGGGAAGGATCGGAGCCTGTTGATACGGTTTGCCGAGTGTATCGGATTCGCGGCGCGCGCGGCACACCGCCGCGCGCGCCGCTTTCCGGTTGAGCCCGCCGCCTAGGCGGCCGCCTTGAGTTGCGGTGCCGGCGTCGGCCACCGCGCCGCGCCCTCGTTTTCGCTCTGCAGGGCTGGCGCGCTGGGTCCGCGCCGCAGCCAGGGCCGGAACAGCCACTGCTCGAAACGGCCAAGAGCGGCGTGCCGCTGAACCAGCTGCGCCATCCGCTCCACGAACTCGCGATAGCCAAGCTCCGGGAACGGCCGGCTGCCGTACCAATGCCGCCCGATCGGCTCGAATGCCGCGGCCACCTCAACCTCTCGTGCCGAGCGGGAGCGCTCGAGCACCGTGCGGAAAGTCGCGGCAAGACTGACGTGCTCGCGCCGCTCACAGCGCTCGAAAATCGAGCGGAAATGATCGAAGTAGCCGGCATGGTCGCGCGCGGCCTGCCGCGCCAGCGCGCGCAGCGCCGCGTCGTCCGCGCTGCTGGCGAGCGCGCGGTAGAACACAGCGGCCTGGGCTTCGGTTGCGCAGCGCCCGAGCGCTTCCAGTGCCAGGCTCGTGCGCGGCTCGACGCCCTCGAAACGCGGGCGGCAGGCCTCGTAGAACTCGCCGTAGCCGGCGCTCCAGTCGAATTCCGGCCAGGTCGCCTCGATGTAGCCGCGCAGCAGCCCCCCCTGCTCGGCCCGCCGCGGCCACCACACCTGCTCGAGCCAGAGCCCGACGTCGGGATGCGCGGCGAACACGTGGCTGAGGC
This sequence comes from Betaproteobacteria bacterium, assembly GCA_016183675.1. Classification (GTDB taxonomy): domain Bacteria; phylum Pseudomonadota; class Gammaproteobacteria; order Burkholderiales; family SG8-41; genus SG8-41. Next base: position 13,798 of record JACPEF010000051.1, read on the forward strand.
GGTTGGCGTGAAGCGGCGCGGCCGACTCCAGAAAGGAGGCGGCTGCGAGGCCGTGGAACAACAAACCGTTGAAGCGGATGATGGCGCGCGCCCGCGCGCATTCGTTACGCTCTCGTTGACCCCTGCTGGTTGCGGTGGCTTGCATGGCTGCCCTCCCTTCGTCCCGTTGGCCCGTCTCCAGGGCCGGCGCACGATTGCGCGCGGCGGGGCCTATCATCGGCGGCCGAGGCGCGAGCGCAAAGCAAAATGCGCGGCGTTGCTACCCGTTTGCCCGCGGGTAGCATTAGGTGATACCTTGCGACGGGAGCCACTAGGGAGGAAGGGGAGCGCCATGGCGCACAGCGGCGCGCTGGTGGACGTGCTGAAACGCGAGCTCAGGGTGCGTGGCGTGACCTACGCCCAGGTGGCGCGCAAGCTGGGCCTGAGCGAGGCCAGCGTGAAGCGCATGTTCTCCAGGCGGAGCTTCACGCTCAAACGGCTCGACCAGGTCTGCCAGCTCACCAACGCCGAGTTTTCCGACCTGGCTCGCACCCTCCACCAGGAAGAAAACCTGATCTCCCAGCTCACCTACGAGCAGGAAAGGGAGATCGTCGCCAACAAGAAGCTGTTCCTGGTCGCGGTGTGCGCGCTGAACCACGTCAGCTTCGAGCAGATCGTCGCCGCCTACGACCTTTCCAGGGCCGAATGCATCCAGTTGCTCGCCCGGCTCGACCGGCTGGGGTTCATCCAACTGCAGCCCGGGAACCGTATAAAGCTCCTGGTGTCGCGCAACTTTGGCTGGCTGCCGGATGGACCGATACAGCGCTTTTTCAACCAGCAGGCGCACAACGAGTATTTCGGCTCGCGCTTCGACCGGCCGGACGAGTTCATGGTGGTGGTGAACGGCATGCTGTCCAAGACCTCGAGCGCGGCGATCGTCTCCAGGCTGAAGCGCCTGGCGCGCGAGTTCTCGGACCTGCACAATGACGATGTGCGGCTGCCGCTCGCCGAGCGCTCGGCGATGAGCCTGCTGGTCGCGGTCCGGCACTGGGAACTGCAGGCGTTCGCCGAACTCAGACGCAAGAAACTACTGACGACAAGGAGCTAGCTTATGATTCGATCACGCGTGTTGTGGATGTTGTGGCTCACCGCGTTCGCCCTCCCCGCCCCCGGGCCCGCGGCGGCACAGGCGCAGCCCAAACCGGCGGCCAAGACTGCCACCGCCAAGGCGACCTTCGCCGGCGGCTGCTTCTGGTGCATGGAGGAGGCCTATGACCCGGTCCCGGGCGTGATTTCGACCATTTCAGGCTATATGGGCGGCAAAACCAAGAACCCGACCTATGAGCAGGTTTCCAGCGGGCGCACCGGCCATGCGGAAATCGTGCAAGTGGAGTACGATCCCTCCAAGGTCAGCTACGCCAAGCTGCTCGAAGTGTTCTGGCGCAACGTCGATCCCATCCAGAAGGACGGGCAGTTCTGCGACCACGGCTCGCAGTACCGCACCGCGATCTTCTTCCACGATGACGAGCAGAAGAAGCTCGCGGAAGCCTCGAAAGCGGCGGTAACGAAGAACAAGCCGTTCAAGGGCGAGATCGTGACCGAGATTACCAGGGCGCCGGAATTCTATCCCGCCGAGGGCTACCACCAGGACTTCTATCTCAAGAACCCGGTGCGCTACAAGTTCTACAAGAGCGGTTGCGGGCGCGAGGCGCGGCTCCAGCAACTGTGGGGGAAGCCCGGCAACTGAGGCGGCCGAGGGGGGCGAGAAGGACAGCAGCGCCGTTTTCCTGACGGTTACCTGACGTTTACGGTTCGGTAAGCGGACAGCCGGTGACACGGGCGACTGCTTGAGGGGCAAGGGTCGCTGCGCTATCTTACGAACCGATGTGAAGGGCGACGCCGCAAGGCGTCTTTCCG
>JACPEF010000052.1 GCA_016183675.1 Betaproteobacteria bacterium
ACCAGCGCAGCAGCTGGCAGCCGAAACGCAAGAGCAAGAAGAGCCGCAGATAAACGCAGATAAACATGGATAGGACAGAGCTGAACCGCCAAGGTGCCAAGACTACAGGGTTAAATTTTGAGCTTTGAATTTTGAGTTGACTGTTGGGTTGAGTACGACCTGGACTTGAATTCAACACTTAACACTCAGCATTCAACATTGATTTCTCTTGCCGCCGATGGACGCCGATAAAATCAACAGCTGAACCACGAAGGGCACAAAGGAAAACTAAGCGCAAGAACCTCCGGTCACTGGTCACCGGTCACCGGTCGCTCGTCACCCCCTTCAGACCTCAATGGTGATGGGCTTTCCCTGTTTCTCGTTCACCCGATCGCGCCATACGAGATAGACCGCGTCGCCGTCGTCTGTCGCAACGGCGGTGTGCACCATGTTGGGCGGGATGTGCAGCAGGCAGCCGGTCGGCACCGCGAATTCCTGGCCGTCCATGTTGACCTTCAACGCGCCTTTCAGCACGTAGTTGAAGGTTTCGTCCGGGTGGTAGTGCGGCTTGGAGCCGGTGCCCTTCTTTTTGGTGACCAGGCCGCAATAGATCCGCTCGCCGGTGAACGATGACCCCTCCCCCGTGGACGTATTGCCGAGCGTGGCGGTTCTCGGCAGGTTGTGGAAATCGACCACGTACTGGTTCTTCATCGCCTTCTCAATGATCGCGGACGGTTTGCTTGCATGTCCGTTAGATTCCCGAATTCTACGAGAAATCGAGTCGGAGTCAATTCCATTCACAAGCTTGAAAAGGGTCAGAGACGAATTACTTTCCGAATCAACTCGTTTCCGACCCCTGGTGTTTGATTATTCGGGCAGGCCTATAATTCTCCTTTTAAGACGTTCAAAGGAGACTCGCAACTTGGAGTCTGAAACGCCGCCACACCGCTGGCGGCGGGAACATGCCGACCCACGCACGCCATGGAGGTTGAACATGCCAATACGCATAGGTGATGAAGCACCGGATTTCACTGCCGAAACCACCGAAGGGACGATCCGATTCCACGAGTGGATCGGGGACAAATGGGCCATTCTGTTCTCGCATCCGAAGGATTTCACTCCCGTCTGCACCACCGAGCTTGGATACATGGCCGGCCTCAAACCGCAATTCGACAAGCGCAACTGCCGGATCATCGGAATCAGCGTAGATCCCGTCAGCGACCATAAGGCCTGGGCCAAGGATATTCAGGAGACTCAGGGGCACGCGATCAACTATCCGCTGATCGGCGACGCGGACCTCACCGTCGCGAAGCTCTACGACATGCTTCACCCCAACGCGAGCGGGGGGAAACGCACGGCGGTGGACAATGCGACGGTCCGCTCGGTGTTCGTCATCGGGCCCGACAGGAAAGTCAAAGCGATGATCGTCTATCCGATGAGCACAGGCCGCAACTTCGACGAGGTGCTGCGCCTGCTCGATTCGGTGCAGTTGACGGCCAAGCACACGGTCGCCACGCCCGTCAACTGGAAGCCGGGCCAGGACGTCATCATTCCCACGTCGGTTTCCGACGAGGACGCCAGGAAGAAATATCCGCAGGGCTTTAAGACGCTGAAGCCGTATCTGCGGGTCGTGTCGCAGCCGAAGTAACGACGGCGTCGGGTTTCAAAGAGGGCGCCATGCGGCGCCCTCTTTCATTTATGGATCCAGACACGATGCCAGCCGCAGCCGCGGGCACGCTGCGGCTGGGCGATCTGACCGTGAATCGCATGGCCTTCGGCGCGATGCGCGTCGCGGGTCCCGACATCTGGGGCGAGCCCAGGGATCGCGCCGCGATGCGCAAGCTCCTGGCGCGCGCGTTCGAGCTCGGCCACACTTTTTTCGACACCGCCGACAGCTACGGCCCCGACGTTTCGGAAACCCTCATCGCCGAGGCGCTGCACCCCTTTCCGAAGGAACTGGTCATCGGCACCAAGGGCGGGCTCGTGCGGCCCAGCCGCCACCGCTGGGACAGGGACGGCCGGCCGGAGCACCTGCGCGGGGCCGTGGATGGCAGCCTGAAGCGCCTGCGGCTCGAACGGATTGACCTGTACCAGTTCCACGCGCCCGACCCGAGCGTCCCGTTCGCCGAATCCGTCGGCACGCTCGCGGAGCTCCAGCGCGCCGGCAAGATCCGGCACCTGGGATTGTCCAACGTGAGCGTGCGCGAGCTCGGCGAGGCCCGCCGCATCGCGACCATCGTCTCCGTGCAGAACGAGTACAACCTCGAGAACCGCTCTTCGGACGACGTGCTTGCGGCGTGCGAGAAGGCGGGCATTGCCTTCATCCCCTGGTACCCGCTCGGCGCGGGCCGGGCGTTGCGCCCGGCAAAAGTGAAGCGCGTCGCCGTGCGGCTGGGTGCGACTCCGGCGCAGGTGGCGATAGCCTGGTTGCTCGCGCGCTCGCCCTTGATGCTGCCGATCCCCGGCACGAGCTCGATCGCGCACCTGGAGGAGAACGCCGCCGCGGCGGCGCTCGGGCTCACACCCGATGACGTCGCCGTGCTGGACGGGTGAGGAAAAGGCGGGGCTCGCGTCTCGGCCCCCTTGCTGTCACCGGTCTTTATTATCGTTTACGCGCGCCTGGTTTCTCGTGCGATTGCAGGCGCTCACAAAGTCGGCAGCCTCGGATGCCACTTGATAATGATCGACCATGGCGGCACCCTGCCTGCGGTGTCCCGTTCACATATTGATTCACACGATGCGCTCGAGCGGCATCTGAAAGAGCCGGATCCGGTCGTCGGGCCGCTTGATCTCCCGGTTCGCCGTCGTGATCGCTCGAATAAGGGCTTCGAGCGGCGCCTCCTCGTTGAAGGCGATCAATTGATCGTAGACCATCTCCCCGAACCTCGCAAAAACACGCGGCGGAACCACGGCGCGGCGGGGCTCCCCTATAATAGGCTACACGGGTTCTCGCGGGAATCGCAGTCCCGCGGATGGAAAATAAACGACGAGGAGGAAAGATGCGTTTCATCGTCAGACAGCCGAGGAGCGCGCTCGCGGCGGGGCGCGGCCTCGCGTGGATGGCCGCGACGTTCCTGTTCGTTGCGGGCGCCGCCGCGCAGGCCTACCCCACCAAACCCATACGTGTCATCGTGCCGCAGAGCGCCGGCGGCTCCACCGACCTCGTCGCGCGTGTCGTGGCCCAGCGGCTCGCCGACGCGGTCAAACAGCCCGTCGTGGTGGACAATCGCCCCGGCGCGGGCAGCCTCCATGGGACGGACCTCGTTGCCAAGGCGACGCCCGACGGCTACACGTTGCTGGTGGTGGCAGCTTCCTTCACGATCAATCCCAGCATACGCAAGAACCTGCCCTTCGATCCGTTGCGGGACTTCATGCCGGTGACGCAGCTCGTCACCCTGCCCCATATCCTGGTCGTGCATCCCTCGGTACCGGTGAAGACGGTCAAGGAACTGATCGCTTTCGCCAAGTCGAGGCCCGGGCAGCTCAATTACGGCTCAAGCGGTATCGCCACCAGCACGCACATGGCGGCGGAGCTGTTCCGGCACATGACGGGCACCGACATGGTGAACGTGCCGTACAAGGGGGGCGCCCCGGGGATGGTCGCGCTGCTCGGCGGGCAGGTCCAGCTCTATTTCGCGACCATCTCCACGGCGATACCGCACATCAGGGCCGGCAAGCTGCGGGCGCTCGGAGTGACAAGCGCGAAGCGCTCCGTAGCAGCGCCCGAGTTTCCGACGATCGCGGAGGCAGGCGTGCCGGGCTACGAGCACGCGTCGTGGGTGGGCATGCTCTCGCCTGCGAAGACCCCGCAACCTACCGTCTCCAAGCTCAACGCCGAGGCGGTCAAGATCGTTCAGGCGCCGGACGCGAAGACCCTGCTCCTTCGGGACGGCCTGGAGTCCGTTGGCGACACGCCCAAAGAGTTTGCCGCCATCATCAAGACCGAAGTCGCCAAGTGGCACGAGGTGGTCAAGGCGGCAGGCATCAAGGCCGAGTGAAACCGGTGACCAGTGACCTGTGATAATCGAAGGAAGGGGGAGAACGCGATGAGCCGCATCGAAGACCTGGTCATCTCGTACCGCACGCTCGCCGAACAGGGTGTGATCGACGCGTACGGGCACGTCAGCGTGCGCTCGGAGAAGGATCCCAACCGCTACCTGATGGCGCGCAATCTCGCGCCCGAGCTCGTGACCGGGGACGACATCATGGAGTTCGACCTCGACAGCAGGCCCGTCGATCCGCGCGGCCGGTCGATGTACAACGAGCGCTTCATCCACGGCGAGATCTACAAGGCGCGGCCGGACGTGATGGCGGTGGTGCACAACCACGCCCCGGCGGTCGTTCCCTTCAGCTGCACGGCGCGCTCTTCGCTCAAACCGATCTTCCACATGTCCGCATTTATCGGCATGGGCGTGCCCAACTGGGACATCCGCGAGGCACAGAAAGGCAGCGACATGCTAGTGCGCACGCCCGCACTCGGGCAGTCGCTCGCCAGAAAGCTAGGCAAGTATCCGGCGGTGCTGATGCGCGGGCACGGCGCGACGGTGGTAGGCGAGAACCTGCAACGCGCCGTCGGCCGCAGCGTGTATCTGGAGCAGAACGCCCGCATTCAGTTCCAGGCGATGGCGATCGCCGGGCCGAGGGGAAAAATCGTTTACATGGACGGGAAGGAGGTTGCGGCGAACGTCTCCTGGCAGAACTACGACCGGTCCTGGAACCTGTGGCGCACGCGGGCGCTCGCCAGGCTCGAGGCGGAAAAGGAGTAATAAGTGACGAAGTGACGAGATACTGGTGACGAGGTAAGGGTGACGCGAATCAAACCCGTGAAATCGGGAGGTCGGGAGATCGGGAGATCGAGAAAACGTGAAATCGGGAGTTCGGGAGATCGAAGGAAGATCCTATTTCGCTCTCACGCCCTCACGCCCTCACGCTCTAACGCTCTCACGGAACTTGTGGCTCTCACGCTCTGACGCTCTCACGCCGCACGTTGGATTCATCCCTCATCCCTCCGCCTAGATGAAAACCAAGACGTCCTCCCGGAAGCGAGCGGCGGCACCGGACGAGAAATCGGCCACAGGCAAGGCGGCGCTCGCGAAATTCTCGCGCGCGATCGCCCCGTTCAACCTGATGCCGCTCTGGGAGCGGCGCATGCGCATGCATCCCGGCTCCGCGTGCGTGCCGGCGCTGTGGCGCTACGCCGAGCTGCGGCCGCTGCTGATGCGCTCAGCCGAGCTCATCAACAAGAGCGAGGCCGAGCGCCGGGTGCTGGTGCTCGAGAACCCGAGCCTGCGCGGCACGACTTTCATCACCCACACGCTCTACTGCGGGCTGCAGGTGATCCTGCCGGAAGAGGTCGCGCCCTCGCACCGCCATTCGCCGGCCGCGCTGCGCTTCATCGTCGAGGGCGAAGGCGCCTACACCGTGGTCGAGGGCAGTCGCATCCCGATGCGGCCGGGAGACTTCGTCGTCACCCCCGGCTGGTCCTGGCACGACCACGGCAATCTCGGCCCGGGGCCCGTCGTCTGGATGGACGGCCTCGACACGCCGTTCGCGCAGTTCTTCGGGGCGATGTTCCGCGAGGACGGCGCGGGCGGCGGCGCGCCGGCACCGCGCGGCCGCCGCGATTTGGTACGAGCCCGACTGCTCGCCTACCCGTACGAGCGCGCCCGCGAGGGGCTCGAGACCCTCTCACGAAACGGACCGCCGCACCCGGCGCTTGGTTACCGACGGCGCTACAGCGATCCCGGCACCGGACGCGACCCGTTTCCGACGATGGCGGTGTTCCTGCAGCGCCTGCCGGCGGGATTCACCGGGAGACGCCACCGCTCGACTGACGGCGCGATATTCAACGTCGTCGAGGGGCGGGGCAGCGTCGTCATCGGCGAAGCACGCTGGGACTTCGCCCCGCACGACGTCTTCGTGGTGCCGTCCTGGGAGTTTTACCAGCTGAACGCCGGCGCCGATTGCGTGCTTTTCAGCTACTCCGACCGCGCCGCGCAGGAGGCGCTCGGCTTCTGGCGCGAGGAGGACGACAGCGGTAAGCGGTAAGCGGTAAGCGGTAAGCGGTAAGCGGTAAGCG
>JACPEF010000053.1 GCA_016183675.1 Betaproteobacteria bacterium
CGAGGCAACCGGCGCTACTACCAGCATCACGAAGTGCTGCTCATCCGGCGTATCCGCGAGCTCTTGTACGACCAGGGCTTCACCATCAGCGGCGCGCGCAACCGGCTCGACGAAATCGTCTCCGAGCCCGCCAAGGCGGCGCGCGCTTCACGCGCCAACCTCGCCTCCCTGCGCAAAGAACTCAAGAATCTCATCGAGCTGCTGCGCGCCTGACGCCCGGCCCGCTCTGTTATAATTTTCCCATCGGGGCGTAGCGCAGCCTGGTAGCGTACCTGCATGGGGTGCAGGTGGTCGCGAGTTCAAATCTCGCCGCCCCGACCAGACAAAAAATGGCCTGCGATATTGCTTGCAGGCCATTTTTTGTTAAAGGATGAAGGCGGAAGGATGAAGGATGACCTGCTTGTGTAATCGTCCGATCCGCGTGTATCCGCGTTTATCTGCGGTTCCAGTCGCCACTAGTTTTTAAGGCGCACGCGCTTGCCCAGGTGCGCGCAGTCCGCGTCGGTCTTGAGCCCCGCGGCGCGGATGCCGTGCGCCGCGAGCTCCTCGTCGCGCTCCTGAGTGTCGCCGGTGACGCCCACGGCGCCGATCACCTCGCCGCGCACGTCGCGGATCAGCATGCCGCCGCCTTCCGGGAAGATCTGCCCGCCGGAGGCGCTGATGAGATAGTTCATGAAAAGCGGCCGTTCCTCGGCGCGGACGCGCACGAGACTGGAGGAGCGCCCGAGCGCGAGCGCGGCGAAGGCCTTGCCCATCGCCATCTCGAAGCGCATCATCGCGGAACCGTCCTCCTTCTTGAACGCTTTCACCCGGGCGCCGGGGTCGGTGACGGCCACGCTCAGGGGCCGGCAATCGAGCTCGCGCCCGCGGGCGAGAATGGCTTTGATGATGCGCTCGAACTGCTCCAGTGTGACCTCAGCCATTTCTCACCCCCTTCGAATTTCGCTAGGCACGATTCCGCCGTTGGCGGAAAGCGGCAGGGCATATGTTAGCTTGAACGAAGGACTGCTTCCGTTAAAATGGCCCGCGTGAGACCAATGGGGAGGAAATGCGTGATGCGAAGCCGGCTGCCACGTTCCACCGTTCTCGCACTGCTGTCGGGTGCCGTTCTGGCGCTCGCCGCGCCGCTCGAGGCGTGGTCGGCGGAAACGTATCCGACCAAGCCGATACGCCTCCTGGTGGGCTTTCCGCCGGGCGGCGCCAACGATCTCGTGGCGCGCGCGGTGGCAGCGAAGCTCGGCCCGCGGCTCGGTCAGCAGGTGATCGTGGAGAACCGCGCGGGCGCCGGTGGAAACATCGCCACCGAGCTCGCCGCGCGCGCGGCGCCCGACGGCTATACGATGCTGCTGGCGTCCGTCGCATCATTTGCGATGAGCCCGGCCCTGCTCGGGAAGGTGCCGTTCGATCCGATCAACGATTTTGCGCCGGCGACGCAGGCTGCGCTGGTGACGAGCCTGCTGTCGGTGCATCCCTCCATGCCGGCGAAGTCGCTGAAGCAGCTGGTGGCGCTCGCGAAGAAGCAGCCCGGCACGATCAACTACGCCACACCCGGGGCGGGCAGTATCGCGCATCTGGCCTCGGAGCTGTTCTGGAAAACGGCGGGAATCAGGCTCAATCACGTGCCGTACAAGGGCGGTGGTCCCGCCGTGGCGGATGTCGTTGCAGGCCACGTGGAGTGCATGTTCTCGCTGATCTCGACGCAAACCCCGCACGTCAGGGCTGCAAGGTTGCGCGCGCTCGCCGTGAGCAGCGCGAAGCGGTCAAACGCGCTCCCCGAAGTGCCGACTATCGCGGAATCCGGCTATCCGGGCTTCGAGGCGAGCGGCTGGCTCGGGTTGGTGTTCCCGGCGAAGACGCCGCGGGCCATCGTGGACCGCATCCACAAGGAAACGGTCGCGGTCCTCAAGATGCGCGAAGTGCAGGCCCAGCTGGAGAACGTCGGGCTGGACCCCGAGCCGAGCGATCCCGCGGCGTTCCACGCCCTGATCAAGGCCGACCACGCGAGGTGGGACAAGGTCGTTAGGGACGCGGGCATCAAGGCGAACTGAACGCAGGATTCAGGATTCAGGATTCAGGATTCGGGATCCAGGATCCGGGAAACCCGCCACCCGTCACGAGTCACCCATTGACCGGCGCTGTCCGCATCGCGTGCCTGCAGACGAACTCCGGCAACGACTACGCCGCCAACCTCGCGACGTTTACGACGATGGCACGCGAGGCGGCTGCCGGGGGCGCGCGCTTCCTCTTCTCTCCCGAGCACGTCCTGATGATGGACGGCAGCGGGCGCGTCATGCGCGAACGGGCGCTCGAGGCGAACGGCGAGCCGGCGCTCTCCGCGCTGGCTGCGCTTTCGCGCGAACTCGGCGTCTGGCAACTCGTCGGCTCGCTCACGCTGAAGAGCGGGGACGGACGCATGTTCAACCGCTCGCTCCTGATCTCCGCCGCAGGCGCGGTCGTCGCCGCCTACGACAAGATCCACATGTTCGACGTGACGCTCCCCGGCGGAAAGGCGATCCGCGAGTCGGGCGCGTACCGCTCCGGTGAGAGCGCGGTAAACGCGGAAACACCGTGGGGCAGGCTGGGAATGACGGTGTGCTATGACCTGCGGTTTCCGCAGCTCTACCGCGCGCTTGCCCAGCGCGGCGCCGTGATGCTGGCAATACCCTCCTCGTTCCAGCGCGAGACCGGCAAGGCGCACTGGCACACGCTGGTGCGGGCGCGGGCGATCGAGAACGAAAGTTTCGTGATCGCCCCGGCGATGTGCGGCGATCATCCCGGCGAGCGCATGACCTACGGGCACTCACTGGTGGTGGATCCCTGGGGCGAAGTGCTGGCCGACGGGGGCGAGGCGCCGGGCGTGGTGTACGCGGACCTCGATCTCGGCAAGGTGGACAAGGTGCGGGCGATGCTTCCTTCCCTTACCCACGACCGGCCGTTTGCGCCGCCGCACACGCAGCGGTGATGGCCGGGCCGCCGATCCCGGCTGCTATAATCCCGGCAGACGAGAAGGAGAGTCGCCATGGCTTATTCCCTGCAGGATTTCTGCCGCGATACGCGGGAGATACTGAAGAGCGGCTCGAGCCGAGAGCAGGTCGAGAAGATCAAGCTGCGAATGGAGCGCCTGCTGCTCGATCAGCAATTCGTCGGCGACTATTTCAACGACCAGCAGCCGCAAGGCCTGAAGCGCATCTACATTGATCCGCAACTTGGATTCGAGGTGATGACCTACCGCTACGACCAGGCGCGCAAATCGCAGCCGCACGACCATGGTGATTCCTGGGCGATCTACGGGCAGGTGCGCGAGTACACGGAGATGGCGGTGTGGGACCGCACCGATGACGGTTCAGACCCCGACCGCGCGACGCTCAAGGAGAAGACGCGCTACCGCTTGAATCCCGGCCAGGCCGGCGTCTATTACGGGCGCGAGCTCCACTCGGCGGCCACCCCCGTCAACACCCGATATCTGCGGGTGACCGGCACCGACCTCGAGAACATCGAGCGTCTCCGGATCGACGCGGCGACCGGCAAGATCGAGCGCATCCGCGCGCGTCAGACCGGTGCGGCCAGGGTCTCCGCGTAGGACGCTTGCAGCTCTAACGAGTCACGGGTCACCGGTCACCAAACAGTGCGCATCCTGCTGAGCAACGATGACGGCTATTTCGCGCCGGGCATCGCGCTGCTCGCCGAGATGCTCGCTCCCCTAGGCGAGGTCACGGTGGTCGCGCCGGAGCGCGATCGCAGCGGCTCATCCAACTCGCTCACCCTCGACCGGCCGCTTACCGTGCGCCGGGCGCAGGGGAGGTTCTACTACGTCAACGGCACGCCCACCGATTGCGTGCATCTCGCCGTGACGGGGCTGCTGAAGCAGCTGCCCGACCTCGTGATCTCCGGCATCAACCACGGCGCCAACATGGGGGATGACACCATTTATTCCGGAACGGTCGCGGCGGCGACCGAGGGCTTCGTGCTCGGCATTCCCTCGATGGCGATCTCGCTCGTCGTGGAAGGCGGGGACCACTTCCGGACCGCGGGCCGCGTCGCCGCGGACCTCGTGAGCCGTTTCCAGAAGCAGCCGTTCGAACAGCCGCTGCTGCTCAACGTCAATGTGCCGGACGTCGAGTACGGCCAGCTGCGCGGCTTCCAGATCACCCGCCTCGGCCGGCGGCACAAGGCGGAGCCGGTGGTGAAGTCCACCACGCCCCGCGGAGAGACGGTGTACTGGGTGGGGGCGGCCGGCGGCGCGCAGGACGCGGGCGACGGCACGGATTTCCACGCGATCGCGAACAACCGCGTTTCGATCACGCCACTGCAGGTGGACCTCACGCGCTACTCGCAACTCGAGACGCTCAGCGGCTGGCTGACGGGCGGTGACCATTTGCCGTTCACTGCCTGAAATGCCTTCAACGCGGCACCCCGGCATCGGCATGACCTCGCAGCGCACGCGGCTGCGCATGATCGAGCGCCTGCGCAGCCAGGGCATACGCGACGAGATGGTGCTTGCGGCGATGGCGGAGGTGCCGCGCCACATCTTCGTGGATGAGGCGCTGGCCAGCCGCGCCTACGAGGACCTGTCGCTGCCGATCGGTTTCGGGCAGACCATTTCGAGCCCCCACACCGTGGCTCGCATGACCGAACTCGCGCGCGCGGGGCAGCCGCTGCAGAAGGTCCTGGAAATAGGCACGGGCTGCGGCTACCAGGCCGCGATACTCGCCAAGCTCGCGAAGCAGGTGTACTCGATGGAGCGGATCGCCGCCCTGATCCGGAAAGCGCGGAGGAATCTGCGCGACGCCGGAGTCGCCAACGCGCACCTGCGGCACGGCGACGGTCATGCCGGCATGTCGGGAGTGGCGCCGTTCGACGCGATCGTCATGACCGCGGCGGCGACCCGGGCGCCGGAAGCGCTGCTCGAGCAGCTCGATGTCGGTGGTAGAATGATTTTTCCGATGGCGAGCAACCACGGCCAGCATCTTTGCGTGATCGAACGCACCGGCAGAGGCTACCTCGAGCGGCGCATGGATGCCGTCAAGTTCGTTCCCTTGTTGCCTGGCGTGGGCTAGTGCCATTCCAACTATCTCTCGCTAAGTTCAGGGGTCCTAACGATGCTTGACCTACGGCCTGCGGAGTTCCTTGCCGACAGACACAACAAGTTGGAACGGCACTAGGCAAACGCCCGTTCCAGGTTCCATGTTCAAAGTTCCAAGTTCAAAGTCGGAACCCTCGATTTGCAGCCCACTCCAACCTTGAACCTTGAACCTTGAACCTTGAACCTTGAACCTTGAACCTTGAACCTTGAACCTTGAACCTTGAACCTTGAACCCTGAACTGTGAACGCTAAACCGAGGTGATCTGGCCGTCCGTAAGAATCGCTCTGGCGTGCGCGCTTGCCGCGGCGATCGTGGCGGGCTGCGTCGCCAGGCGCGGCGCTCCGGTGGTCGAGCGCGCGCCCGAGGCGAAGACCGCGCCGGCCAAGCCGGCGCCGCGACCGCCCGACGCGCGTCCCGAGTTCTACACCGTGAGGAAGGGCGACACCCTTTATAGCATCGCGCTTGACCACGGCCTCGATTACCGCGAGCTTGCGCAGTGGAACGGGATCAGCGACCCGGGGATCATAGGGCTCGGCCAGCGGCTGCGGCTCTCGCCTCCGACCTCGACTGCAATGGCCGCGCCATTAAAGACCGCTCCCGCGGTGGAAGGACGCCCGATCAGCGGAGCGCCGCTCCCGCCCGCTCCCGCCGACAACATGAAGACCCAGCCCAAGGCGGTGCGCGCACCGTACTCCGAGCAGACGTACGCTCAGCTCGCGAGCCTCAGGCCCGAGCCGGCGGAGGCGGTCAGGCCCGACCCGCGTTCTCCGCCCGCGCGTGATGACAGCGACGACAACCTGAGCTGGGGCTGGCCCGCGCGAGGAAAGCTGATCAGCAGCTTCCACGACAGCGCCAGCCTCAAGGGCATTGGCATTGCCGGCAAGCTCGGCCAGCCGGTGCTGGCGAGCGCCGCGGGCAGGGTGATCTTCAGCGGCACCGGCATTCGCGGCTTCGGCAAGCTGATCGTGATCAAGCACAACAACACCTTCTTGAGCGTCTACGCGCATAACAGCGAGCTGATGGTGAAGGAGGGGCAAAGCGTCGCGCGGGGCCAGAAGATCGCGGAAATGGGCAATACCGACACCGATCAGGTCAAGCTCCATTTCGAGATCCGCCGCTTCGGCAAGCCGGTCGATCCGATGAAACTGCTGCCGCCCGCCTGACCGGCGTTCCAGGTTCCAGGTTCAAGGTTCAGGGTTCCACGTTCCGGGTTCCACCTTCCGGATTCGAACTTTGAACTTTGAACTTCCCGTTTCCGCCCCATAACGCAAGGCGACGTAGAGCTGCGTGATGGCGGCGACCGTCGGGGCGAGATCGGGACGCAGGCGCTGCAGCCTGAGCGCATAGTCCACCGGTCCTTCCGCCGGGTCGCGCGGCATGCCCTTGCGCTGCAGCTTGCCGCAGAACTTGAGGTACGCGATCTTGACCGGATCACGCACCCGCGCCTTGAGCCGGCGCAGCATGAAGGCGGCGAGCACTACCACGATCACGGCGGCCAGGCTGAGCATGGTTACCGTCAACAGGTGCCACGTGGCGTCGTCTATGCCGACGCTGGTCAGGAGCCTCCGCTGGCGCTCGGGCGTGTAGCCGAGCACCCACTGGTTCCACGAGTTGGCCATCAGGTCCCACGTGAAGCGCAGCTGGCGCAGGACCTCGAAGTCGCCGCGCACCAGCAGCGGCAGGGGATCGCTGCGCGGCACCGCCGCGGAGATGCCGGACTCCACGCGCAGCGGCGACACCGCGGCCGTGGGGTCGACGCGCACCCAGCCCGCGCCGCTGGACCACACCTCGGTCCAGGCGTGGGCATCGGCCTGGCGCACGATGAGGTAATTCCCGAGCTGGTTGATCTCACCGCCCTGGTAACCCGTGACGACGCGGGCGGGAATACCGGCCGCGCGCATCAGCACGGCGAAGGCGGAGGCGTAGTGCTCGCAGAAGCCGCTGCGCGTCTGGAACAGGAACTCGTCTACGGAATGCTGGCCGAGCAGGGGCGGCGTCAGCGTATAGAAGAAGTTCTGGTTGCGGAACATCGCCAGCACTTCGCGCACGAGCGCGCGGTCGTCGGCGAACTTCGCTCGCAGCGAGCGCCCGAACTCCACGGTGCGCGGGTTGAATCCCGGAGGCAACTGGAGCGCGCGGCGGAGCGCCATGCGGCTCTCGCCCGCGCCGTAGCTGTAGTCGAGGTAGGACGCCATGTCGTAGCGCACCCGATTGTTCACGGGCTCGAAGGCGCGTATCTGGAAATCGCCGCTGGTCGAGGCGCGGGGCACTGTCCTCGCGGGGAGATCGAGCGCGAACATCCAGCGCTTGCTGTGCGGCTCGAGCGTTACTTCGTAGGTGACCGGCGCGGCGCTGGTCGTGAACTCGGGCGTGCCGTAGAGGAAGCGCGAGACGGACCAGCTGCCGCCGTCGAAGTCCCACATGACCGGCCCGCGCCAGTAGAGCTGCTTCGGCTGCGGGATGGTAGAGTCGAACTTCACGCGGAACGCGACGGCATCCGAAAGGATGAGGTTGGAGATGCTGCCCGGGGTCATGGTGTCGGAGAGGCCGCTCACGCCGGCGTACGCGTCCTGCGGCAGTCCCCACAGTGGGCCGGAGACGCGCGGGAACAGCAGGAACAGCACCAGCATGAGCGGTACCGACTGCGCGAGCAGCACGCCGGCGATGCGCAGCTGGTGGCGGAACGCCGGTTCCTCGCGGGTGTAGTGCAGACCGATCATGGTCGCCGTGATCACCCAGACGCACACCAGCATGTAGAGCGCGGTCGCGATGGTCTGCGAGTAGAGGAAGTTCGTGATGACGAGGAAGTAACCGAGCAGGATCAGCAGCACCGCATCGCGTAAGGAACGCATCTCGAGCAGCTTCAGTCCCAGCATCACCACGAGCAGCGCGACGCCGGCGTCGCGTCCGAAGATGGTGCGGTAGTTGAGATAAATGCCGATCGTCGCGCCGATGACGACCCCGAGCAGGAGCCACCGGCTCGGCAGCGCGAGACGGCCGTAGCCCACGTAGGCTCGCCACGCGGCGAGCGTGGCCACCAGTGCAACGACCCACCACGGCAGGCGCGAGGCATGCGGGGCCGCGACCATCGCCAGCGACAGCAGCAGCCACAGGACATGGCGCAGCGCCAGCGGTTGCTTGGGATCGGTCATGTGCGGGCGTTGGATAAACGGTAAACGGTGAACGGTGAACGGTGTAAGTCGAGCCGTCGCAGACGCCCTCCTGGTGTTTTCCGATCACAGTTCACTGTTCACCGTTCGCCGGGGGTTCAAAGAGCGCCAGCGCTTCCAAACACCGCTCCCGGTGGCCTTGGCCCGTCGCCATCTCGACCGTTGTTCCCGGCAGGCGCAGGCCGAACGAGAGCCCCGCGGCGTGGGCGTCGAGCACCCACCGCGCGAGCTGCGAAAGCCTCTCTTCCACGCCCATCTGCCGCGGCAGCAGTGACCAGTCGAGCCAGAGCTCGGTGTCGGCGCGCCCTGTGAACTGCTTGGTGAGGAGGCCTTGATCGCGCGCCGCGACCTTCCACGCGATGTGACGCGGCGAGTCCCCGACGTGGTACTGCCGCAGCCCGGAGAAGTCCTCCTGTCCCTGGCCGCGCTCGGCGCCGGCGCCCGCGGTCGAAGTCGCCGGCGGCAGCGGCAAACCGGGCGTGGCGGGACGCGGGTAGACCACGCACCGCATGTCGAGCTCGAGATAGGACCACGCGTAGAAGAGCCCCAGCGGATAACGCGTGAAAAGCGTCAACCTGCCCGGGCGCAGGATGCCGCGCCGGCGCGCGAGAATGCCGACGGCCGTCGAAATCGTGGTGCGCGCCGGGACGTCGAAAAACACCGAGTCCCTGTGGTCGTGCGTGAGGCCCATCGCGTAGCGGTCGGTTGCGCCGCCGTTGTCGAGGTGCACGATGAAGTGGGCGGTGTCTCCGGCGAACACCGGGCGCGCGCGGCCTCCCGCTATCCGCAGGTTGGCGAGGTTGCGGAACGTGTAGATCATGGCGTTGACGCCCATCGCGCCCAGCAGGAAGGTGAGGACGAAACCCAGGCTCAGGCTGTAATTGATCGAGCCGGTGAGCATCAGCAGCAGCACCGCGGCAAACGTGAACCCCTGGCGCGTCGGCAGGATGAACACCCGCCGCTGCACCAGCACGATGACGCCCGTTTCAGGCCCGCGCAACTGGAACAGCCAGTTGTAGAAGCGGTTCTTGAGCGCGGCGTACATTCGCTGTTCGGCGTTCCAGGTTCAAGGTTCCGGGTTCAAGGTTCCGAGTTTTGGCTTTGAACTTTGAACATCGAACATGGAACTTTGAACACTAGGGAATGGCGACCTGCTTGACGAGGTGGGCGGCGATGTCGGCGCTGTTGACGCGGCTCACTTCCCCGGCGGGAGCCAGGCGATGGCCGACCACCCCCGGCAGCACCGCCTGCACGTCCTCGGGCACCACATGACCGCGGCCGGACATCAGCGCCCAGGCGCGCGCGGCATGCAGCAGCGCGAGGGCCGCCCGCGGTGACAAGCCGTTGACGTAATCGGCGGTGCGGCGCGTGTGCGTCACCAGCGCCTGCACGTAATCGAGCAGGGCGCTCGACGCGTGGATCTGCTGGGCGCGTTGCTGCAGCTGGATCAACTCCGCAGCGATCATGCTGGGCTTGAGCGCCGCCAGCAGATCGCGGCGATCCTCACCCTGCAGGAGCGCGCGCTCCGCCTCGCTGTTGGGGTAGCCGAGATGGATGCGCATCAGGAAGCGGTCGAGCTGCGATTCCGGCAGCGGGAAGGTGCCGACCTGGTACGAGGGGTTCTGCGTCGCGATCACGAAGAACGGATGGGGGAGACGCCGCGTCTCGCCCTCGGCGGTCACTTGGTGCTCCTCCATGGCTTCGAGCAGCGCGCTCTGCGCCTTGGGGGTCGCGCGGTTGACCTCATCGGCCAGTATGACCTGGTGGAAGATCGGGCCCGCGTGAAACTGGAACCCGCTGTTTTCCCGGTTGAAGATCGAAACGCCGATGATATCGGCGGGCAGCAGGTCGCTGGTGAACTGGATGCGCTGGAATCCCAAACCGAGCGACGTGGCGAGCGCATGCGCGAGCATCGTTTTGCCGACGCCCGGCAGGTCCTCGATGAGAAGGTGGCCGCGCGCCAGCAGGCAGGCGATCGCCAGCCTGATCTGGCGCTCCTTGCCGAGGATGATGTTGCCGACCTGGGCAACGACGTGCTCCAGCTGCTGCATCATGACGCGCGGGATGGGGCCAGCCCGTGAGTTTGCCACATCCGGTAAGTTTCGTCCTGTGTCCGGCATCCGCGTCCTCCGCGCTTCAGGATGGTCGCAGGGCGACTTCGACCCGCATCGTGCGCGGATCGTTCCGATCGAAGCGAGCCTCGAATCCGAGCGGATCGGGCGGATAGTGACCGCGGCTCCGTCCGCGAGCGTTATGCGTTGGACCCGGTGCGCGGGATACGATTGCATGACTGGCTGGAGAATACACGGGGCAAAAGAGGCGTATTGCCGTCCCGCAGCGATATACTTGGAGCCCATTATAGGATCGCCGAGGCGGCGCAGAATACGTAATACGTCACAGGCCCCGCAGTTCAGTGACCACCGCGTTCATCACCCGCGGCGATTGCCGGCTCCACGACATGGGCACACACCATTCCGAGAGCCCTTCGCGGCTCCGGGCAGTCGAGGATCAACTGACCGCTTCCGGGGTGATGAACTTCCTGCGGCATGAGGAGGCGCCTCTCGCCACCCGTGAGCAGCTCGAGCGCGTGCACGGGCCGGAGTACATCACCGCGCTGGAGCGCGCGGCGTCGGCCGCAGCGTCGCCGCCCATCTCAAGGTGATGAGCGGGCTCTGAAATCGTCGGATGGAGGTTGCCATGTTTCGATCGCTAGACATTCGCGGGCGGCTCGCGCTGCTCGTGGCCATCGTCGCCGTTCCATTTGTGATCTTCCAGGCGGCCGAGACGGTTCAGCAGTTCGAGCGTAACCGGCGCGACTCGCAGCTTCAGGCGCTCAACCTGGCGCGCGTGATCGGCGCGCGGCTCGATGATTTCGTGGGCAACATGGATGCGATGCTGCTCGCGGTGAGCACAGCTGCGGGCCCGGCTGCGGGCGACATCGAGGCCACCGAAAAATTCCTGGTGGCGCTGAAGACGCGAATGCCCGGTTACGTCAACAATATCAAACTCAACTCGCCCGAGGGCGGTTATCTCGGGTCCTCTTCGCAGCGGCGAGATTTGGTCGCTACCGAACGCGAATATCTGACGCGAGCTCTGCAGACGGATGGTTTGGCGATCGGCGAGCCCGTGATATCGCGCGCCACCAATGTCTGGACGTTGGCGTTGGCACGTCGGGTTACCGACAACCAAGGCCGGCTGGTCGCCGTGGCGTCGGTCTCCACCCGGTTGCAGAAGCTTGACGAGCTGCTCGATCCGGGTGATCTGCCCGACGGAACGGTAATGACCCTCCTGAATGAAAAAGGAGTCGTGTTGGAGGGTACCGCAGAGTCGGAAAAATGGGTCGGGCAAGATATCAGTTCGCGCCCGATCGTGCAGCGCTTGCTCGCCGCGCGCGAAGGCGCGCTCGACGAGGAATCCATCGATGGCGTACGCAGGTTGTCAGCTTTTACCACCGCGCAGCGCGTGCCATGGATCGTGTACGTCGGGATTCCGCGGGAACGCGCGTATGCCCCCATGTGGCAGGCGCTGTGGAGGCACCTCGTGGAAGGGGCGATCGTGCTCGCATTGGCGGTGGCGGCCGCATGGGTCTTTGCCGCGCGCATGGCGCGGCCTCTACAGGAGCTGACGCAGGACATCGCGCGGCTTGGAGCCGGCGACCTCGATTACCGGAGCTCCGTCCGGTCCGGAAACGAGGTCGGCCGTCTCGCCACCGCATTCAATGACATGGCGGACAAGCTCACGCAACGCGAGCAAATGTTGCGGGAAAGCGAGCAGCACTACCGGCTGCTGTTCGAGGCAAGCCCCTTGCCGATGTGGGTGCGGGATGAAAAAACGCTCCAGTTCCTCGCGGTGAACCAGGCGGCGATCGGCAAGTACGGCTACACGCGCGAGGACTTCCAGCGCATGACGACGCTCGATACCCGACCCGCCAGCGATCGCGAGAGCTATCTGGAGGAACTGCGCCAGCGCGATCCGGACGCGATTGTTACCGTGCTGCGCAGGCACGTCACCAAGGATGGGCGCGTGATCAATGTCGAGGTCACCTCGCGCCCGTTCACTTTCGGCGGGAAGGCGGCGCGGCTGTCGCTCGCCAACGACGTGACAGAACGGGTTCGCGCCGAGCGCGCGCTGCGTGAAAGCGAGGAGCGGCTGCGCACGGTGGTGGATCACCTTGGCGAAGGGATCGGGCTCTATGATCGCGAAGACCGGTTGGCGCTTTGCAACGAGGCGTACCGGCGAATGCAGAGCGATATCGCGGAGCAGATGGTTCCGGGCACGCCGTTCGAGGCGGTAGCCCGGGCGCGGGCGGCAATCCTGAGGGCGATGGGCGAGGCAGATGATATCGAGGCTTTTGTGCGGGAACGCGTTGCCCGGCACCGCAATCCCGTCGGCCCAATCGAGCGCAGGCGGGCGGACGGCGGCTACCATATTATCCGCGAGGTTCGCGCGCCTTCCGGTGAGACGGTAGTGGCTTTTACCGACATTTCCGAACTCAAGCAGCGGGAGCAGGCGCTGCGGGAGAGCGAGGAACGTTACCGCCGGGTCGTCGAAATGTCCCCCAGTCCGATTCTGCTGCGGCGCGGTGAGCACCTGATGCTGGCAAATCCCGCCGCCGTCAGGTTCTTCGGAGCGAATTCGGCCGAAGATCTTACAGGCATGCGCTGGCTCGATCTGATCCATCCGGACGAACACGAGATCGCCATGCGGCGCATAGAAACGATCGAGAAATCGCGGGAGCCGACGCCGGTGCAGGTCAGAAAATACCGGCGTCTCGACGGCCAGATCATGTTCGGCGAGACCTCTGGAGCCCCGTTCCAGTACCAGGGGCAGGTGCTCGGCCTCATCACCATCCACGACGTGACCGAACGTAGAAAAGCGGCTGAAGCGCTGGCGAACGAGCGCAATTTGCTGCGTTCCATCATTGACAATCTGCCGGACTGGATTTACGTAAAAGGCCCGGACTACCGCTACCTCCTGTTGAATGCCCGTGCCCGCGAATTGCACGGCCTGACGAGCTTCGAAGAGGTCGTCGGCAAGACGGTGTTTGATCTGTTTCCGCTTGAGTTCGCGAAGACGATAGACGCGGAAGATCGGTCGGTGCTGGAAACCGGCCAGCCAGTGGTCAACCGCGAGCGTTCCATGCTCCTGCCGAACGGCGATTACAGATGGTATCTCAACAAGAAGGTGCCGCTGCCCGGCCCTGAAGGCCACATCGCAGGTGTGATCGGTATCAACGTCGACGTGACCGAGATTCGGAAAAGTGCGGAGATGGTCCGGCAACTGAACGCGGAGCTCGAGCAGCGGGTGATCGAGAGAACGCGTCAGCTCGAAATGACGAACAAGGAGCTTGAGTCCTTTGCTTACGCGGTATCTCACGACTTGCGCGCGCCGCTGCGCAGCATAGACGGCTTCAGCCAGGCGCTGCTCGAAGACTACGGGGCCCGCTTCGACGCCACCGGCAAGGACTACTTGCGGCGCGTGCGCGACGCCACCCAGCGCATGGCCCAGCTGATCGACGACCTCCTCGCGCTCTCGCGGGTCGCGCGGGCCGAGCTGCGGAGGCGCAAGGTCGACTTGAGCAGGATGGTGAAGGAGATTGCGCAGGAGCTCGCACGGCAGGGGCGCGATCGCGACGTGGCGCTTACCGTGGCGCCCGGGCTGACCGCCTCGGCTGATCCGAACCTCCTGCGCATCGCCCTGCAGAATCTGCTCGATAACGCATGGAAGTTCACCGCCCGCCGCCGCACCGCGAAAGTCGAGGTCGGCGTCACCGAGCATCGGGGCCGGCGCGCGTTCTTCGTGCGCGACAACGGCGTGGGATTCGACATGGCCTATTACGACCGGCTGTTCGGCGCGTTCCAGCGCCTGCACAACGAGGCCGAATTTCCGGGCACCGGGGTCGGGCTCGCCACGGTTCAGCGCATCATGCGCCGGCATGGCGGAGAGGCGTGGGCCGAAAGCGCGGTGGACCGCGGCAGCACTTTTTACTTTACACTGGAAAGCGCGACGCCGGTGGCGCGGGAGCCGGCGAGAGGATAGGCATGCAGCTCAAGACGATACTGCTGGTCGAGGATAACCCGGATGACGAGGCTCTGACGCGGCGGGCCTTCAGCAAGCACAAGATTGCGCACCAGGTCGTGGTCGCACGCGACGGGGCGGAAGCCCTCGAGTACCTGGCCGGCGCGAGCCGCGGCGACCGCATCATGCCCTCGTTGGTGCTGCTCGACCTCAAGCTGCCGAAGGTCGGCGGCTTCGAGGTCCTGCGCCGGATACGGAGCGAGGAGCAGACCCGGTCGCTGCCGGTGGTGGTGTTGACGTCATCCAAGGAGGAGCGGGACCTCGTGGCGAGCTATGACCTGGGCTGCAACAGCTACATCCGGAAGCCGGTGAATTTCGACACGTTTCTGGAGGCGGTGGAAACGCTCGGGCTCTACTGGCTGCTGCTCAACGAGGACCCCCGGTCCGAAAAAGGGCGCGACTGATGCCGACCGCGCTTCGCCTCCTCATCGTCGAGGACAACGAGGACGACGCGCAGCTCATCCTGCGCGAGCTGAGGCGCGGGGATTATGCGCCGGACCACCTGCGGGTGGACAACGGGCCCGACATGGAACGCGCCCTGGTCACGCGTGACTGGGACGTCATCATCTCCGATTTTGCGTTGCCGAGCTTCAGTGGCGCGGCAGCCCTCGAGCTCATCAAGTGGCGGGGCGTCGACGTGCCGTTCCTCATCGTTTCCGGTGCCATCGGCGAGGAGACGGCGGTTGCGGCGATGAAGGCCGGCGCCCACGACTATGTGATGAAATCGGCCCTGGGACGCCTGGTGCCGGCAGTGCGCCGCGAGCTGCAGGAGGCGGAGGTCCGCCGCAGCAGGCGCCAGGCGGAGATCGCGCTGCGCAACGCTCATCGCCGCCTTCAAGCGCTCTCGAGCCGCATGATGCAGATCCAGGAAACGGAACGCCGGGGCATCGCGCGCGAGCTGCACGACGAAATCGGTCAGGCCCTGACGGCGGTCAAGATCAATCTGCAGGCCCTGCTGCCGCGCTCGGATGGGCTGCGGCCTGTCGCGCAGATCGAGGACAGCCTGCGCATCGTGGAAGGCGCGCTGGAGCAGGTGCGCAATCTGTCCCTCGATCTTCGCCCCTCCCAGCTCGACGACCTTGGGCTGCAACCGGCGCTGCGCTGGTATCTCGACCGCCAGGCTCGCAGGGCCGGACTGAGCGTGCAGTTCAGCGGCGATCCGCTGCCGGAGCGCCTGCACCCCGATGTCGAGACGGCGTGCTTCAGGATCTGCCAGGAAGCATTGACCAACGTGCTGCGCCACGCGGGGGCGAAACGCGTCGGCGTCGAGTTGCGGCGTGGCGATGAGGGGCTCGAGCTGGTGGTGGAGGACGACGGCAAGGGGTTCGATGTCGCAGCGGCGCAGCAGCGCGCGACGGCGGGAGGGAGCCTCGGACTGGTGGGAATGCAGGAGCGCGCGGCGCTCGCCGGCGGGCGCCTCGAGCTGTCTTCCGCCCAGGGGCGTGGTACGCGCGTCCGGGCCTGCTTTCCGCTGACACTGTACACCGATGAGCCCGCCTTGCACGGGGGACGGGTCGGCGCATGAAGCCCCTGCGCGTCATGTTGGCGGATGACCATACTCTGGTGAGAGCGGGGCTTCGTTCACTGGTCGAGCAAATGCAGGATGTCGATGTCGTGGCGGAAGCGAGCAACGGGCGCGAGGTGCTGTCGCTCGTTCCCACCCACCGGCCGGACATCGTGCTGATGGACATCACCATGCCCGGGATGAACGGCTTCGACGCAGCGCGGCACCTGAAGAAGGATTTTCCGGAGGTGCGGATCATCATCCTTTCGATGCATGCGAGCGAGGAATACGTGCTGCAGGCCCTGCGCGCGGGGGCTTCCGGCTACCTCCTCAAGGACTCGGCGACGCTTGAGCTGGCTCTCGCGCTTCAGGCCGTCAGGCGTGGCGAAACCTATCTCAGCCCGCCGATCTCGCGGCAGGTGGTTGAGAGCTACCTGCAGCGCGTCGGGGAGGGCGGGCAACCCCTGTCGCTGCTCACCGGGCGCCAGCGCGAGATCCTGCAGCTCATCGCCGAGGGCAGCAGCACCAAGGACATCGCGCGCAAGCTCGGGCTCAGCGTCAAGACGGTCGAAACCCACCGCGCCCAGCTCATGGAGCGGCTGGGGATCCGCGATGTCGCCGGATTGGTGCGGTTCGCCATCCGCCACGGGCTGGTCAGTCCCGAGAGATAGTGACCGGTCGCCGGTCACCCGTCACGAATCACCGGCCTATAGGGTCACCGGCCGCGCCGCCTCAGGGTTTTCCCCCGCGGAACTCAGGAAATTCCTGATTGTTTCTGCACGTCAGTAGCTTACGATCCTGCCCGCAGTCGAGGGCGAGTCGGCCCGCGCTGTTTCAAGTCGGAGACGATGCGGCACCGCCGCGGTATCAGCCAGCCAGGATCCTGACCCCCATGGAAACCGCGAAGGACACGCCGGTTGAACTCCTGCTCGTGGAAGACAATCCCGAGGATGTCGAGCGCGCGCTCAAGGCGCTGCGGGAGCACCGCTTCGGGCAAAACGCATGCGTGGCACGAGACGGGGCGGAGGCGCTCGATTTCCTGTTCTGCAGGAGGAACTATGTCACACGGTGGATCGAAAACCGGCCGAGAGTGGTACTGCTCGACCTCAAATTGCCCCTGGTTGACGGCATCGAGGTGCTGAGACAGGTGAAAAGCGACCGGAAGATGCGCAGGGTGCCTGTGGTAATTCTCACATCCTCGGGCCGGCAGGAGGACATGAAGGCCTGTTACGAGCTCGGCGCCAACAGCTATATCGTGAAACCTGTCGCATATGAGCCGTTCTCCCGTGCGATAGAATTGCTGGGCTCATATTGGCTGCGGCTCAACGAGTTGCCGTGGGCACTGCAACCCTGAGCGCGCCCCGGAGAAGCGGCGGGCAACGCTGCGCCGCCGGAGCAAGAAAATGGGAAACATAGACTCGCCCTTTAGCCCCGTTATCGTCCTGAACATCCTCCTGCTCGAGGACCGGGACGAGGACGCGCTGATGGTCGAGCGCGCCTTGAAGAATACGGGATGCATCTATTCGCTCAAGCGCGCGCGCAACAAGGCCGAGTTCATCGCGCAGCTCGACGCCGGTTTCGACCTGATCCTCGCCGATTACCATCTTGCGGATTGCAACGCCCTCGACGCGTTGCGTCAACTGCAGGAGCGGAATCTCGACATCCCGCTCATTCTGGTGTCCAGGGTGGCGCGGGAAGAGGAGGCGAACGAGCCCATCGGGCACGGTGCCGCGGACTACCTCTCGGGAGACAGGCTGAGCAGGCTCGGGCCCGCGATCGCTGCCGCGTTCGAGCACAAGGCGCTGCGGATGGAGGCCGACGATGTCGCGCGCGCGCTGGAGCGGAGTCGCGAGGAGTTTGATCACGCCTTCGACAACGCCGCGATCGGCGTCGCGCTCACCAGCCTCGACGGGCGCTGGCTGAAAGTGAACCAGGCGCTGTGCCGGATCACCGGCTATGCCGAGCCGGAGCTGCTCGCAACCGATTGCCACAGCGTCACCCACGTGGATGACGTGGCGGGCGACGTCGACCTCATGAGACGGCTCGTCGGGGGTGAAGTGGGCAGCACCCAACGCGAGAAGCGCTACCTCCACAAGCTCGGGCACCCGGTCTGGGTGCAGGTGACGGCGTCCCTGGTGCGCGGCCGCGACGGTGCGGCGCGATACCGCATGCTGCAGGTGCTCGACATCACCCATCGGAAGGAGGCCGAGGAACGTTTCCAGGCCACGTTCAACCAGGCGGCGGTCGGCATCGCGCACACCACCATCGAAGGCGCGATCCTCGAGGTCAACCGGAAGCTGTGCGACATCCTCGGCTTTACGGCCCAGGAACTGATGCGGCTCACCACGCGCGAGCTCACCTTCACCGGGGACCGGGACAAGCAGGATTCGTTGCGGCGGCAGGTGATCGCGGGACAGCTGCCGCACTTCCAGGCCGAGAAGCGGTTCGTGCGCAAGAACGGTCAGGTGATCTGGGTCAACCGCACCGTCACGCTGGCGCGCCACGCCGCGAGCGGTGAGCCGTATCTCATCCAGGTCTTCGAGGACATCACCGAGCGCAAGCGCACCGAAGAGCGCCTCGAGCGCGCGAACCGGGCCCGCCGGGTCCTGGCAGAGTGCAGCCGGGCCCTGGTGCACGCGTCCTCGGAAAGCGAGCTGCTGCAGCAGATGTGCCGCATCATCGTCGAGTCCGGCGGCTACAAGCAGGGCTGGATCGGTTTCGCGACCGGAGACCCGACGCGCCCCCTGCATCCTGTCGCTCCGGCAGGATACGCCGGGGACGAACCGTTTCCCACCCCCGAGACCCTGACTGCCAACGGGACCTATCGCGGAGTCGCGGCCGAGGCGCTTGCTTCCGGCGCGCCCGTCGTGGCGAAGGACATCCTGAACGATCCCCGGCACGAATGGCGGCGGCCGCGCGCCTTGCGGCACGGCTTTCAATCATCGATCGGGTTGCCGCTCAAAGCGGAGGACAGCGTGCTGGGGGTGCTCGTGATGCACGCCAGCGAGCCGGACGCGTTCGATCACGAAGAAATCGCGCTGCTCACGACGCTGTCGGAAGACATCGCTTTCGGCATCGGCTCGTCGCGGGCGGCGGCGGCGCGCAGGCAGGCCGAGGCCAATCTGAAGCGCCTCATCCGGGCGCGGCGGGTCATGGCGGAATGCAGTCGCATCCTCGTGCACGCGACCGACGAGATGGAGATGCTCGAAAGCATGTGCCGCGTCGTGGTCGAGTCGGGCGGCTACAGGCAGAGCTGGATCGGGTTTCCCACGGGCGACCCGATGCGGCCCGTCTATCCTGCGGCGGACGCGGGTTACGGCAGCGATGCTCCGATGACCGCCCCCGTGACCTGGACGTCCGGCAGCTATCACGGCCTGGCGGCCGAAGCTCTCGCCGCCGGCGAAACGCGCATCGCGCGCGACATCCTGAACGACCCGCAACATGAACGGAAGCGCGATCGCGCCCGGCAACTGGGGTACCAGTGCTCGATCGCGCTGCCCCTTAAAGGGGAAAAAGAAGCGCTCGGGGTGATCGTGATTCATGCCTCCGAGCCCGAGGCGTTCGACCGCGACGAGATCGCCCTCCTTACCGAGCTTGCCGACGACATCGCGTACGCCATCGTCGGCCTGCGCACGCGGGTCGCGCGCAGGAACGCCGAGAAGGCGCTGCGCGAGAGCGAAGAGCGGTTCCGGGTGCTCACGGAACTCTCCTCCGACTGGTCGTGGGAGCAGGACGCGGATTACCGGTTTACCAGCCTGTCCCGGACCGTGAAGTCCCATGCGGGCATCTCCGCGGAGGATCACGTGGGCAAGGCGCGTTGGGAGTTGCCTCGCACCACCCCGTTCAACACCACTTGGGACGAGCACAAGGCGGCGCTCGCGGCGCGCCAGCCGTTCCACGACCTGCTGCTCAGGCGCGTCCTCGAAGACGGTTCCGAGAATTACGTGCTGGTCAGCGGCCAGCCGGTATTCGACGCGAGCGGGACGTTCAAGGGCTACCGCGGCGTCGCCAAGAACATCACGGACAAGATCAGGGCCGAAATGGCTCTGCGGGAGAGCGAGCGGCGCTTCCGCGAGATGTTCGATCAGGCCGCGGTCGGGATCACGCGCGTCCACCTCGACGGCGTCCTGGTGGACGTCAACCAGAAATTCTGCAACATGCTGGGCTACGCCAAGGACGAGCTCCTCGGCAGGCATATCCGGGAGATCACCCATCCGGATGACTACGCGCAGGGCTTGCAGTACCGCGAGCGCGTCGTCGGCGGCACGGCGAAGTCGGTGACCGGCGAGAAGCGCTTCGTCCGCAAGGACGGCACGATCCTGTGGGCGAGGCGGACGATGTCGGCGGCCTGCGACGACGCCGGGAACCCGCTGTACGTGATCAGCGTGGTCGAGGACATCACCGAGCGCAAGGAGCTGGAGCAGCGCTTCGAAGTCACGTTCAATCAGGCGGCTCGGCTACAGCAAAGAGGAGCTCATCGGCCGCACCGCCGATTTCATCACGCACCCGGCTGACCTTGAACAGTCGCGGCGCAACCGGCAGCTGCTGTACCAGGGCAAAGTGGGAAGCCAGTCGGGCGAAAAACGCTACGTTCGCAAGGACGGCAAGGTCATCTGGGTCAGGCGTACCGCATCGCTAGCCTACGACGAGTCCGGCAAGCCGATGTTTGCGATTCGTGTGATTGAGGATATCACCGAGCGCAAGGAACTCGAGCAACAGTTTCAAGCCACCTTCGACCAGGCCGCGGTCGGCATCATTCACACGTCCCTCGACCGCCGTCTGCTGCTCGCCAATCGCAAGTTCTGCGAAATCACCGGTTATGACTTCGAGGAGCTTCGTGGAAGGGAAATCAGGGATCTGTCGCATCCCGAAGACGTGGGCGAGGACAGAGGGCTTGAAGAGAAGCTTCTCGCCGGTGAGATCGGCACCTTTAGTTCTTCACGGCGCTACATCCGCAAGGACGGGAAGGTAATCTGGGTCAAACGAACCACATCCCTTGCGCGTGATCCCGAGGGACGGCCGAAAAACTTTATCCGTGTTGTGGAAGACATCACGGACAGCAAGGAAGCGGAGGAACGCTACCTTGCTACCTTCGAGCATGCGCCGGTCGGGATCATGCACACCGACATGGATAACGACCGGATCCTGCACGCGAATCCCAAGCTGCGCGCGATGCTGGGCTACACGCAGGACGAGTTGCTCAGCATGACGACCGATCAGATCCTCCATCCGGACCACGTGGGCGGGGATCGACCCAAGTACCGGGAAAAGTTGCTGAAGGGCGAACTGGACTCGTTCTCCTCGGAACGCCTGTACCTGCGCAAGGACGGCTCTCCCTTGTGGGTCAACCGGACCGTGTCGCTCGTACGGGACGCGGCCGGCAAGCCGCAGTACTTCATACGCATCGTCGAGGACATCAGCGAGCGCAAGCGCGCGGAAGAGGCGGTCGCCCGCGAGCACTCGCTGCTGCGCACGATCATCGATACCCTTCCTGATTACATCTACGTCAAGGATCGCGCCGGGCGATTCCGGCTCGCCAACGAGGCGTGGCTCAAAGCCCGCCGAATCACTGCGGAGGATATCGCCGGCAAGACGGTATTCGACATGTTTCCACGCGAGGTGGCCGAAAGGATGGCCGCCCAGGACGAGGCCATTGTCAAAACGGGGGCGCCGCTGCTCGACTTTGAGCAGTTGATCATCGTCAAGACACCGGACGGGGAACCGAGCAAAACTCGGTGGGCCTCGACAACCAAAGTGCCGATGCGGGACTCCTCGGGCGACATCATCGGCACGGTGGGCATCAGCCGTGACATCACCGAGCGCAGGCTTTCGACCCGCCGCCGCGCCATGGAGCATGCGGTAACGCGCGTGCTCGCGGATTCAGCGACGCTTAATGAGGCGCTGCCGGCCATTCTTCAAAACATATGTGAAGCTTTAGGATGGGCTTGCGGCGCTTACTGGCAATGGGATGAAAAGGCGGAAATATTGCGATGCGTCGAAACATGGCATGTCGAGGCTGAAGAGGTCGCGGCGTTCAGTGCGTTTAGCAAACAGGCCGTTTACGAAGCACCGGCCTGGCGCGACGGGGCTCCCAAGACCGAGAGCGGCGGCCTCGTGCGGGGTGTATGGTTCAGCGGCGCTCCGGTATGGCTCCCCGACGTCGCGCAGCAGCCGGGTTTCCGGCGCGGGCCGATGGCCGCGAAGGCGGGACTGCACTGCGCTTTCGGATTCCCGGTCCTGGCCGGATCGCGGCCCCTGGGCGTCATGGAATTTTACGGCCGCGATATTAAGCAGCCTGACGAGGCGCTGCTGCAGATCACACGCTCGATCGGCAGCCAGATCGGGCAGTTCGATCAGCGCAAGCAGGCGGAAGAAGCGCAGCATGCAAGCGAAGCCACGCTGAGCGCGACGTTCGAGCAGGCGGGGGTGGGCATGGCCCTGCGCGGCATCGATCCGCGCAATCCCCGCTGGCTGCGCGTGAACCAGAAGCTATGCGACATCCTGGGCTACACGCGCGAAGAACTGCTGCGGCTGAGCTCGGTCGACGTCACTCCGCCGGAAGAGCGGCGCCTCGCCATCGACTACAACGAGCGGCTGCTGCGGGGCGAGGTCGTGAGCTACTCGCGCGAGAAGCGTTACTTGCGCAAGGACGGGCAGATCATCTGGGCGACCATTTCCCTCTCCGCGGTGCGCGGGCCGGACGGCGCGCCGACCCACGTCATCTCCGTGATCCAGGACGTCACCGACCGCAAGCGGGCCGAAGCCGCGCTTCAGGAAAGCGAGGAACACCTGCGCGCGATGTTCGCGCATGCGAGCGTCGGCATCACAGTGTCCGCCCTCGACTTGCATTACATCGATGTCAACGACAAGTACTGCGACATCGTCGGCTATTCCCGCGAGGAGTTGCTCAAGATGTCGGTGCGGGACGTCAACGTGTCGAAGAACCTGGCCAGCATGGAGGAGCACCGCCGCAAGCTGTTCACGGGCGAGATCGAAAGCATGGTCCGCGAGAAGCAGCTCCTGTGCAAGGACGGCTCGCAGGTATGGGTTTCGATGGTGACGTCGGTGATCCGGGACCACAACGGTGGCCCGAAGCATTTCATTTCCGTGATCCAGGACGTATCGCAGAGAAAGCGCGCCGAGGAGGCGTTGCGGGAGAGCGAGGAACAGTTCCGACAGCTCGCGGGCAACATCCCGCAGGTGTTCTGGATCACCGACGTCGAGCGCAAGCAGACGATTTACGTCAGCTCCGCGGCGGAAAAGCTGATCGGACGGCCTCTGGAGGAGATTCAGGCCAATCCCCGGATGCTGATACGCGCGGTGTACAAGGCGGACCGCCCGCGCCTCAATGCCGCGCGCAAGGCTGCCGCGGAAGGAGGCTATGACGTGACCTACCGCATCGTCAGGCCGGAGGGCGCAATTCGCTGGGTGCACGACCGCGCGTTTCCGGTCCACGACGCCGACGGCAACGTCTATCGCATCGCCGGGATCACGGAGGATATCACCGAGCGCAGGCGCGCGGACGAGGCGCTGCAGGAGAGCGAAGAGCAGTTCCGCCAGCTGGCGAACAATATTCCACAGGTATTCTGGATCACCGACGCCGAGCAGAAGGAGCTGATCTACCTCAGTCCCGCCTATGAAGTGGTGAGCGGACAGTCGATCGAGCAGGTGAAACCCGACCCGCGCAAGTGGCTCGAAATGGTGCACCAGGATGACCGCGATCGCGTCGCGCAGGCGCGGAAGCGGGCGGCCGACGCGCAGTACGACGAAGTGTTCCGCATCGTGCGGCCCGACGGCTCGATCCGCTGGATGCGAGACCGGGCGTTCCCGGTGCGCGACGCCGAAGGGTTTGTATATCGCATCGCCGGGATCGCCGAGGACATCACGGAGCGCAAGGCGGCGGAGGAGCGCCTGATGCATCTCGCGCATTACGACGTGCTCACCAGCCTGCCGAACCGCGTGCTGTTCTACGACCGGCTGCGGCAGGCGCTCGCCCAGGCCAAGCGCAACCAGTGGATCGTGGGCGTCATGTTCATGGACGTGGATCGTTTCAAGAACGTGAACGACACGCTCGGCCACGCCGTCGGCGGCAAGCTGCTGCAGCGGATTTCCGAGCGGGTCGCGCGGTCGGTGCGATCGGGCGACACCGTGGGGCGTCTCGGCGGCGACGAATTCGCGATCGTGCTGTCGAACCTTTCCAGCGCGCAAGACGCCAACCTGGTCGCGCAGAAAATGATGGCCAGCTTCAACGAGCCGTTCAAGCTCGACGGCGCCGAGCTCTACATGACGGCGAGCATCGGCATCACGCTGTACCCGGACGACAGCACGGATCAGGACACGCTGATCAAGAACGCCGACACGGCGATGTACCGCTCCAAGGAAGTGGGGCGCAACAGCTACCAGTTCTACACCCCCGAGATGAACGCGCGCGCGCTCCAGGTGCTCGGCATGGAAAGCCCGGCATTGCGGACGGCGATATCACCGGTGTCGAAGCTTTGCTGCGCTGGCGGCACCCCGAGCGCGGGCTGATCTCGCCGGGCGAGTTCATACCGGTGCTGGAGGAGACGGGCCTCATCGTGGCGGTCGGCGAGTGGGTGCTGAAGGCGGTCTGCTCGCAGATCAAGGCGTGGGAACTGGCCGGCATCAGGCCGGTGCCGGTGGCGGTCAACCTCTCGGCGCGGCAGTTCTCCTCGAAGGATCTCGGCGCCTCGATCAAGCGCATCATCGAGGAGCATCGGGTGGATCCCGGCCTGATCGAGCTCGAACTTACGGAGAGCGCCCTTATGACGAACACCGAGGAGGCGGTGCGGACGCTCGAATACCTGAGCAGCCTCGGCGTGAGCCTGGGGATCGACGACTTCGGCACCGGCTACTCGAGCCTCGGTTATCTCAAGCGCTTCCCGCTCGACGCCCTGAAGGTGGACCGCTCGTTCGTGCGCGACATCACCACCGACGGCGACGACGCGACCATCACGCGAGCGGTGATCTCGATGGCGCACAGCCTCGGCCTGAAGGTGGTTGCCGAGGGGGTCGAAACCGAGTCACAGCTTGCCTTCCTTGCCGAGTACGGCTGCGACCAGATTCAGGGGTATTATTTCTCGCCGCCCATCGCCGCGGAAGAGTGCAGCACCTGGCTCAAAGAGAAACGGTGCCTGCGGCGGCCGGTCGGGGTCGCCGACTCCGGGGCGCCGGTCGTCCTGCTGGTCGATGACGACGACGATGCGCTCACGCTCGTCAAGCGCGTCCTGGCCAAGGACGGCTACCGGATCCTCGCGGCCCGCAACGCGCACGAGGGGCTCGCGCTGCTCCGCGATCACCGCGTGGACGTGGTGATTTCCGACCAGAACATGCCGGGCACTCCTGGCGTGGAGTTCCTGCAGCGCGTGAAGGCGCTGTCGCCGAGAACGATGCGCATGATGACCAGCGGCTACGCCGATTTCCAGACGATGGCCGACGCGGTCAACAAGGGCGAGATCTTCCGCTTCCTGCCGAAGAACATCAGCGGCGAGGCATTGCGCGCCGACGTGCGGGAAGCGCTGCGGGCGCGCGCGGAAGCCGTGTCCAACAACGGGCAGTACGTTGTCCCGGGAACGGCTGGCAAGTAGCTAGCAGCCTGTCGGACTTGGCGTTCCGACAGGCCGCTAGGAGCTTGACGGCCCAAAGTCCGACAAGCTCCTAGTCCACCAATATCGCGGCGACCACCTTGCGGCCTTCCGCCGCGAGGATGTTGTAGGTGCGGCACGCGGCCCTGCTGTCCATCACCTCCAGGCCCACGCCGGCGACGACGAGCGCGCGCACCAGTTCGGGACGGGGGAAGCGCTGCGACCCGCCGGTCCCGAAAATCACGATCTCCGCTCCCAACCCCGCAACGAAGGCGAAGTCGGCTTCCGTCAGCGCCTCGAAGCCGCGGACGTTCCATTCCGTGATCTCCCGCGGGGTCACTACCACGCTCTTCTCGTAGCGCACGTCGTTCACCGCGACGTAGTCCGTCCCGTAGCCGGAAAACACGTTCTGGCCCGCGCTTTGCGCAAGGTGGAGCTTCAAAAGATAACCTGCTGATTTGCTGTGGATTAGTCGCTCCGCTAGAATTATACGCTTTTGCGTCTCGGAACCGCGCAGCATGGAAGAATTCGCAAGAATAAAACGCCTCCCGCCCTACGTTTTTAACGTAACCGGCGAGCTCAAGCTCGCGGCGCGCCGGCGCGGCGAGGATATCATCGACTTCAGCATGGGCAATCCCGACCAGCCCACGCCGCGGCACATCGTGGAGAAGCTGGTCGAGGCCGTGCAGCGCCCGGACACCCACCGTTACTCGGTGTCGAAGGGCATCCACAGGCTGCGACGCGCGATCTGCAATTGGTACCAGGTGCGCTACGGCGTCGAGCTTGATCCCGATTCCGAGGCAATCGTCACCATTGGCTCGAAGGAGGGCATCGCGCATCTCGCGCTCGCCACCCTCGATACCGGCGACACCGTGCTGGTACCCAACCCGAGCTACCCGATCCACATCTACGGGCCGGTGATCTCCGGCGCGGACATCCGCCACGTTCCGATGGCGCCCGAACGCGACTTCTTCGAGGCGGTGGAACGCGCGTTCAAAGACTCGTACCCCAAGCCGAAGATGCTGATCGTCAACTTCCCGAGCAACCCGACCACGCAGTGCGTGGACCTGCCGTTCTTCGAGCGGCTGGTCGCGCTCGAGCGAGAGCACCACGTCTATGTGGTGCACGATATCGCCTACGCGGACATCGTGTTCGACGGCTACCAGGCGCCCTCCATCATGCAGGCGCGGGGCGCGCGCGAGATCGCGGTCGAATTCTTCACCATGTCGAAAAGCTACAACATGGCGGGCTGGCGCGTGGGCTTCATGGTTGGTAACCGGGAGCTCGTGACCGCGCTCGCGCGCATGAAGAGCTACCACGACTACGGCATGTTCACCCCGATCCAGGTCGCTTCCATCATCGCGCTCGAAGGCCCCCAGGAGTGCGTCGAGCAGGTGCGCAGGACCTACCAGGGCCGGCGCGACGTGCTGTGCGGGGGCTTGAAGGCGCTCGGCTGGAACGTGGAGGTGCCCAGGGCGACCCTGTACGTGTGGGCCGAGATCCCCGAGCCGTACCGCGCCATGGGGTCGCTGGAGTTCGCGAAGAAGCTTCTCGCCGATGCGAAGGTCGCCGTCTCGCCGGGCATCGGCTTCGGCCATAATGGCGATGCTCATGTGCGCTTCGCCCTGATCGAGAACGAGGCGAGGACCCGGCAGGCGGTCCGGGGAATCAAGGACATGTTCCGCAAGGACGGTTTGCTTTGATTAACCACAGAGGCACAGAGACACAGAGAAAAGCGGTGGAGAGTTCATCGTTCACATTTCCTGGGGGCGTTCCTCTGTGCCTCTGTGTCTCTGTGGTGAGACCTTGATCTTATGAAACCGATCAACGTCGGGCTGCTCGGCATCGGCACCGTGGGCGGCGGCGCGTTCGCCGTGCTCTCGCGCAATCAGGAGGAGATCGCGCGGCGGGCCGGCTGCGCCATCACCATGAAGATGGTCGCCGACAAGGAGCTCGACAAGGCGCGCCGCATCGTCGGCAAGCGTGCCCTCGTCACTGCCGATGCCCACGAAGTAGTGAACAGCTCCGACATTGACATCGTGGTCGAGCTGATCGGCGGGACGACCGCGGCGAGGGAGCTGATCCTCGAGGCGATCGCCAACGGCAAGCACATCGTCACCGCCAACAAGGCGCTGCTCGCGCAGCACGGCAACGAGATCTTCGCGGCGGCGCAGAAGAAGGACGTGATGGTCGCGTTCGAGGCGGCGGTGGGCGGGGGCATCCCCATCATCAAGTCGTTGCGCGAGGGGCTCACCGCCAACCGTATCGAGTGGATCGCCGGCATCATCAACGGCACCAGCAACTTCATCCTCTCCGAGATGCGCGACCAGGGCGCGAGCTTCCAGGACGCGCTCAAGGAAGCGCAGCGGCGCGGCTACGCCGAGGCCGATTCCACGTTCGACGTCGAGGGCATCGACGCCGCGCACAAGCTCACGATCATGGCGGCGATCGGCTTCGGCATTCCGATGCAGTTCAAGGCTGCGTACACCGAGGGCATTTCCAGGCTCACACAGGAGGACATCCGCTACGCCGGCGAGCTCGGCTACCGCATCAAGCTGCTGGGGATCACCAAGCGCAAGCCGCAGGGCATCGAGCTGCGGGTGCATCCTGCGCTGATTCCGGCGCGGCGGCTGATCGCCAACGTCGAGGGCGTGATGAACGCGATACTGGTGAAGGGCGATGCGGTGGGACAGACCATGTACTACGGCGCTGGGGCCGGTGCGGAACCTACTGCGTCGGCAGTGGTTGCCGATCTCGTGGACGTCGCGCGCATGCTGACGGCCGATCCCGAGCACCGCGTGCCGCACCTCGCGTTTCAGCCGGACCGGCTCTCCGACACCCCTATCCTGCCGATGGGGGAGGTCGAGACCGCGTACTACCTGCGCATGCGGGTGCTCGACAAGCCCGGCGTGCTCGCCGATATCACGCGGATCCTCGCCGACCTCCGGATCTCGATCGACGCCATGGTGCAGAAGGAGCCGCACGAGGGCGAGGAGCAAGTGGACATCATCATGCTCACCCACCTCACCGTCGAGAAGAACGTGAACGCCGCGATCGCGAAGATCGAGAAGCTGCCGGTCGTGGTCGGAAGCGTGACCCGCATCCGCCTCGAACAGCTCAACTGAGTGTTCGACGTTCAAGGTTCCAAGTTCAAAGTTCCAAGTTCAAAGTTCCGAATTCCCGGTTCTCGAACATGAAACCTTCGGCCGCGGAGCGGAAACGATCCTGACAACCTTGAACCTTGAACCTTGAACCTTGAACCTTCGATAAATACCGCGAGCGGCTTCCGGTCGGGCCGGGCACGCGCGCGGTCACGCTCAACGAGGGCGCGACGCCGCTCGTCGAGCTCGGAAACCTGCCGCGCTTCGTGCGCAAGGACGTGCGGCTCTACGCCAAGTTCGAAGGCTTGAACCCGACCGGCTCGTTCAAGGACCGCGGCATGACGGTGGCGGTGACGAAGGCCGTGGAAGCGGGCGCCCGGGCGATCATCTGCGCCTCGACCGGCAACACGTCGGCCTCGGCCGCCGCTTACGCCGCGCGCGCCGGCATCGCCTGCTTCGTGCTGATCCCGGAGGGCAAGATCGCGCTCGGGAAGCTCTCGCAGGCGACGATGCACGGCTCGACGGTCATCCAGATCCGCGGCAATTTCGACGACGGCATGCGGCTCGTGCAGGAAGTGTCGAGGCGGCTCCCGCTCAACGTCGTCAACTCGATCAATCCGTACCGCTTGCAGGGGCAGAAAACCGTCGCCTTCGAGGTGATCGAGGCGCTCGGCGAAGCCCCGGACTACCACGCGCTACCGGTGGGCAATGCCGGCAACATCACCGCGCACTGGATCGGCTACTCGGAATCGGCCGGCGCGGACACGCTCGCCCTGAAGCGTCCGGCGGAAATGCCCGCTTACCGCACGCACAAAATCGTGGATCGCCGGCCGATCATGCTGGGCTACCAGGCTTCAGGCGCGGCGCCGATCGTCCGCGGCCGGCCGGTGGAGAACCCGGAGACGGTCGCGACGGCAATCCGCATCGGGAACCCCGTCTCGTGGCAGCAGGCGATCGCGGCGGGCCGCGAGTCCGGCGGCTGGTTCGCCGAGTGCTCGGACGAGGAGATCCTCCGCGTGCAGAAGCTGCTCGCGCAGACGGAAGGCATCTTCTGCGAGCCGGCCTCGGCCGCCGGGCTGGCGGGCGTGCTCAAGGACCTGGAGCTCGGCAGGATAGGCGAGGGCAGCACGATCGTGTGCACCCTCACCGGCCACGGCCTCAAGGACCCGGACACCGCGATCGCGCAGGGCGCGAAGCCGTTGACGGTGGACGCGGAGCTGCGCGCGATTGAGGGTGTGATACGGGATTACCTCAAGTGACGCAGTGACGAGGTGACGAAGTGACGCGGTGACGGGGTGACGAAGTGACGCAGTGACGAGATTGGGACCCGTGAGTGCGGGAATGAGCTGTCAGGAATACGGGCGCGAAACCGCGCCCGTTTTTCTTTCTCATGGCGAGAAACCGCCGCGGAATAAAGGGACGGCGTTTCGCACTGGCGTACGCTAATGCAAGCCCCGACCCCGGGGTCATTGTTGCGACGTAGATGTCCTTGTCAAGGCGATTTACTTTGCGATGACTTCGGCGGCGGAATGTGATTCT
>JACPEF010000059.1 GCA_016183675.1 Betaproteobacteria bacterium
ACCTTCATCCTTGCCCGCGTGGCTCGTCACTCGGGCTGGATTCCGGCCGCCTTGGCGACCTTTGCCCACTTCCCGGTTTCCGCCTTGATGAACGCGGCGTATTCCGCCGGGCCGTCGCCCGAGACTTCGTAGCCGAGCGCTTCCATCTGGCCGCGCGTGGCGGGATCGGTGAGGGGCTTGCTCAATACCGCGTGGATGCGGTCGATGACCGCCCGCGGCGTGCCCGTTGGCGCGAGGATGCCGTTCCAGTTGTAGCTGGAGAACCCTTGGAGACCCTGCTCCGCGGCGGTCGGCACGTCGGGCAGCAGGGGGGAACGTACGACGGCGGTGACCCCCAGCGCGCGCATTTTTCCCCCGCGCACATAGGGGGCGGCCTGAAAGATCTGGATCTGGGCGAAGTCGATGTTGCCCGCGATCAGGTCAACGATGTAGAGCGCCGCCCCCTTGTAGGGCACCATGGTCATCTTGATGCCGGCGAGCGCGGCGAAACTCTCGATGGCGAAATGCCCGACCGTGCCCACGCCGGGCGTTGCATAGTTGATCTTGCCGGGATTCGCCTTGGCGAGCGCGACGAACTCCTTGATTCCTTTCGCCGGAACGCTCGGGTGCGCGCACATGCAGCTCGCGCTCCGCGCGATGAGCGTGATCGGCGCGAAATCGCGGATGCCGTCGTACGCCAGCTGCTTGCGGACGCTCGGCGCGATCGTGAGCGGACCCGGGTTGCCGCCGAGCAGCGTGTAGCCGTCCGGGGCGGCTTTCGCCACGGCCTCGGTCCCGATCACGCCGCCTGCGCCGCCGCGGTTGTCCACCACCACCGCCTGCCCGAAGGCGGCGTTGAGCTGCTGCGCCGCCCAGCGCGAATGCGTGTCGGTGGGCCCGCCGGGCGCGAACGGGACGATGATGCGGATCGGCTTGCTCGGGTAGGCCTGGGCGTGCGCGAGCGCGGCGGCGAGCGCGCACAGCGCGCCTGCGATTCTGGCGACGAGCTTCATGGCTCTCTCCCTCCGGATTTCAGGCGAGCGCGGAGCGTTCCCGCGTGATTCACGCACCATAGTACCGCGGCGGCTCGACTGTCAATTCCCGTTATAGCGGGCAGCAGGGCTGCCGCTTTAACTGCGCGAGTTCGAAAGGACAAGCGCGTTTGCCGTTCAACTCGCGTGCATCTGGTAAACTTCAAAGCTCCTCCGTTTTACCGTCAAGAAACCGTTCAGTGGGGGAGCGACATGCCTGCCAGCAGCAAGAAGGCCGCAACGAAGTCCACAACCCGGAACTACCGGGACATCCTTTACGAAGTGAAAGATGAGGTCGCGTGGGTCACGATCAACCGGCCGCGCGTGATGAACGCGTTCCGCGAGCAGACGCTCGACGAGATGATCGACGCGCTCAGGTCCACGCGCGAAGACCCCTCGATCGTGTGCGCGGTGGTCACCGGCGCCGGCGACAAGGCGTTCTCCGCGGGCGGCGATTTCTACGCCATGAAGCGCCTCAATTTTGCGAACGCCTGCATGTGGAACGACCGCATGCAGGGCCTGGCGATGACGATCCGCGGGCTCCCGATCCCGGTCATCGCGATGGTGAACGGCTGGACCTCGTGATCGCGTCAGACAACGCGGTGCTCGGGCAGACCGGCGCCAAGGTCGGCGCCTGCCCTACGGTGGGCGCGACCCAGTACCTGCCGCGCCTCATCGGCGAGCGCCTTGCGCGCGAGATGATCTTCTGCGCGCGGCGCTTCACCGCAAAGGAGGCGGTCGAGGTCGGGCTCATCAACAAGTGCGTGCCGCAGAAGGACCTGCTCAAGGAAACGCTCGAGTGGTGCGAGACGATGAAGGGCCACAGCGCGTTGACCCTCAGGATGACCAAGAAATCGCTCAACTTCGAATCCGACAACCTGTACGCCTCGTGGCAGCACGGGATGGAGCTGCTCGCGCACGTGTGGGGCTCGGATGAGGCAAGAGAGGGCATGAACGCGTTCCTCGCGGGGCGCCCGGCCAACTTCCAGAAGTTCCGTCACCGCGCGAAGCGCGAGCTCGACAGTTATTTGTACGGGCTGGCGAAGAACTTGAACGAGCCGCCCGCCATGCGCAGCAAGGCGGCGAAGCAGAATTGAGCCGCCAAGACGCCAAGGCCGCCAAGAAAAGCAAGTCTAGAATTGAACCGCCGGCGTGCGCAGACAATTTGGGCTGGAATCAACGGCGATGAAGTCAACACCGCCAGGCAAGTCGGACGGAATCCACGCAGAACCGCGGGAAAGCTCAGGGACCGTCGGGGACAGTATTCAGCAGCGGATTGATCATGTTCTCATTCTGGAATCCTTGGCGTTCTTGGCGTCTTGGCGGCTAATTCATGGGTTCTGACAACTCAGGGGGCGCTCTCGAAGCCCTGCGCGTGCTGGATCTCACGCGCATCCTCGCGGGGCCGCTGTGCACGCAGATGCTCGGCGACATGGGCGCTGACGTCGTCAAGATCGAGCCGCCCGGGGCGGGCGACGATACCCGCACCTGGGGCCCGCCGTTCGCCGGCGGCGAATCCGCATATTTCCTGGGTGTCAACCGCAACAAGCGCTCGGTGACGCTCAACATGGCGGTGAAGCCGGGGCAGGAAATCCTGGCGCAACTCGTGAAGAAAAGCGACGTGCTGGTCGAGAATTTCAAGCTCGGCACGCTCGAGAAGTGGGGCTTCGGCAACGACTGGCTGGAGAAGAACGCGCCGCGTGTCATCCGCTGCTCGATCACCGGCTACGGCTCGAGCGGGCCCGACGCGGCGCTGCCGGGCTACGATTTCATCCCGCAAGCCGAATC
>JACPEF010000060.1 GCA_016183675.1 Betaproteobacteria bacterium
AGCGCGGTGCAGCCCATATTCGCTATATGGGCAAGCCGCGCGACAAAGCTAGCGGCGATTCTGGCCGCAACCCTTGAGGGCTGGCGCGATTTTGGCCCACGGCGCACCTACCGACTCACCCTGAATTCCTCTGCCCCAGCCTCTGCTGCACGGTCCCAGCCAAAATCGTGACAGCGCAGCGTGTGTTTCATTATGTTAGGGGCTCTTAGTAGCGCGAGGCCGGAGCAGCCGGCGCCGCGGGGCCCGGCCCCGCCTTCACGCCCGCGAAATAACCCGCGATCACCTCGAGCTCCTGGTCCGTGTAGCCCTTGGCCTGCTGGTGCATGATCGTCGCCGGGCGTTTCCCCGCCTTGAACTCCTTCATCGTCTGGAGCAGATAGCTCTTGTCCTGCCCCGCAAGGCTGGGCGGCACCCCGCCGACGCTGCGTCCATCGGTGCCGTGGCACGTGAAGCAGGTTGAAGCGAGACTACGGGCGTACGCCGGATCCTGGGCCCGGGCCTGCGCCGCGACACCCGCCGCGAGCAGCACGGCAGCGCTCCACGCGCCGATTACGGTTGGTTTCATGGCATCCCCTCCTGGTCGGTGTCGTGAGGTGAGTATAGCGGCGCGGGAGGCCGCCGCTAGGAACGAGTCGGAATTACGATATAAGTGTGTGACGCGACCGGCGAGCCGTCAAGCACGCCCGGGCCGGGGCTCCCGGAAACAAAACGCCCCGGGCCTCGCGGCAGCCGGGGCGGGTTATCGCAAAAGATCGCGGGGTTACGCGACCCCAGCGATCTCCTCGGCGAAGACGAGCCGGATTTCCTCGTCC
The DNA here is from genome assembly GCA_016183675.1 of Betaproteobacteria bacterium. Classification (GTDB taxonomy): domain Bacteria; phylum Pseudomonadota; class Gammaproteobacteria; order Burkholderiales; family SG8-41; genus SG8-41. The sequence goes on from JACPEF010000060.1 coordinate 813, forward strand.
GTCCCGATATCCACCGTCACCTTGCCGCCGTGGGCGAGCCGCCCGAACAGCAGCTCGTCGGCGAGCGCCGAGCGGATGGTGTCCTGGATCAGCCGCGCCATCGGGCGCGCGCCCATCTGCGGATCGAAACCCTTCTTCGCGAGGTACTCGCGCAACGCCGGGGTGAACGTCGGCTCGACCTTCTTCTCCTCGAGCTGCTGCTCGAGCTGCATCAGGAACTTGTCCACCACGCGCAGGATGATGTCGCGGTCGAGCGCGTTGAACGAGATGATCGCGTCGAGACGGTTGCGGAATTCCGGCGTGAACATGCGCCGGATCTCGGCCATCTCGTCGCCTGCCTGCGTGCTCGGGGTGAAGCCCATCCCGCTCTTCGACAGCTCCTGCGCGCCGGCGTTGGTGGTCATGACGATGGCCACGTTGCGGAAGTCGGCCTTGCGCCCGTTGTTGTCGGTGAGGGTGCCGTGGTCCATCACCTGCAGCAGGATGTTGAAGATGTCCGGGTGCGCCTTCTCGATCTCGTCGAGCAGCAGCACCGAGTACGGGTGCTTGGTGATCGCCTCGGTCAACAATCCGCCCTGGTCGAAGCCGATGTATCCGGGCGGCGCTCCGATCAGGCGCGACACCGCGTGCCGCTCCATGTACTCGGACATGTCGAAGCGGATCAGCTCCACGCCCATGATGTAGGCGAGCTGGCGCGCGACCTCGGTCTTGCCCACGCCGGTCGGCCCCGAGAACAGGAAACAGCCGATCGGCTTCTGCGGGTTGCCGAGCCCGCTCCTTGCCATCTTGATCGCCGCCGAGAGCGCGTCGATCGCCTTGTCCTGACCGAACACCACGGCCTTGAGATCGCGGTCGAGGTTCTTCAACGCGTTGCGGTCGTCCACCGACACCGCCTGCACCGGCACGCGCGTGATCTTGGCGATGATGTCCTCGCTCTCGTGCTTGTTCTGCGCCGCGCCCGCCTCGTCGATCACGTCGATCGCCTTGTCCGGCAGATACCGGTCGTTGATGAAGCGCGCCGAGAGGTGAACCGCGGCGGACAACGCCGAGGGCATGTACTTGACGCCGTGGTGCGCCTCGAAGCGCGATTTCAGCCCCTTGAGTATCGCGATGGTCTCGGACACCGAGGGCTCGACGATGTCGATCTTCTGGAAGCGGCGCGACAGCGCGTGGTCCTTCTCGAACACGCCGCGGTACTCGTTGTAGGTGGTGGCGCCGATGCACTTCAGCTGCCCGGACTGCAGCGCGGGCTTGAGCAGGTTGGAGGCGTCGAGCGTCCCGCCCGAGGCGGCGCCGGCGCCGATCAGCGTGTGGATCTCGTCGATGAACAGGATCGCGTTGGGATTGTCCAGGAGCTGCTTCAGCACCGCCTTCAGCCGCTGCTCGAAATCGCCGCGGTACTTGGTGCCGGCGAGCAGCGCCCCCATGTCGAGGGCGTAAACGTGGCAGCGCTTGAGCACTTCGGGCACGCTGCCCTCCACGATGCGGCGCGCGAGGCCCTCCGCGATCGCGGTCTTCCCCACGCCCGCCTCGCCCACCAGCAGCGGGTTGTTCTTGCGCCGGCGGCACAGCGTCTGCACCACGCGCTCGAGCTCGCGCTCGCGCCCGATCAGGGGATCGATCTTGCCGGAAACGGCCAGCGCGTTGAGGTTGAGGGTGTAGTTCTCCAGCGCCCCGCCGGGCGAGCCTTCCTGCTCGGTTTCGGCGTCGTGGTCGCCCTTCGACGGCGCGCCTTGCGGCACCTTGGTGATGCCGTGCGAAATGTAGTTCACGACGTCGAGGCGCGTGACGCCCTTCTGGTGCAGGAAATAGACCGCGTGCGAGTCCTTCTCGCCGAAGATCGCCACCAGCACGTTCGCCCCCGTCACCTCCTTCTTGCCGGAGGACTGCACGTGCAGGATCGCGCGCTGGATCACGCGCTGGAAGCCCAGCGTCGGCTGCGTGTCGCGCAGCACCTCCGAGGCCGAGGGGTTGTCGAGCAGCGCCAGCAGCAGGTGCTCCACGGTGATGAACTCGTGGCGCTTCTGCCGCGCCTCCATGAAGGCCATGTGAAGGCTTACTTCGAGTTCCTGCGCAATCATGTCACATCTCTTCCATCACACACTGTAACGGATGTTGGTGCTGTTTGGAGTACGATTTTACCTGTTCCACCTTGGTCGCGGCCACATCCCGGGGGTAGACGCCGCACACCCCGATGCCCTCGCGGTGCACCTTCAGCATGATCTGCGTGGCCTTCTCGCGGCCCAGGGCGAAGAATTTCTGCAGCACCACGACCACGAAATCCATCGGCGTATAGTCGTCGTTGAGCAGCAGCACCTTGAACATCGGCGGTGCTTTTACCTTGCTCTTTTTCGCCTCAAGAACCGTGTCTTCGCGTGGTCGACTTGCCATACTGGAAATCGCGGTTAATTCCGTGCTTCGATTGATATTTTCACCATTATCCGGAATTTTTCAAGTGGCGATTTCACGGCGCTCCCGGGGCCATACTTGACTTCCCCCCCCAAATGGCCTAGAAAGCGACTGGGTGTTTGGCTTCAAGCTTTTTCGCTGTACCGGTCTGGCCCGTACGCGATCTTGAAACTCAAACGGCGTGCGGGCGCCCTCCCCGCTAATTCTCAGCAGAGGTATGTGTATGGCAACTGGTACGGTGAAGTGGTTCAACGATGCCAAGGGTTACGGGTTCATCACCCCGGACGACGGCAGCGAGGACCTGTTCGCGCACTTCTCGGCGATCCAGATGGGCGGATTCAAGACGCTCAAGGAAGGCCAGAAGGTATCGTTCGAAGTGACCCAGGGACCCAAAGGCAAGCAAGCCTCCAACATCCAGGCCGTATCCTAAGCGCGTCGCCGGCCGCGGCCGGCGACTTCCGGAAGGTAGAAAAAAGCCCACGAGACCGCACGGTCCGGCGGGCTTTTTTTCCATAGCAGCCCGCCGCGCGGGGCGGGCTTGCGGGCGGCCGGCGCGCCTCCGCTTGCCGGGGCCCTCACATGTTCGCGACCATTGCCTGTCCGAATCCGGAGCAGGACACCTGCTTCGCGCCTTCCATCAGCCGCGCGAAGTCGTAGGTCACGACCTTCCGGGAAATGGTCCTCTCCATCGACGAGAGGATGAGATCGGCCGCCTCGACCCACCCCATGTGACGCAGCATCATTTCGGCGGAGAGGATCTCCGAACCCGGGTTGACGTAGTCCTTGCCGGCGTACTTGGGCGCCGTACCGTGGGTCGCCTCGAACATCGCCACCGTATCGCTCATGTTCGCCCCCGGCGCGATGCCGATGCCGCCCACCTGCGCGGCGAGCGCGTCGGAAACGTAGTCGCCGTTCAGGTTCATGGTGGCAATCACGTCGTACTCATCGGGCCGCAGCAGGATTTGTTGCAGGAAGGCGTCCGTAATCACGTCCTTGAACACGATCTCCCCGTGCGGCGCCTTCATCTTCATCCACGGACCACCGTCGAACAATTCCGCGCCGAACTCCTTCTTCGCGAGCTCGTAGCCCCAGTTCTTGAACCAGCCTTCGGTGAACTTCATGATATTGCCCTTGTGCACGAACGTCACCGACTTGCGCCTGTTCTGGATCGCATACTGGATCGCGCGACGGATAAGCCGATAGCTTCCCTCCTGCGACACCGGCTTCACCCCGATCGATGCCGTGTTGGGGAAGCGGATCTTGTCGACTTTCATCTCCTTCACCAGGAAGTCGACGACTTTCCTGACCTCGGGCGTACCCGCGCCCCACTCGATGCCGGCGTAGATGTCTTCCGAGTTCTCGCGGAAGATCACCATGTCCACCTTTTCCGGCGCTTTCAGCGGGCTCGGCACGCCCTTGAAGTAGCGCACCGGACGCAGGCAAACGTAAAGATCGAGCAATTGTCGCAGCGCGACGTTGATCGAGCGCATGCCGCCGCCGACCGGCGTGGTGAGCGGACCCTTGATCGATATCCCGTACTCCTTGGCCGCTTCCAGGGTCTCGTCGGGCAGCCACACATCCTTGCCGTAGAGCTTGGTCGACTTTTCGCCGGCGTAGATCTCCATCCACGCGATCTTGCGCTTTCCGCCGTAGGCTTTGGTTACCGCGCTGTCCACCACCTTGATCATCACCGGCGTGATGTCCACGCCCGTGCCGTCGCCTTCGATGTAGGGGATGATCGGCTGGCCCGGTACGTCGAGGGTGTAGTCCTGGTTGACGGTGATTTTTTCGCCGGCCGGCACCTTGACGCGCTGGGACATGCTGGCTCCTTGACGGGAGAGGTTCGCTGAAACGGGAAATTATAGCGCATGCCCTTGCGCGCCGAACCCGCGACGCGCGAGCACGAGCGGCGTGTTCCAGCGCTTCACGACGCGCGGCATGTCGCCGCAGATGAACGCCGATAGATGCGGGTGAATGGCGAACAGTGAACGATAAATGCGGCGCATGAGGCGCCGCCATCTCCCGTTTCCCGTTTCCCATCTCCTGTTTCGCTGGTCCTCTACGTTGACAGCCGGTCTCGCGGGTTTCGGGCTCTTCTTGTCAGGCGCTCCGAGGCACCCGCTACTACCCAACCACTCCCGCGGGCATCGCCAGATGGAATTACCGGCGCGATGAACCTTACGGACTCGCAGCATAAAAAATATTGCATTGCAGCTGATAGTCCCTAGCGCATATAATGCACTGCACAAAACGGATTGCGGTATTGATTGTCACGATATGAAATATAGAACGATCTGCCGATCAAGGACTGAAGAGGAAAGATGATGGGCGCTGACACGACCTTCCCGAACGGCGTCGAGGTGCGGGGCCGAGTAACGCCGCAGTACGCCGAGATTCTCTCGCCGCAGGCGCTGACTTTCGTCGCCAAGCTCGCGCGCAAGTTCGAGGCTCGGCGCCGCGAGTTGATGGCGGCCCGCGCCCAGCGCCAGGCCGATTTCGACGCGGGGAAGCTCCCGGACTTCCTGCCCGAGACCCGTCCTATTCGAGAATCCGAATGGACCGTGGCGCCCACGCCGCGCGACCTGCAGGACCGCCGCGTCGAGATCACCGGGCCGACCGAGCGCAAGATGGTGATCAACGCGCTCAACTGCGGCGCCAACGTGTTCATGGCGGACTTCGAGGATGCCAACACGCCGACCTGGGACAACCTGATCGAGGGGCAGAGCAACCTGCGCGACGCGGTCAACCGCACCATCAGCTTCGCGAGCCCCGAGGGCAAGGAGTACCGGTTGAACGGGAAGACCGCCACCCTGCTGGTGCGCCCGCGCGGCTGGCACCTCATGGAACATCACGTGCTCGTGGACGGGGCGCCGGTATCGGGCGCGATCTTCGATTTCGCGCTCTGTTTCTTCCACAACGCGAAGCCGCTGCTCGCGCGCGGGAGCGGCCCGTATTTCTACCTGCCCAAGATGGAAAGCCATCTGGAAGCGCGGTTGTGGAACGAGATATTCATGGCGGCACAGCGCGAGCTGGGCGTTCCGCAGGGCACGATCAAGGCGACCGTGCTGAACGAGCTGCGCCAGCACTCGGCGGGCCTCAACATCGGGCGCTGGGACTACATCTTCAGCTGCATCAAGAAATTCCGCTCGAACGAAAACTTCTGCCTGGCGGACCGCGTGCAGGTGACGATGACGGCGCCTTTCATGCGCGCCTATGCCCTGCTCCTCATCAAGACCTGCCATCGGCGCAATGCCTTCGCGATGGGCGGCATGGCGGCGCAGATCCCGATCAAGAACGATCCCGCCGCGAACGAGGCGGCGCTGGAGAAGGTGCGCGCCGACAAGCTCCGCGAAGCGACCGACGGCTGCGACGGCACCTGGGTCGCGCATCCGGGACTGGTGGAAGTGGCGAAAGCGGTGTTCGACCGGTACATGCCGACGCCCAACCAGATCCACAGGCGGCGCGACGACGTGCGGGTCACGGCGAAGGATCTCCTCGATTTCCGGCCCGAGAAGCCGATCACCGAGGAAGGCCTGCGAAACAACATCAGCGTCGGCATCCAGTACCTCGGCGCCTGGCTCGCCGGCAACGGCTGCGTGCCGGTGTTCCACCTGATGGAGGACGCCGCCACCGCCGAGATCTCGCGCTCGCAGATCTGGCAATGGATCCGCAGCCCCAAGGGCGTGCTCGGGGACGGGCGCAAGGTGACCCGGGAGCTCATCCGCAATCTGCTGCCGGAGGAGCTCGCGAAGGTGCGGACGCTGCTCGGCGAGGACGGCTGGAAGGCCGGCCGCTACGAGGAAGCCGCGAAGCTCTTCGACCAGATCACCACGAGCGATGATTACGTCGAATTCCTGACTCTGCCGGCCTACCAGTGGATCACGCGCGATCTGCGCGAGCCGATCGCCGCCTGAGCGGAAACGGTTTCCCCTTCTGATCGCCCCGGAACGGGGCTTCGCTTCTCAGCACTACCGGGTCGGGGTTTGGCACCGCCTGTGACAGCAATAGGCTGGGCTGGTCGAGACCCGAACGACGCGGCACCAGCTGGTATACAAGGCATTGTTTATAAATGATATTCAGCGACGGCTCGGAGGGATTCCGGGCGCCTGCCGGAAACTTTCACCAAACTGTCAACCCGGCCTTGGATTCGGCCGTTATGGGGGTTGACCGATAATCCGGTCGTAATGCGGTAAACGGTTCATCCACTCACCAAGAGGAAATGCCATGAGCAAGCTTTTGACCACCCTGTTGGCCGCCGTCTTCGCCGCGGTGACCATCACCCCGGTTGCCTTCGCGGCGAAGCACGAAATGGAAAAGAAGGAGATGAAGAAGGAAGTGAAGGCCGCGGAGAAGAAGAAGGCCCAGACGGCCGATGAAAAGAAGGCGGCTAGGGCCGCGCTCGCCAAGGCCTGCAAGGACAAGAAGCCGGGCGAGGAAGTCACAGTCGGCGACAAAAAGGTGAAGTGCCCGGCGCCTAAGAAGGCAGCGGAGAAGGCCGAACCCAAGAAGGAAATGAAGAAGGGCGAAGGCAAGAAGGCCGAAGGGAAGAAGTAATCCCGCTTTCTTTCTCGAAAAAAGGCAGGGTTGATAGCCCTGCCTTTTTTACTGCCGCCGCCCTTGCCCCGATCCGGCCACAGCGCTCCAGCGGCACCGCGGCCGGTCATGACGTTGCCATGGAGGGGGGTTTCCGCTACGCTAACCGTGCTCGCGTGAGCTTCGGGCGGCGCCTGCTGCCGGAAAAGATGAAGAAATCCCTTTGGGAGGATCCGACATGAAAAAGCTGCTTGCTGCAATTGTCGCCGGCATGTTTGCGCTGAGCGTGACCCCAGTCGCGCTCGCCGCCAAGCACGAGAAGGCCGAGAAGGCCGCGCCGAAGAAGGCCGAAGCAAAGAAGAAGGCCGAGACGGCCGATGAAAAGAAGGCGGCGAGGGCCGCCGTCGCCAAGGCCTGCAAGGGCAAGAAGGCGGGCGAGGAAGTGACGGTCGGCGACAAGAAGGTGAAGTGCCCGGCACCGGCGAAGAAGAAGGCCGAACCGAAGAAGAAGGGCGAAGGCAAGAAGGCGGAAAAATAACGCCCGACCCAGCTCTTTCCGGTTCCTAGAGGGCAGGGTGACCACCCTGCCCTTTTTGTTTCCGGGCGCGTAGCAGCCGATGCGGCGCACGGTTCCGGCGCGCCGTGCCCAAGCGCTACAATGCGCCCTCTAACATAGCCACATGATCTGGAAACCGAATGTCACCGTCGCTGCGGTCATCGAGCGCGACGGCCGTTTTCTCCTGGTGGAGGAGCACACCGAGCACGGACGCCTGTACAACCAGCCGGCCGGCCATCTCGACCCGGGCGAGACCCTGGTCCAGGGCGTCGCGCGCGAAACGCTGGAGGAAACGGGCTACCTCTTCAAACCAACCGCGCTGCTCGGTGTCTATCAGTACCATCCCCCGGGCGATGACGTGACCTATATACGATTTGCCTTCGCCGGAGAGATCACCGGGCACGAGGCGGGTCGCGCGCTCGACGAAGGCATCATCCACGCGGTGTGGCTCACGCCGGAGGAGGTCCGGCGCGAGGCGGCCCGCCACCGCTCCCCGCTCGTGATGCGCTGCATAGACGATTACCTCGCCGGCCAGCGCTTCCCGCTGGACACGCTATACCACCCCATCCCCTGATTTTCTTGGATTTCGAAACGGGTTCTAGTGTCATGGCAGGCAAGCGCGTCATCGTCGGCATGTCGGGCGGGGTGGATTCCTCCGTCGCCGCGCTGCTGCTCAAGCAGCAGGGCTACGAGGTCTCGGGCCTGTTCATGAAGAACTGGGAGGACGACGACACCGACGAGTACTGCAGCTCGCGCGAGGACCTGGTGGACGCGGTCGCGGTGGCCGACAAGCTCGGCATCGAGATTGACGTCGTCAACTTCTCCGCCGAATACAAGGAACGCGTGTTCGGCGACTTCCTGCGCGAGTACCGGGCCGGCCGCACCCCGAACCCCGACGTGCTGTGCAACGCCGAGATCAAGTTCAGGGCGTTCCTCGATCATGCGCTCGGCCTCGGCGCCGACCGCATCGCCACCGGCCATTACGCGCAGGTCCGGGAGGCGGACGGCCTCTACCAGCTGCTCAAGGCCGAGGACGGCACCAAGGACCAGAGCTATTTTCTCTATCGTCTCGATCAGGCGCAGCTCGCGAAGACGCTGTTCCCGCTCGGCACGCTCTACAAGCGCGAGGTACGGGCGATCGCGCGGCGCGAAGGGCTGCCCACCCACGACAAAAAGGACTCGACCGGGATCTGCTTCATCGGCGAGCGCCCGTTCCGCGAATTCCTCAGCCGCTATCTTCCGGACAATCCCGGCGAGATCCGGACGCTGGAGGGCCGCGTCGTCGGGCGCCACCAGGGCTTCATGTTCTACACCATCGGCCAGCGCCAGGGGCTCGGCATCGGCGGCAACCGTGAAGGCGACGGCGAGCCGTGGTACGTCGCCGCGAAGGACCTCCGGCACAACCGCCTGGTCGTCGTGCAGGGGCACGACCATCCGGCGCTCTTCCATGACCGGCTCAAGGCGACCGATCTCAACTGGATCAGCGGCAGCACGCCGCACTGCCAGTGGGTGTACAGCGCGAAGACGCGCTACCGGCAGAAGGACGCGGCCTGCGCGATTGCCAGCGTGAGCGCGGAGCAGTGCGAGATCGAGTTCGCGGAGCCGCAGTGGGCGATCACGCCCGGCCAGTCAGTGGTGGTGTACGAGAGCCGCGTATGCCTCGGCGGGGGCATCATCGAGAGCGCGGAACGGACCCGGGAGGACTCCCGCGCGAGTGAATGCCCGCCGGGAGCGGAACTGCTGAAGGATGAAGGGTGAGCTGGGGTTTCGAAGAACGTGCCTGCGCACGTTCGAGCCGGCGAACGCCCGACGCGATGCAGCGCGGCGGGTCGGGAGAAGGCAGAAGGATGAAGGATGAAGGAAAATCCGTAATCAGGTCCCCTTCTGCCTTCCGCCTTACGAAGCCGGCGGCGCGGTGTCCTTGAACGACGGTCGCTGCGCGAGCTTCTCCGCCAGCCGTGCAAGATTGGAGCAGGTCTTGCGCCAGTTCAGGTCGGGCAGGCGCAGATCGAGGTAGTCGAGACAGCAACCGACCGCGATATCGGACAGGTTGTAGTGATCCCCGCTGCACCAGGCGCGGGTGCCGAGCTCCTCCGACATCACCTCCAGCGCGCGGTCGATCTTGCCGTTCTGGCGCGCCATCCATCCGGCCGACTGCTGATTGGCGGGGCGGCGCTTCTCCATCACGACCGCTACGGTGGCGTCCGTGCACCCGTCCGCAAGCGCTTCCCAGCGCCGCACCTGGATGCGGTGGCGGATGTCCTCGGGTATCAGCTTCGCCACCGGGCTCGCGTTGTCGAGATACTCGACGATCACGCGCGAGTCGAAGATGGTGGTGCCGTCATCGGTGATCAGCACCGGCACCTTGCCGAGGGGATTGTAGGTGGGCACCCGGGTCTCGGCATCGTTCGGCGAATCGATCACGAACTCGTAGTCGATCCGTTTCTCGGCGAGCACCACGCGCACCTTGCGCGTATAGGGACTCGCGGGCGTTCCAATCAACTTCATTGTGCGGGGCGGGGTGAAAAGGCGCGACATTATATCATCGCGTGGACGCACCTTGACGCTCGTTCGCCACGGGTAGTACGCTGTCCGCATCGATTCTTCTTTCGGAACCGCGAGCATGGGAGCCGCCGACCCGTTCGTCCTGTTCACCCAGCCAGGGTGAACCAGCTGCCTCCGAGCGAAAGAGTTTCTTTCGCGAAAAGGCATTGACTTCGTCGCGGTCGACGTGCTGAACGATCCCGGCGGGCGCGAGAAGCTGCTCGCCTTCGGGGTGCGCAACGTACCGGTCGTCGCGAGGGGCGAGAGCTACGTCTTCGGCCAGAACCTCGAGGACGTCGCCGAATTTGTCGGCCTGCAGGGCACGGGACATAAGCCGCTGCCGCCCGCGGAGCTCATCAGGAAATGGATACTCGTGCTGCGCGCGGCGCAGCGCTACATGCGCCAGATCCCGCCCGCGCGCATGAGTGAACGCGTCATGGAGAACCGTGACCGCTCGATCCGCGTGTTGAGCCACCATCTGTTCCGCATCGGCGAGGCGTTTCTCGAGAGTGCGATCAACGGCGTGGAGTACGCGGTGGCGCACGCGAACGTGCCGCCCAAGGACGGCACCTTTCTCACGGGCGACGAGATCGCGCGCTACGGCGAGGAGGTCATCGCGCGGCTGCAGCACTGGTGGGACGGGCTGGAAGACAAGTCGCTCGCCCGCAAGGTCAAAACCTTCTACGGCATGCAGCCGATGCACGTCGTGTTCGAGCGCTCGACCTGGCACTCGGCGCAGCACGCGCGGCAGCTGATCCACGTGCTCGAGCGCTTCGGCATCGAGCCCGACCGGCGTCTCACTGCCGATGACCTCGCCGGGCTGCCGCTGCCTGAACGCCTCTTCGAGTGACGAGGTGACGAAGTGACGCGGTGACGTGTGTCCCGCTGAGCGGGGGTTCCAAACTACCTTCGCTTGTTACTTATCACCGCTTCCGCGTAAGCCGACTCCCGTCACTGCGTCACTCCGTCACTGCATCACTGCACCTGGATTTTCGCCGCCTTGACGAGCTTCGCGTACTTCGCGAGGTCGTTCTTGATGACCTGCGCGAATTCCTGAGGGGTATTGCCCACCAGCTCGTTGCCGCCCTGCGTCGCCAGGCGCTCGATCACGTCCGGCATCTTGAGCGCCTTCGCGACTTCGCGGTAGAGCAGGTCGACAATGGCCTTCGGCGTGCCGGCGGGGGCGACCACCGCCTGCCACTGCGTGAATTCAAAGCCCTTCAGTCCGAGCTCGTCGAGCGTCGGCACCTCCGGCAGCGCGGAGGCGCGCCTCAACGCGGTCACTCCGATCCCCCGCAGCCGCCCGGCGCGCAGGTGCGGCACGGACGTGATCACGGTATCGAAGGATTCGCGCGATGAGAGCTTTATGGACGAACGTCAGCTTTTCAATCGTTCTCACATTGATATGGCTCGCGTACGTATGGTTGGCAGTGCCACTGGTTCCAGACTTTTTAGCAGTTCCCATAAACGTATTGTTCGTGCCAATCCTAATTGGATACGTCGGAGGCTCATTTTTGAAGGGGTCGGAATGCCTAAAGGCATTGCTCTTGACCGCGATTACGATAGTTCTAGTCGCTGTGCTTGCAAGTGATCCGGCAGCACCTAGCGCACAGTTATACGCCGGTCTTTTTCAAGCTATTGCTGTGCTGATCGGATTGTCTATTTATGTCCTTGCCACGCGAATTCGGAATCGTCGTAGCGCGACTTCATAGAAGTTGATCATCTGAACAGCTGCGGCACATCGCACCAATAGAGCATGCGGCCACTCCGAATTGACGGCCGGTGGTTCTTCCGTCGCAGCGTCAGGTAAGCCCATCGAACAGCTGCACTTGCACCAACTCCCCCGCTTCCACCTCGCCCCGCCCGTGCTCGAGCACGATGAAGCAGTTCGCTTCCGACATCGAGCGCAGCACGCCCGGGCCCTGCTGCCCGGTGATACGGACCACCCACTCGCCTTTGTCATCGCGCGCAAGGATGCCGCGCTGGTACTCGGTGCGGCACGGTACCTTGCGTAGCGCGGTTGCTGCCGGCACGCGAAGAAGCGACAATGTCGTGTCGTCGGTGCGCCCGGTGTGAGTCGCGCCTTGCGTTCGTCGATTAGATCGCCTGCATGAACCTCGTGGCCGAACCGCCCGGGCCACCAACGCGGTGAAGGTCACGCCGGCGCAGCTGCGCGCGTGCGCGGCGACGCTCCCGGCGCGCCTCGCCGAACCGCGCCCGAGCGTTGCGCGGATCGCATCCACGCGGCGTCGCACGCCGCGATTGCCTTACGGCTCAACAAGTTTGCGGTAAAGATGCCACGTTGCATGGCCCAATACCGGTAGGACCACGGCGAGGCCGATCAAAAACAGGATCGCCCCGGCCGCCAGCAGCACCACAACAATTAGTCCCCAGAGAGCCATCATTAAAGTATTGGAGCTGACTGCTTTGATCGAAACGTGGGCCGCCGTCATGGCAGTCACCGGTCTGTCCAGGGCCAAAGGAAAGGAGACCACCGAAATCGCCAGCGCCGCGACGGCGAAAAAGAACCCGAGAACAGTACCGTAGAAGATCAGCGCACCACCCCGTCGGGTTGTGAGTACTTGGGTCACAAAGTCTGAGATCGAATCCGGTGGAACTGCGCCGAACAGACCAAAGTAGAGGGTTTCCGCCACATACAGCCAGGCGACATAGAGCAGCATCATCGCCAGCGAAAGCGCCAGGATGGGAGCGAATGAGGAAGAGTGGACAAAATCGAACGCTGAGCGCCAGGTGAGGTCGAGCCCGCGTTCGCGACGTCGGCTCATTTCAAAAAGACCAACCGAGACCACGGGGCCGAGAAAGGTAAGGCCCGCGACCATCGGAAAGGCGAGATGCAGCAGATTGTCGCCAACCAGAAGCAGTGTCCAGAGCAGGGCGAACAGCGGATAAATTACGATCAAGAACGCGATAATGCTTGGTTTGGCATTAAAGTCGTCGAAGCCTTCCTTCAGCGCCTGCCAGAGATCTTTCACGCCGATCTTGCGGATTCTGATCTCGCTCGATCTGACTTGTCTGTCCCTAAAAGATTTTTCCTGAGCCATGACGAAACCCGCTTTTCAAAGAGTTCATGCGGCCACGGTGTGGGCGACCAAACCGGCCACTCCAGGTGCTGGCCTGCCGTGCCGAACTCTCGATACAAAACGATAGGAAATTCAATCCGGCCGTGATCTCGCGTCGCCGAGCCGGGGCGCCGGGAGCGGGGGCGGAAAAGCTGCCGCAATACGCATAACGGGTCTTATGTTCATGCTGGCTTCTCCCTCCCCGGCAAACGACCGCGATCCGCGTGGGTCATGAGCGGGATCAGCGGTGAATTACCGAGCAATCTATTCCAACCGCCGGAGCGTGACAAGCGCTGTCCCGTGCCAAGTGAAGCCGGGGTCAGGTCTTGAAACTTGAATTACCGTCAGCTAGGGCCGAGCTCATCTGCGTCCATCGCCGGCTTAATTGTTGTTTTTTTATGTTCCTCTGCGTCCTCGGCGGTGAGAGGTTAAGGTTCTCTTGGCGTCTTGGCGGTTCCCAAAACCCGTGAGTCGGGAGATCGGGAGATCGTGAGGGGGTATTTCCATCTCCCGCCCTCACGCTCTAACGCTCTCACGGAAACTGTCGCCCTCACGCTCTCTCGGATTCTCTCCCTCCGCGTCCTCTGCGGTGGGAGGTTAAGGTCTTTCACTGCACCTGGATTTTCGCCGCCTTGACGAGCTTCGCGTACTTCGCGAGGTCGTTCTTGATGACCTGCGCGAACTCTTCCGGCGTGTTGCCCACCAGCTCGTTGCCGCCCTGCGTTGCCAGGCGCTCGATCACGTCCGGCGCCCTGAGTGCCTTCGCGACTTCGCGGTAGAGCAGGTCGACAATGGCCTTCGGCGTGCCGCCCGGAGCGACCACAGCCTGCCACTGGGTAAGCTCGAAGCCCTTCAGTCCCAGCTCGTCGAGCGTCGGCACCTCGGGGAGCGCGGAGGAGCGCTTGCGCGCGGTCACGCCCAGCGCCCTGAGCTTGCCCGCCCTGAGCTGCGGGACCGAGGTGATCACGGTATCGAACATGTAGTTGAGCTGGCCGCCGAGCAGCGCGGCGAGCGAGGCCGCGCTGCCGGTGTACGGCACGTGGATCGCCTGGGTGCCGGTCATGAGGTTGAAGAGTTCCCCGGAGAGATGGTTCCCGCCCCCGATCCCGGTCGAGCCGTAGGTCATCTGGCCGGGCTTTGTCCTGAGCACCACGACGAAATCGTCCAGCGTCCTCACCGGCAGCGACGGCGGCACGACCAGCACGTACATGTAGGAAGTGCCCTGCGTGACCGGCGCGAAATCCTTGATCGGGTCGTACGGCACCTTCTTGTACAACACCGGATTGACCGCCAGCGGGCCGCTGTTGCCCATCACCAGCGTGTAGCCGTCGGGCGCGCTCTTCGCGACGATGTCGGTGCCGATGCCGCCGTTCGCGCCCGGGCGGTTGTCCACGACCACCGTCTGGCCCAGCGCCTCAGTGAGCTTCTGGCCGATCGTGCGGGTGAAGATGTCCCCCGCGCCGCCGGCGACGTACGGGCAGATGAACCGGATCGGGCGCGTCGGATACTTCAGGTCGGCTGCCGTCTTCTGGGCCGGCGCGCCGAGCGACCACAGGACGGCCATCAGTCCCACGCCCAATTTCATCGCAGCTCTCATATCCTCTCCTCTCCGAGCGTCCCGGCTTGCCGTTGCCAGGCTCTACTTTGAAGCGGCAGCGAGAATAGCACAAGGCCCGGACTTGAGCTAAACTTCAAGCCCCTCGTCGCCTTTCGCGCCCGCTCGCGCAGTATGACCGCAGTGATCACCCCTCGCGTCCCGCCGGCCTGCTGTCCGCCATGCTGAATTCCGGACCGTCCGCGCGTCGCGCGATTCCCTCTCTCGACCGGCTGCTCAGGCTCGACGCAGTCGCAGGGCTCATCGCGCGCTACGGCCGTCCGCTCGTGACCGAAGCGGCGCGCGCGGAGCTCGCCGCGCTGCGCGCCGCCCTCTCCCGCCGCACCGCACGTCCCGACGTCGCCTTCGACGACCGCGGCTTCGTGCGCGCGTGCGCCGCGCGGCTTGACCGCGAGACGCAGCCATCGCTCAAGCCCGTGTTCAACCTGACGGGCACGGTGCTTCATACCAACCTGGGCCGGGCGCTCATGCCGCAGGAGGCCGCCCAAGCGGTCGCGCGCGCGATGACGCGCCCCGTCAACCTCGAATTCGACCTCGAAGGCGGCGACCGCGGCGAGCGCGACCTACACGTCGAGCGCTGGCTCGTCCGGCTCACCGGTGCGGAAGCGGCGCTCGTGGTGAACAACAACGCCGCCGCCGTGTACCTCGTGCTGAACACGCTCGCGCAGAAGAGGGAAGTGCCGGTCTCGCGCGGCGAGCTGATCGAGATCGGCGGCGCCTTCCGCATGCCCGACATCATGGCGCGCGCAGGATGCAAGCTCAGGGAGATCGGCACGACCAACCGCACGCATCTCAAGGATTACGCCGGCGCGATTTCGCCGCGCACCGCGGCGCTCATGAAGGTGCACACCAGCAACTATGCGATCCACGGCTTCACGGCGGCCGTCGCCGAAGCCGATCTCGCCGCCCTCGCCCGCAAGCACGCGCTGCCGTTCATCGTGGACCTCGGCAGCGGGATGCTGGTCGACCTCGAGGATTACGGGCTGCCGCACGAGCCCACGCCGCGCGAGTCGCTCGCCGCCGGCGCCGACGTCGTCACCTTCAGCGGCGACAAGCTGCTCGGCGGCCCGCAGGCCGGATTGATCGTGGGTCGCGCGGAGCTGATCGAGCGGCTCCGCAGGAACCCCATGAAGCGCGCGCTGCGGGTGGACAAGATGACGCTCGCGGCGCTGGAAGCCGTGCTCAAGCTCTACGCCGACCCTCGCCGGCTGCAGGCCGCGCTGCCGACGCTGAGGCTGCTCTCGCGCCCGCTCGCGGAAATCGAGGCGCAGGCAGAGCGCCTGCTGCCGGCGCTGCGGGCGGCGCTTGCCGGCACGGCCGGGGCCGAGATCGTCGCGGTGAAGAGCCAGATAGGCAGCGGATCGCTGCCGGTCGACCTCGTCGCAAGCTGCGGCGTTGCCGTGAGCGTAGCGGGCAAGCGGCGCAACGCGGCCGCCGCGCAGATTTCCTCGGCCTTCCGCGCCCTGCCGGTCCCGGTGATCGGGCGCGTGAAGGACGGCGCCTTCATCATGGATCTGCGCTGCCTCGATGACGAAGCCGAGTTCCTCGCCCAACTCGGCGAACTGAAATTTGAACCACAGAGGCACTGAGGGCACAGAGGAAACATGAACGAGATGTCGTATATGCGGAAAAGTTCTCGCGCTTCCTTGTCGGTCTCCGTGTCTCTGTGTCTCTGTGGTGAAGAGGTGGACGCGGAATGATCGTCGCGACGGCGGGACACATAGACCACGGCAAGACGCTGCTGGTGAAGACGCTCACCGGCGTGGACACCGACCGCCTGCCGGAGGAAAAGGCGCGCGGCATCTCGATCGACCTCGGCTTCGCGTACTGGCCGCTCGAGAGCGGGGCCGTCATCGGCTTCGTGGACGTCCCCGGCCACGAGCGCTTCATCCGCAACATGCTGGCCGGCGTGTGCGGGATCGATTTCGCGTTGCTGGTCGTCGCCGCCGACGACGGTGTGATGCCGCAGACCGTCGAGCACCTGCACATCCTCGAGCTGCTCGACATTCGCCGGGGCATCGCCGCCATCACCAAGGTGGACCGCGTCGCGCCCGAGCGCGTGGAGATGGTCGCCGCGGAGGTCACCGCGCTGCTGGCGGCCACCCGCCTCGCCGGCGTGCCGGTGCTCCCGGTGTCGGCGGTGAGCGGCGCGGGGATCGAGGAATTGCGCCGCACGCTGACGGCCGCGGCGAACGCGCAGGCCGCGCGCGCCACCGAAGGCCAGCATTTCCGGCTCGCGATCGATCGCGCTTTCACCATCGCCGGCAGCGGGACGGTGGTGACGGGCACGGTGTTCAACGGAAGCGTCGCACCCGGCGACAAGCTCGTGGTCTCGCCCAGGGGCACGCCGGTGCGCGTGCGCGGCATCCAGATGCGCGGGCTCGCCGCGGCGCGCGCGCAGGCCGGGCAGCGCTGCGCGCTCAACCTGACGGGCGCCGATGTCGAGACCGTGTCACGCGGCGACTGGGTGCTCCATGAGGCGATCCACGCGCCGGCGCAGCGCGTGGATGCGCGCGTGACCGTGCTCGCCGCCGAAGCGAACGAGCTCGAGCACTGGACGCCGCTGCACGTGCATCTCGCGACTGCGGACGTCACCGCGCGCATCTCGATTCCCGGGGGAGGCGCGATCGCGCCCGGCGGCTCCGCCATCGCGCAGCTCGCGCTCGACAAACCGGTCGGCGCGCTCCACGGCGACCGCTTCATTCTCCGCGACCAGTCGGCGCGCCGCACGCTGGGCGGCGGCGTCGTGATCGACCCGTTTCCCGGCGCCGGGCGCCGCGCGGCGGCCGCGCGGAAAGCCGAACTCGCCGCGCTCGAGAGCGGTGCGCCTGAGGCGGCGCTCGCCGAGTTGCTCAAGGCTCAAGAGCAGGGCGTCGATCTCTCCCGTTTCGAGCGCACCTTCAACCTGAAGCCCGAACGCGCGGCGCAGCTCTACTCCGCCGCGGGCGTCGCCGTGCTCGGCAAGGAAAACCGCATCGGCGTTGCGCAGGCGCGGCGCGAGGGCCTGCGTGAACGTATTTCCGCCGCGGTGTGCGATTTTCACCGCGCCCAGCCGCAGGCGGTGGGGGTGGAGATGGAAGCGCTCCGCGCGCAGCTCGCGCCCAAGCTTCCCATGGAAGCGTTCCAGTCGCTTGCGCGCGAGCTCGCGGACGAGCGAAGGCTCGAGATCGGTGGCACGGCCGCGCGTCTGCCCGGACACGACGCGACCTCCAACCCTGAAGACGAGAGGATGTGGCAAGCCGTCCTGCCGGCATTGCAGGCGGGAGGGCTCGCGCCGCCGACGGTCGCGGAGCTCGCCCTCAAGCTCAAGCTGAAGGACGCGATGCTCACGGACTTTCTGCACCGCAAGAGCCGGACGGGTGAAGTGATGAAGGTCACGCCGGACCGATTCTATCCGCGCGCCGTGCTCGCTTCGCTTGCCGCGACCGCGCATGCGCTGGCGCAGAGGAACGCCAGCGGCACCTTCACCGCGGCGCAGTACCGCGACGCAACGGGCATCGGCCGCGGGCTTGCAATCGAGATCCTCGAGTACCTCGATAGGCTCGCGATCACGCAGCGGGTAGGCGACGCGCGCAAGATGCGGAAGGACTACGCCGCCGTCCTGGGACCCGCGGCGCCGGTCAGCGGGCCGGCGAAAACTTCCGCCGCCAAGGACGCCAAGGAAAAGCAACATCAAGATTTCAGCCGCAGATAAACGCAGATAAACGCGGATAAGATCAAGGGCGGAAATCAGCCACGGAAACACACGGAAAAAGCAATGAATCGGGTCTTGACTCTCAGTTCATCGCTCATCATTCATCATTCATCGTTGCTCTTCCTCGCCGCCGATGGACCCGGTTAGAGGCCCCGCCTCTAACGGGGTGGACGCCGATAGACGCCGATGAAAAACTGAACCACAAAAGGCACGAAGGACACAAAGGAAAAGCCAGTTGCCCTGAAATCTGAATCCCGTATCCCGTATCCCGAATCCCGTATCCTGAACCCGGATCCTTTATGACACAGACCTATGACCTCATCGTGATCGGCGAAGGCATCACCGGTCTCACCGCGGCGAACCACGCCGCGCGCCAGGGCCTCGCCGTCGCCACCTTCGAAGCCGAACTGTTCGGCGGCTTGGTGATCAATGTCAACGAGCTCGATGGCTATCCCGAGGACCGGGTGACATCGGGCACCGACCTCGCCTCCGAGCTCATGCAGGCCAACGCCGAGGCGGGCGTGGCGAGCATCCAGGAAGAAGTCACGTCCATCCGCGCGGGCGGCGGAGCGTTCGAGGTCGCGACCGCCGGCCGCTCCTACGGCGCGCGCCAGGTGGTGGTCGCCTCCGGCGCTCGGCTGAAGAAGCTGGGCATTCCCGGCGAAGATGAATTCGAAGGACGCGGCGTCTCGCGTTGCGCCGACTGCGACGCCCCCCTGTTCCAGAACGAAGAGGTGGTGGTGGTCGGCGGCGGGGATTCCGCGCTGCAGGAAGCGCTGGTGCTGGCGAAGTTCTGCCGCAAGGTGCGGTTGATCCATCGCGGCGATCGCTTCCGCGCGCAGCGGCACCTCGCCGAGCAAGTCGGCGCCGACCCCAGGATATCCAACATGTGGAACACCACGGTCGAGGCGATCCTCGGCGGTAAAATGGTCGAGAAGGTGCGCGTCAAGCATGCCGGCGACGGAAAAACCGAGGAAATCGCCTGCGCCGGGGTATTTGCCTACGTCGGGCTCGCGCCCAATACGGCAGTGGTTCCGTCCGGCATCGCCCGCGATGAGCGCGGCTATCTGGTCACGAACGATGCGTTCGAAACCTCGATTGCGGGCATCTGGTCGGTCGGGGCGGTGCGCGCCCGCTACAGCGGGCTGCTGCGCGATGCCGTGGTCGAAGCGAAGCGTGTCGCGGAAGCGGTACGCAACCGCCTCGCCCTGGACTGACGTCCCCAGGAAAGCAGCAATAAAATAGCCGCCAAGACGCCAAGAACGCCAAGAGAACCGGACGAATTACTACACAGGCAGCGACAGACCAAGGGCAAATTCGATGTTGCCTGTTTCGCTTGCTGATTCAATTTTTGCTTTGGTCTTCTTCGCGGCCTTGGCGCCTTGGCGGCTAAATTTGATTTTGTTTTTCATTCTAACGGAAGGGAATCGCTCCCGGTGGGGCGGCCGGACTTCAAACCCGGTAGGGGCCGCTGGCGGTCCTTCGTGGGTTCGACTCCCACTCTCTTCCGCCAAACACCGCTCTTGCGGTGTTTGGCGTCAAGGGTGACGAAGTGACGTGGTGACGCAGTGACGGACGGTAAATTGCCCGCCGTATTGCGCCTGCTGCTTGGAAGCCGGATCCCGTCGCAAGCTATTCGCTATACCGGCACCGCATCTTTTCGACACGACCACGCTTCACCACCGCATCACTTCGTCACTTCGTCACTGCGTCACTTCGTCACTTCGTCACTGCGTCACTTGGCAAGCCCCTTGGCCATGCCGAGCTTGGTCAGGATCTCGGCATAGACCTTGGTTTCGCGGTCCAGGTCCTTGCGGAACTGGGCGGAATTCGCGTAGGCGTTGTACCAGCCGAACTTGTCCAGCGCGTTCTTCCACGAGTCGGTGCGGACCGTCTTCGCCAGCGTCTGATCCCAGTACTTGACGGTGCTCGCCGGGACGCTGATGCCCTTCTTCTTGAAGAACATCTTCGAGGAATTCGCCTGGAGAAGTTACCTGAGTCCGCGGCTGAAGGCCCTGGGCTTGCCGGCCCTCACGGGGTACGCCTTGGTCGCGGTCGTCTGGTTCACCTGGCACGTAGCAGCTGGATCATGAGGTCCCCGCCGCTCTTGAACGACACCAGCTTGATCCTCTTGGGATCAGCCCCATAGGCCAAGGCGGGGCGCAGGATGTTCATCTGGTCGTTGCTGGGTACCGTGCCCACACCGAATACCACAGAGGTTGGATCGGCTTTCAGCTTGTCGAGAATATCCTTGGCGGACTTGAAAGGAGAGTCGGCGCGCACCACCCATACCAGGTATTCGGTGATCATCCTGGCGATCGGCGTCACGTCATGGTAATCGAGTGTCGTGGTTCCCACGATCTTGTTGACGTAAATCCGGTTCGATTCGACGTAGAGGGTGTACGGATCGCCGCTGCGCTGGTGGACGTACGATTTCGCCAGGTTGCCGCCCGCCCCGCCCATGTTCTTGAGCACGAAGCCGGTCGGAAGCAGCCTGGTTTCCAGCATCGTCCGCTCCAGCGCGCGCCCGAACAGGTCGAGCCCGCCACCCGGGCTTCCCGCCACGACGATCAGGATGTTGCGGTCGGGAAATGTTCCCGCCTGCGCGCCTTCCGCTGCTCCGCAGAGCAGAATGGGCAAGAAAGCCTGTGCCAATCTCTTGATATTCATTTCTCCCTCCGGGCCGCCCAATATCCGGGTTGATTATACTTCGCCTGGACGAGGACAGGGGCGCGACGGATCGAGGGCATGACGACATGAACGAGATGAGAGTGCTCGCGCCGACCGGGGTGCTCGGCTCGGGATTCCTCGAAACCTCCTTCGAAGCGGCGCTCGCGCGCAAGCCCCACTTCATCGGCTGCGACGCGGGCTCGACCGACCCCGGCCCGAGCCATCTCGGCGCCGGCCATTGCGCGTTTCCGCACGCCGCGGTGAAGCGCGACCTCCGGTTGATGCTGCTCGGGGCGCGGCGGCTCGGCGTGCCGCTTCTCATCGGCTCCGCCGGCACCGCGGGCGCCGATGTCCACCTCGACTGGGTGTCCGGCATCGTGAAGGAAATCGCGGGCGAGGAACGATTATCCTTCAGACTCGCGCTGACCCACGCCGAGCAGTCGAAGGATTATCTGAAGCGCCGGCTGCGCGAGGGCCGCATCAGGCCGCTCCATCCCGCTCCCGAGTTCAACGAGGCCGTGATCGAACGCGGCGAGCGCTTCGTCGGCATGATGGGCGCCGAGCCCTTCCTCAGGGCGCTCGAGGCGGGAGCGGATGTCGTCATCGCCGGGCGATCCAGCGACACCGCGATCTTCGCGGGCCTGCCGATGAAGCACGGCTTTCCCGCAGGGCTCGCGTGGCACGCGGCCAAGATCCTCGAGTGCGGCGCGGCGGCGGTCGTGAACCGCAAGACGCCCGACTGCATGACGGCGGCGATCCGCAGCGATCATTTCATCGTCGAGGCGCCGGACCCCGAACTCGCCTGCACGCCGCAGAGCATCGCCGCGCACAGCCTCTACGAGAACGCCGACCCGTTTCTCATCAAGGAATGCTCGGGCACGCTGGATTTGACGCGGTCCCGCTACGAAGCCGTCAGCGATCGGGCGGTCAGGGTGTCGGGCAGCGGGTTCAGTCCGGCCGATCGCTACACGGTCAAGCTCGAGGGCGCCGAGAAGATCGGCTACCAGAGCGTCGTGATCGGCTCGGTGCGCGATCCGTTCATCATCCGCAGAATCGACGAGTGGACCGAGCGCCTGAAGGAGCGCGTGCATGCGCGCGTGAAGCAGATCTACGGCGATTCCCTGCCGCCGGACCAGTACCATATCTGCATCCGGATCTACGGCAAGAACGGGACGATGGGGCCGCTCGAGCCGGTCAAGGAGATCCGCTCCCACGAGCTCGCCCTGGTGATCGAGGCGACCGCGCCCGCGCAGGAAATCGCAAGCTCGCTCGGCGGGGTCATCCGCCACCAGGCCCTGCATCTGCCGATACCGGAATGGAGCGGGCTCATCACCGCGCTCGCCTGCCCCTACAATCCGGCCCATCTGGACCGCGGCGCTGTCTACCGCTTCAACGTCAACCACGTCGTGGAGCCCGACGATCCCTACGAGATGTTCCCGATGGAGCTCTACGCGGTCGACGGCGCGCACGTAAAGAGTCTGTAAGATCAAGTACTGAACCGCCAAGACGCCAAGGCGCCAGGAATGACGATAACGAAACCGCAGATAAACGCAGATGAACGCGGATAGGACTCAAGATCCTTCTGCCTTCCCCCGTCCCGCCGCGCTGCATCGCGTCGGGCGTTCACCGGCTCAAACATGCGCAGGCACGTTTTTCGAAACCCCGGCTCACCCTTCTGCCTTCTGCCTTGCCTTTTCTCGCCGCCGATGAATCCCGTTCCAATGTCCGTCTTCCAGGTGTGTCGCGGACCATCGATCATGAGGAGTTTGCGGATGTCATTGGAACGGGATGAACGCCGATAGACGCCGACGACAGGATGCGAGATGCGAGATATGATATGCGAGATGCGAGATGGGACTTGAGTCGGATCACGCATCCCGCATCCTGCATCCCGCATCCCGCATCCCGCATCCCGCATCACGATTTACGATTTACGATTTACGATTCACGGATTCAAGTATGACAGCGCTCGCCAAGCTCGCGCGGCTCATTCGAAGCAAGAATGCCGGCCCGTTCGAGCTCACCTTCGACATCATGTTCGAAGACGCGGCCACCTACGAGCGCGTCAAGCGGTCAGGTGCGCTCAGCCGCGAAGCGGTGGCCGCGTCCTACGGGCTGCCCCCGGAGAAGGTCAAGTTCTTCTTCTGCGATAACGCCCTTGCGGTCAAGGCGTCGATCCCGCGCCCCATCGCGCAGGGTGACCTCGCCGACAGCGACGGGCACGGCGGACAGCAGTACGCGCCGCTGATGGACATCGAGGTCCCCTGATGCCGTTCCAGCCAGAATCTCCAATGGTAGGGGCCGGGCAGTCTGATCGATTTCGGTAAAGCAGGTGGGAACGGCATAAAATATGAGCGCCTGCAAGATAACAGGAGGAAAAGTGCGGTGAAGGCCATAGTTTTGCGCTCTGCGGCGATCGTCATATTCACTGCGCCTGCAAGCCTCGTGCCGGGGCACACTGCGATGGCGCAAAACTATCCCACCAAGCCGATCCGTCTCATCGTGCCTTTCGTGCCCGGCGCCGGAACCGACATCACCGGGCGCACCATAGCCAAGAAGCTCTCGGAGCGCTGGGGCCACCAGGTCGTCGTGGACAATCGCACGGGAGCGGCGGGCGCGATCGGCGTCGAGATCACGGCGCAAGCCACCCCCGACGGCTACACGATCTGCCTCATCTCGGCATCGCATACGGTCAACGCGGCGACCAATCCCAGGCTGCCGTACGACCTGACGAAGGACTTGCAGGCGATTACCCAGGCAACTTCCCTCTTCTACGTGCTGGCCGTCAATCCGTCAGTGCCGGCGAAATCCGTGCAGGAACTCATTGCGCATGCGAAGGCGAACCCCGGCAAGCTCAACTTCGGCTCCTCCGGCACCGGCGGCCTGCAGCATTTTGCGGGCGAGATGCTGGCGCACATGGGGGGCATCAAGATCGTCCACGTGCCGTTCAAGGGCGGAGCGGCGTCGATCACTTCGGCGATCGCCGGAGAAACCCAGATCGCGCTCAGCACGCTCCTCGGCGTGCGGCCGCACATGACGGCGGGCCGCCTGCGGGTGCTCGCCGTCTCCGCCAGCAAGCGCTCCCCGGCGGTCCCCGATTTCCCCACCATTGCCGAGGCCGGGGTGCCGGGTTACGAGGTGGACCAATGGTACGGAATCATCACTTCCGCCAAGGTCTCCACGGCCATCGTGAAGAAGCTTTCGGCGGCGATCGTCGAAGCGGTCCAGTCGCCAGAGGTCAAGCAACGCCTCACGGCCGATGGTTCCACTCCGGTGGGCACGACGCCGGAGCAGTTCAACGCGCACATCCAGTCCGAGATCGCCAAATGGCGCAAGCTCGTCAAGGACGCCGGGCTGCAACTGCATTGAGCGACGTCCTTACACGATTCACGATTTACGAGTTACGATGCACGATTTACGGCTCCCTACATGAGCTTCGCGCTCGAACTGGCGAAACGGATCAATGCCGTCACTTTTAATGAACTGCCGCCTGAGGCAGTTCATTGGGCGAAGGTCGGCATCCTGGATACCGTCGGCGTGACGCTCGCGGGCGCGGGCGAGGAAGCGACCCGGATCGTGGCGGACGTCGTGCTGCGAGGCGCGGCGGACGGCCCCGCGCTTGTCTTCGGCCGCAGCCTGCGCGTGAACGCGCTCGATGCCGCGCTGGTAAACGGCACCGCCTCGCATGCGCTCGACTTCGACGACTGCAACAACACGCTCGGAGGGCACCCCTCGGTGCCCATACTCCCGGCGCTGATCGCGCTCGCGGAGGACACCGGCGCGAGCGGCCGCGATTTCATCGCCGCCTACGTCGCCGGCTTCGAGACCGAGTGCAAGTTCTCGCTCGGCGTCAACTTCTACCAGTACACCCGCGGCTGGCACCCCACCACGACCATCGGCGTCTTCGGCTGCGCCGCGGCATGCACGCGGCTGCTCGGTCTGCCCGACGAGAAGGTCGCAACGGCGCTCGCGATCGCGGCCTCGCTCGCTTCCGGCATCAAGTCGAACTTCGGCACCATGACAAAGCCGCTGCACGTCGGCCACTGCGCGCGCAACGGCCTGCTCGCGGCGCTGCTCGCGCGCGAGGGCTACACCGCGAGCGCCAACGCGTTCGAGCACAGGCAGGGCTACTTCAACGTGTTCAACGGCGAAGGCAACTACGATGCGGGCAAGGTCCTGCCGGCCTGGGGCCGGCCGTTCGACATCGTGAGCCCCGGCATCGCCATCAAGCAATACCCGTGCTGCGGCAGCACGCATCCGGCGCTCGACGCGATGCTCGCGCTGCGGCGCACGCATCGCCTCCACGCCGACGACATTACGCGCATTGACGTGTGGATACACGCGCGGCGCCTCGAGCACACCAACCGGCCCGATCCGCGCACTTCGCTCGACGCGAAGTTCAGCGTGCAATACTGCGTCGCGCGCGCGGCGACGGACGGCAAAATCGTGATCGACCAGTTCGAGGGCGACGCGTTGAACGAGCCAGCGGTGCGGCGCCTGCTGCCGAAGGTCCATGCCGCGCCGTACTCCACCGCGCAGTTTCCCGCCGACAATCACTTCGGCGCCGAGGTGAAGGTGGAGACGCGGGACGGCCGCGTGCTCTCGACCAAGGTGGACCAGCCGTTCGGGCGCACCGCGGATCACTCGCTACCGCCCGAATTGCTCAAGGAAAAATTCGAGCAGTGCGCAGCTCGCGCACTGCCGCGAGAGCGGATCGCGTCGGTATATTCAACGATACACGGTTTGGAGAACCTCAAGGATGTGCGCGAGCTGACCGCGATCATCGCGGGGGAAACCGGCCGGGCGCGGGCCGCAGCGGCCTGAAAGGACCACCTCTTACCGCAGAGGACGCGGAGCAAAACACCAACAATAATTGAGCCGCAGATAAACGCGGATACACGCGGATGAGATCAAAGGCAGACATCAGCCACGGAAACACACGCAAACACACGGAAAAAAGGAAGGAATCGGGTTTCGGCTCTCGATTCATCGTTCATCATTCATCAATCATCGTTGCTCTTTCTAGCCGCCGAGACGCCGATAAGATCAAGAACTGAACCGCCAAGGCAGCCAAGGCGCCCAGAAAAGTTACAATGAAACCGCCAATGGGCGCCCATCCCTCATCCGTTCCCCTTCTCCCGAGTGGAGAAGGGCCAGCTCGAGCCTCCCCTCCCCCTCATTCTGGGAGAGGGGCGGGGGTGAGGGTCGAACGCCGATTAGAATCATTGAGCGGCGAGCGGTGAACAGTGAACGGAGAAAGCAGCGCTGCGCGCAACAAAGGAGGTGGGGCAGAATGGGACAAGGCGAAATCCGAGGCTACACCGTGCAGGCTCGCTCGACCGACACGTTCGGACGGGTGCTCTGCAATACCCGCAACCACCATTTCATCGTCGATGGCCCCGTCCAGAACGGGTGTCCGGGCGAGGCCGTTACGCCCGCTGAACTCTTCTTGACGGGCATCGCGGCCTGCGGGGTCGAGCTCCTTCAGGTCATCGCGCGGGAAGAGCAGTTTCCGCTGCGGGCGGTCAACGTCGAGATTGCGGGTGCGCTCGATCGGAGCAACCCGGTGCGGCGTGACGTGAGCGTGTTCAACTCCGTGCAACTGCGTTTCCAGCTTAAGGGTGTGACGCAGGTACAGGGAGGCGTGCTCATCGCTCGATTCAAGGGCCGGTGACCGCTCTATGGCAGCGTCGCAGTTGCGACGCCGGATGTCCGGGTGGACGTGAGCACCGCGGCGTAACCGGAGCGGAGACTTCAGGGTCAGGCCCCATTTAAAGATTTATCTATCAATAGGTTGGAGTTCATTTCATGCCGCGTCCGAGGCCTCTCAGATTGGCCAGGTTGCCGTTGCATATTATCCAGCGCGGTAATGACCGCGATGCACGCGAACCACTGAAAATTTACACTTGCCCTATTCATCACTGCTTATCAGATGCGGATCTTCGTCCTAGGGGCCGGGGCCACCGGCTCGTTACTCGCGCGACTTCTCGTCCGCCAGGGTCACCAGGTCACGTGCGGCGACCGGGACCTGGATCGCGCGCGTCGCTTCCTGGGCAAGAAGTCTCGTATCCCGGTCCGGCAGGTGAACGCGCGCAACCTCTGGAACATCGTGAAGGCGGCGAGGGGCAGTCATCTGATCGTCAACGCCTGTCCGGCCGTTTTGAACAAGATCGTCCTGCGCGCCGCGCTCCGCGTGCGCGCCCACTATCTCGATACCGCCTCACACCTCACTGATACCCCCTTTCAAGCCGAACAGCTCCGTTTCGAGACGCGCTTCAGGGCGAAACGCCGCACCGCCGTGATCAATGCCGGCGCGTCTCCTGGCCTCACGAACCTGCTCGTGGCGCGCAGTGCCGACCTCCTCGACGGGGTCGAGGCCGTCCACATACGGCTCTTTGAGAGCACCGACAGCGACGATCCCGTGTCGCAGTGGTCTCCTGAGGCGGCCTTCGACGAAGCGGTGTCGCGGCCGGGCGTCTACAGGCATGGCCGCTTCCACCTGGGCAAACGTTTTGGTGAGCGGGAGGTGTTCCGCTTTCCGCCCCCCATCGGCCCGGTCGGCGTCGTGCTCGCGGCGCAGGACGAGGTGGTCACGCTGCCGCGCGTCCTCAACATGCGCGAGATGGACGTCAAGATCGGGGGGAACGACTTCGAACGCCTGCGCCGCTGGTACCGACAGGGCAAGCTCAGGAAGTCGCACGGTCCGGCGGCGAATCGTTTTCCGCAGACCCCGACCCCGCGCCAGGTAGCCCGGCTCCTCGCCCGCGGCGTGCTGTACCATGCGCGCTTTGCCGCGGCCGTGATGGTGCGAGGCCGGAAAGGCGAACGTCGCGCGGTGATCCGCTGGGATGCCAACTTCCCCACCCTTCACCAGATCCGCCGCCACGAGGTGCATGCCTCACCGATCGCCTGGGGGACCGCTCACCTCGCTGCATTGTTCGTGAAGCATTTTCCGCGCAAGCTGCACGGCGTCCGTCCACCCGAAGCCTTGCCGGCCAGGACTCGCCAGGCCATACTCGCCGGCGCGCGCGCGTACGGCATACGCATCGGCAAGCGGGTCACCTTGCTCAAGCCGCTGGACGACGAGGAGTAAGCCGAAAGCTTCTCGCACAGCGACGGGTCGGATAGCGCGCTTGCGGAACCTTTGTCGAAGCTCGCCACGATAATGGGATGCGATCTGGGTTAAGATTGCGCGTGAGGTTGACCGGGTTCGAAGTTCTCGACTGTCTGTGCTCTCCGCGGCCAAGGTTGTCATGAGCGGCTCCGATCCGCGTCTGTCCCGGTTTATCTGCGGCTTGCTCGGGGCGCTGCTCGCGGGCCTTGCTGCCGCGCCGCTCGCGGCCGCGCAGGCGTATCCCTCCGGGCCGATGCGCCTCGTGGTGCCCTTTCCTCCCGGCGGCGGCACCGACATCCTGAGCCGCATGATCGCGCAGAAGCTGAACGAGGCGTGGGCCCAGCCGGTGGTCGTCGACAATCGGCCCGGCGCCGGCGGCACGGTCGGAACGGCGATCGTCGCCAAGGCGACCGGCGACGGCCACACCATACTGGTCATGCCCGCGGGCTACGCGGCCCACGCGAGCCTTTACAAGAGTCTCCCCTACAACCCGCCGCGCGACCTCGCCCCGGTTTCGAGGCTCGCTTCCGGGCCGCTGGTGCTGGTGGTGCACCCCTCGATGCCGGCGAAATCGGTGAAGGAGCTTATCGCCCTGGCGAAGAAGCACCCCGGGGAGATCAACTTCGGCTCGGCGGGAGCCGGCACCCTGCCTCACCTCTCCGCCGAGCTGTTCAGCTCGATGGGCGGCATCAGGATGGTCCACATCCCGTACAAGGGTGCAGGCGCCGCCGTCACCGACGTGCTCGCGGGGCGCGTTCCCGTGTACTTCATGAACATCCTGCAGAGCCTGTCGCTGGTGAAGGCGGGAAAGCTCCGCGCCCTCGGCGTGACGACACCCGAACGCACCCCGATCGCGCCGGAAATCCCGGCGATCGCGGAAGGCGGGCTCAAGGGGTTCGATATGACCAACTGGTACGGGATGCTGGTGCCCGCTTCGACGCCGCTCGAGGTGATCGCCAAGCTCAACGCCGAAGTGGCGCGCATCCTCCGGCTTCCCGAACTCACGGGCCGCCTCGCGCAGGACGGCATGACGGTGGTCGCAAGCACGCCGGAGGAGTTCGCGGAGTTCCTGAAGAGCGAGACGGCGAAGCTCGCCCGCGTCATCGAAACGGCCGGCATCAGGGGAACGCTTTGAACCGGTGACTCGTGACTGCTTTGAGGGATGAGGGACGAGGGATCACGAAAAAGTGACGAGAACTGGTGACGAGAACTGGTGACGGATACTAGTGACGGGATGCTGGTGACGGGATGCTGGTGACGGATATAGGCGATGAGTAAGGTCCGATAGCGGGGCGCTCTTACAGCGCTTTTCGTCACCATTTTACGTCACCATCTTTCGTCACTTTTTTCCGTCACTCCGTCACCGCGTCACTTCGTCATTCTCTTTTTTCTCGGCGTCTTGACGGTTCAAATGCACGAACATGACGTGATCGTCGTCGGCAAGGGCAACGCCGCCCTGTGCGCGGCGCTCGCGGCACGGGAGCAGGGCGCGCGCGTGGTGATGCTCGAAGCCGCCCCGGTCGAGGAATCCGGCGGCAACAGCCGTTTCGCCGGCGGAGTCGTGCGCTTCGCCTACGACTCGGTCGAGGACCTGAAGCGGCTGACCGACCTCACCGACGACGAGGTGAAGAACGCCGACTGGGGCAGCAACACGCGCGGGGAGTTCTTCGATGATCTCTTCCGGCTGACGCAATACCGCACCGATTCCGACCTCTCCGAGACGCTGGTCACGAAGAGCTTCGAGACCATGGTGTGGCTGAGGAGCAAGGGCGCGCGCTTCGTGCCCAATTACGGCCGGCAGTCGGGCGTAGTGGGGGGCAGGCGCAAGTTCTTCGGGCGCATGCCGATCGAGGTCTCGGGCGGCGGACCGGGGCTGGTGCAGTACCTCACGCAGGCCGCGGAGAAGAACGGCATCGAGATCGCGTACGAGACGCGCGCGGTCGCGCTCATCTACGACGGCGAGAAGGTTTCCGGCATCAGGGCGAGGCAACGCGGCAAGCCGGCGGAATTCCGCGCGAGATCGGTCGTGCTCGCGTGCGGCGGCTTCGAGGCCAACCCGGAATGGCGCACGCGCTACCTCGGCCCGGGCTGGGACCTGGTGAAGGTGCGCGGCACCCGCTTCAATGTCGGCGACGGCCTGCGCATGGCGCTCGACATCGGCGCCTGCCCCTACGGCAACTGGTCGGGCTGCCACGCGGTGGGCTGGGACCGCAACGCGCCGGAATTCGGCGACTTGAGCGTCGGCGACCAGTTTGAGAAGCACAGCTACATTTTCGGCATCCTGGTGAACGCCGAAGGCAAGCGCTTCGTGGACGAGGGGCTAGACTTCCACTCCTTTACCTATGCCAAGTACGGCGGCGAGGTGCTGAAGCAGCCTGGCCAGTTCGCGTGGCAGGTGTTCGACGCCAAGGTGAAGGACATCCTGCGCCCCGAGTACCGCATCAAGCTCGTCACCAAGGCGACCGCCAATACGCTGGAAGAGCTCGCCCGCAAGCTCGAAGGCGTCAACCCCGAGGGCTTCCTCAAAACCGTGCGCGAGTTCAACGCCGCGGTGCGCACGGACGTCCCGTTCAACCACACCGTCAAGGACGGGCGTTGCGCCGTGGGCATCGATCCGGCGAAGTCGAACTGGGCCAACCCTCTCGATACCCCGCCGTTCGAGGCCTACGCCACGACCTGCGGCATCACTTTCACCTTCGGGGGCCTGCGGATCAACCATCAGACCGGGCAGGTGCTCGACCTCAACCTCATCCCGATCCCCGGCCTTTACGCGGCGGGGGAAATGGTCGGGGGGCTGTTCTACTTCAACTACCCGAGCGGCACCGGGCTGGTTTCCGGCGCGGTGTTCGGCCGCTTGGCCGGCGCCTCGGCAGCTAAGGCCGCAAGAAAATAGCCGCCAAGACGCCAAGAGCGCCAAGGGAATCGGATCGATGATAGTCAAGAGGTGCAACTAAACTTGAATCGGCAGGTGATCGGAATACGGCGGCTACAAGACAATTGCCGCTTTCAACCCGACCGGAGGGTCGCCTGACCTGTTTTTCGTTTTTCATATTCTATGTTGCCTTTCTTGGCGTCCTTGGCGCCTTGGCGGCTAATTTGAATCTTTGGAACTAACCGATGGGCCACGAAGCGACGAGCGACAACCCCTATACGCGCGGCATCGCCGAGTTCGTTTCCAATCTCCGCTACGAGGCGATTCCCGAAGCGGTGCGCAGCCGGATCAAGCTGCTGATGCTCGACTCGCTCGGCTGCGCGCTCTACGGCGCGGACCTCGAATGGTGCCGCATCCTGCAGGACAAGCTCGGCGCGCTCGACGCGACCCGCGACTGCGCGGTCTGGGGCACGGACCGGAAACTTTCCGCGCCGCACGCGGCGCTCGTCAACGGCACCGCGGTGCAGGGCTTCGAGCTCGACGACGTGCACCGCGCCGGCGTGCTTCACGTGGGCGCGGTGGTGCTGCCGGCGCTCGTCGCGGTGACGGAGCTGAAGAGCGGGATGAGCGGCAAGGAGTTCCTCACCGCGGCGGTCGCGGGCTACGAGATCGGGCCGCGCGTGGGACTCTGCATGGGCCCGGAGCACATCGCGCAGGGGTGGCATTCGGGCGCGACGCTGGGGGTCTTTTCCGCCGCAGCCGGCGCCGCCCGGGGCCTCAGGCTCGACCCCGGGAAAACCGTGCACGCGCTCGGCATCGCAGGCACTCAGGCCGCGGGTCTCATGGCCGCCCAGTTCGGGGCGATGGTGAAGCGCATGCACGCCGGCCGCTCCTCGCAAAGCGGCCTTTACGGGGCGCTACTCGCGGAGGCCGGCTTCACCGGCATCGTCAACGTGCTGGAAAGCGAATACGGCGGGTTTTGCACCACGTTCTCGCGCTCGAACGACCGTTTCGACCTGAAGGAGCTCACCGCCGGGCTCGGCGAAACGTGGCAGACCATGGGGGTCGCGCTCAAGTTCTACGCCTGCGTCCTCACGAACCACACCACGCTCGACGCGCTGCGCGACCTTCAAAAGGAGCGCCCGTTCGGTGCCGGGGACGTGAAGAAGATCGTGATTCACGGCTCACAGGTGACCGTGAATCACGTCGGCTGGAAATACATTCCGCAGGGGCTCACCTCGGCGCAGCTCAACATGCCCTACTGCGTCGCCACTTATCTCATCGAAGGCGACTGCTTCGTGGACCAGTTCACCGAGGACAAGGTGGCCGATCCCGCCCGCATGGCGCTCGCGGAAAAGGTCGAAGTGCGCCACGATCCGGAGATCACGGCCAGGGGCGCGAAGCTCCGCCACCTCGTGCACGTCGACGTGCGCCTGAAGGACGGAACGACATTGAAGCGCACGGTGGAAGCCGCGCGCGGGAGCGAGAAGAAGTTCGCGACCGAGGCGGAGATCGTGGAGAAATTCGAGAAGCTCGCGGCAAAAGCGCTGCCCAGGGCACGGGTCGGGAGACTCCGCGACGCGATGCTCCACCTGGAACAGCTCGAGGACGCGGTGGAGCTTGCTCGCCTGCTGACGACAAGCAAATAGACAGGATTAACAGGATTTACAGGATTGGATCTCAAACGGCACCGAAAGGAATTCAGGTTTTTTTATGAATCTTGTTAATCTTGTAAATCCTGTCTATTTGATTTTGACCTTCGCGGTCGCGCTCCCTGCGCAGGCACAGAGCTACCCCGCTAGGCCGATCCGGCTGGTCGTGCCGCTCGCGGCGGGCGGGGGCATGGACTCGGTTGCGCGCGGCGTCGCGCTGAAGCTC
>JACPEF010000065.1 GCA_016183675.1 Betaproteobacteria bacterium
CGGCAAACCGAGGTGGCGGGCGAGGCGATCCAGGCGCTCGCTGGCAGCGTGACGGAGGCGGCGCAGGCGGCCACCCAGATCGCGGCTTCCAGCCAGCAGCAGTTGGTGGGGGTAGACCAGGTGGCCTCCGCGATGGAGAGCATCAAGCAGGCAGCCGCGCA
Organism: Betaproteobacteria bacterium; assembly: GCA_016183675.1. Taxonomy (GTDB): domain Bacteria; phylum Pseudomonadota; class Gammaproteobacteria; order Burkholderiales; family SG8-41; genus SG8-41. The sequence goes on from JACPEF010000065.1 coordinate 162, forward strand.
GAACGTGGCGAGCGCTCAGCAGCTGGAGAATGCCGCGCGCAACCTCAACGAGCTCGGCCAGCGCCTGAAGCAGATGGTCGAGCGCTACAAGGTGTAGAGAACGCGACTATGAGTACCCGGGAAGACGAATTCCGCGAACAGCTCCGGGCGACATTCAAGGTCGAAGCGGAAGAGCACTTGCAGGCGATCGGGGCGGGTCTGCTGGAGCTGGAGAAGGCGCCTTCGCCGAGGGAGCAACGCCGCATTATCGACACGGTGTTCCGCGCCGCGCACAGCCTCAAGGGCGCCGCGCGCGCGGTGAACTTCGCCGAAATCGAGTCGATTTGCCAGTCGCTGGAAGACGTGTTCGCTTCCTGGAAGCGGCAGGAGAGCGCCCCGTCGCCCGGGGAGATGGACAAGCTGCACCGCGCGCTCAACGCGATCACTGCCGCCCTGGCCGCGCCCGGAGCGTCTCGCGACGCGGGAACTTCCGCGCCGGCACTGACTGCCGGCACACCGGTTCACGCTGCCCGGCCCAAGGCGGCTGCAACGGAAGTCGTCGCGCCGCCGGCGCAAGGCGCAGCCGAGAAGGCTTCCTCTGAAGAGACCGTGCGCATCGCCGTCGGAAAACTGGACGCGCGGCTGCTGGAAGCCGAGGAAATGCTCACGGCGAAACTGACCACCGGTCAGCGGGTGAACGACCTGCGTGAGCTGGCAGGCCGGTTTGAGGCGTGGAGAAAGGAGTGGGGGGCGGTCGAACCGGAAGTGCGCGCGCTCCGCCAGGCGCTCGACCGGGCGGCGCCGGGCCGCGCGGAGCCGCGACTTGCGCCGCGTCTGGCGGGGTTGCTGGAGTTCTTCGACTGGAATCTCGACTACTTGAAGTCCCTCGAAAACAAGGGCGCGGCGCTCACCCGCACGGCCGAGCAGGACTTCCGTGTCGTCGGCAAGCTCGTGGACGACCTGCTGGAGGATTCCAAGAAGCTGCTCTTGCTGCCGTTTGCCACGATCGCTGCACCGTTCCCGAAACTGGTGCGCGACCTCTGTCGCGATCAGGGCAAGGAGGCGGACCTCGCGATCCGCGGCGAGGAGGTCGAGATCGACAAGCGCATCCTGGAGGAGATGAAGGACCCCTTCATCCACCTCCTGCGCAACTGCGTCGATCACGGCATCGAGCCGACTGGGGAGCGCGACCGGCTGGGCAAGCCGCGCCGCGCCACGATCACCCTCGCCGTGTCCCGACTGAACGGCAACAAGGTGGAACTCCTCGTTTCCGACGACGGCGCGGGCATCGACACCGACAGGGTCAAGGAGTCTGCGGTCAAGCACGGGCTGGTCTCGGCAGAGGAGGCACGCCAACTCGGCGAATCCGAGGCGCTGGAGCTGGTTTTCAGGGCTGATGTGTCCACCAGCGCCATCATCACGCAGTTGTCCGGTCGCGGGCTGGGCCTGGCGATCGTGCGGGAGAAGACCGAAAAGCTCGGCGGCGCCGTTGCCATCGAGAGCCGTCGCCATGCCGGCACCACGGTCCGGATCACGTTGCCGGTCACGCTGGCGACATTCCGCGGGATTCTCGTCGAGGTGGCGGACCGGCTCTTCGTCGTGCCGACCGCCCAGGTCGAACGCGTTGCACGCGTGAAGCCGGAGGACATTCAAACGGTCGAAGGCCGCGAAACGATCTCGCTGCGTGGGCGTGCCGTGGCATTGGCGCGCCTCGACGCAGCGCTGGAGTTGCCGCGGCCGGCGCCAAGCACCGAGCCGCCGGCAGCCTTCCCAGTCGTCATCCTCGGCGCCGGTGAGCAACGCATCGCGTTCGCGGTCGACGCCGTGCGGGACGAGCACGAGGTGCTGGTCAAGCCGCTGCGCAAGCCGCTCGTGCGTGTGCGCAACATCGCCGGCGCCACCGTGCTCGGATCCGGCCAGGTCGCGCCCATCCTCAACGTGGCCGACCTCCTCAAGACCGCCAGGAAGACCGGCGGCGCGGCGACGCGTGTGGCCGGCGAGGCGAGACCGGCGGAAGCAGAGGCCAAGACGATTCTCGTCGTGGAGGATTCCATCACGTCCCGCATGCTGTTGAAAGGCATCCTCGAATCGGCCGGCTACCGGGTGAAAACGGCGGTGGACGGGGTGGATGCCTTCACCGCGTTGCGCGCCGAAAGCTTCGATCTGGTCGTCGCCGATGTGGAAATGCCGCGCATGAACGGGTTCGACCTGACGGCGAAGATTCGCGCCGACAAGAAACTGGCGGAATTGCCGGTGGTGCTGGTGACGGCGCTGGAAGCCCGGGAGGATCGCGAGCGCGGCATCGACGTCGGCGCCAATGCGTACCTCGTCAAGAGCAGCTTCGATCAAAGCAATCTCCTCGAGGCCGTGCGACGCTTGATTTAGCATGGAACGCAAAATCAACGTGCTGGTGGCCGATGACTCGCAGGTGGCGCGCATGCTCCTCGTCCACCTGCTCGAGTCGGATCCGCAAATCCGCGTCGTCGGCGCCGTCGCCGACGGCCAGTCCGCGCTGGATTTCGTGAACGAGAAGAGGCCCGACGTAGTGCTCATGGACATCCACATGCCGCACATGGACGGCTTCGAGACGACGCGCCGCATCATGGAGACGCAACCGGTGCCGATCATCATTTGCAGCGGCACCACGAATCCCAGGGAGGTGGCCATCACGTTTCGCTTGATGGAAGTCGGGGCCGTGGCCTGCGTGGTAAAGCCGGTCGCCCGCGAGCACGCCGATTTCGAGCAACTGGTCGCGAACCTCCTGCAAACGGTCAAGCTGATGTCCGAGGTCAAGGTCGTGCGCCGCTGGCCCCGGTCCCGGCTCGCGCCCGTTCCGGGTCCCGTGGCCCGCGCCGCGGCGGTGGAGCCCGGGCCCGCTGAGATCAGAGTCATCGGCATCGGCGCGTCCACGGGCGGCCCGCCGCTCCTGCAAACGATCCTGGCGGGTCTGTCGAAGGATTTTCCCGTGCCCATCCTCGTCGTGCAGCACATCGCGCGCGGCTTTCTGCCGGGCTTAGCGGAGTGGCTGGATCAGACCACCGGCTTCCGGGTTCACGTCGCTGCGTACGGTCATTGCCCGCTGCCCGGGCACGTGTATCTGGCGCCCGACGATTTCCACATGGGGTTCAGCGCCAGCGGCCGCATTCTCCTGACCAAGGAGGAACCGGAGAACGGCCTGCGGCCCGCCGTGTCGTATCTGTTTCGCTCCTTGGCTGAGGCGTGCGGGCCGAACGCGCTGGGCGTGTTGTTGAGCGGCATGGGCAGGGACGGCGCCGCCGAATTGAAGCTGATGAGAGACAAGGGCGCCACCACGATCGCGCAAGACCAGGAAAGCTCGGTCGTGCACGGAATGCCGGGCGTGGCGATCGAGTTGGGCGCCGCGACGCACGTGCTGCCGGCAGAGAGGATGCCGGAGGTGCTCCTCGCACTAGTCAACCGCAGAAGCGGCGCATGAGGAACTGATATGAGCAAAAGCGTGCAGCCCGCCAGAGAAACCGTGGAAGTCCTCGTTGCCGAGGACAGCCCGACGCAGGCCCAGCGCCTCCAGCACATTCTCGAACAGCAGGGCTACCGCGTCACCGTGACCGCGAACGGCCGCCAGGCGCTTGAAGTCGCCCGGCGGCGCAAGCCCACGATCATCATCAGCGACGTGGTCATGCCGGAAATGGACGGATACGAACTCTCCCGCACGATCAAGGCGGACCCTGGTCTCGGCGACGTTCCAGTCATTCTCGTCACCACCCTGTCCGATCCCCAGGATGTGATCCGCGGATTGGAGTGCTGCGCCGACAACTTCATCCTCAAGCCTTACGACGAACACTATCTGCTAAGCCGCGTGCAGTTCGTGCTCGTCAATCGCGAGGTGCGCCAAAGCGAGCGCGTGGGCATGGGCGTGGAGATTGTTTTCAACGGGCAGAAACACTTTATCACCGCCGACCGGCTGCAAATTCTCAACCTCCTGCTCTCCACCTACGACGCCGCGATCCAGCGCAACAAGGAACTCAAGCACAGCCAGGAAGAACTCCGTTCGCTCAACGCGCAGCTCGAAGGCGCCAACAAGGAGCTGGAGTCGTTTTCCTACTCGGTGTCGCACGACCTGCGCGCGCCGCTGCGCGCGATAGACGGCTTCTCGCGGATACTCGAGGGAGACTTTTCGGAGAGGCTGGACGACGAAGGCCGACGCCTCCTCAAGGTGATTCGCGACAGCAGCCGCAGCATGGGGCAGCTGATCGACGATCTGCTCGCGTTCTCGCGCCTCGGTCGGAAAGCGGTGGCGAGCGCCGAGATCGACATGAGACGGGTGTTCGAAGAGGCGTTCAAGGAGGTCCGGATGGACCGTGATCGGCCTGCACGACTGGTGGCCGGTGCGCTCCCGCCGGCCTTTGGCGACGCAGCGCTGGTGAGGCAGGTGTGGCACAACCTGCTTTCGAACGCGGTCAAGTTCAGCAGCAGGCGCGAACAGCCGGTCGTCGAAGTGAGCGGCTACGAAGATGAGAGGTACAACGTGTATTGCGTCAAGGACAACGGTGCGGGCTTCGACATGCAGTACTACGACAAGCTCTTCGGCGTGTTCCAGCGTCTGCACGATGCCAGCGAGTTCCCCGGGACGGGTGTGGGGCTTGCCACCGTGCAACGCGTGATCGCGAAGCACGGCGGGCGGGTGTGGGCCGAAGGCAAGGTGGGCGAGGGTGCGGCATTCTACTTTACGCTGCCGAAACGGGGGGCCGCGTGACTGACTTCCAGAGCGTCGAGATCCTGCTGGTCGAGGACAACCCTACCGATGCCGAGCTCACCATGCGCGCGCTGCGCGAGAACAACCTGGCGAACCGCGTGACTTGGATCAAGAACGGCGCGGAAGCTCTCGATTTCCTTTTCTGCCGCGGCGCGTACCGCTCCCGGAAGAACGATCATCCGAAGCTGATCCTGCTCGATCTCAAGCTGCCGAAGGTGGACGGCATCGAGGTGCTGCGCCAGATCAAGTCCGATGAGGCCGCGAAGATGATTCCGGTGGTCGTGCTGACCTCATCGGCGGAAGAGCGCGACATCGTGGAGAGCTACCGGCTGGGCGTGAACAGCTACCTCGTCAAGCCGGTGGATTTCGAGCAGTTCGGGGAAACCGTCGCGAAGGCGGGCCTGTACTGGATGCTGATGAACAAGACCCCGTAGCGAAGCGCCAACGGGCAGCGAGCGACCCATGGACGAGAATCTGCGGATCCTGATCATGGAAGACGTCCCGACGGACGCCGAGCTGTGCGAGCGCGAGTTGCGGGGCGCCGGCCTGAAGTTCACGGTGCAGCGCGTGGATACGCGCGCGGCGTTCGAGCGCGCGTTGAACGAATTCAAGCCGGATCTCATCCTGTCCGATTTCAGCATGCCGACCGCGTTCGACGGCCTCGCGGCGCTTGACCTGGTGCGAGGGAAGGACGTGGATATTCCGTTCGTTTTCGTGTCGGGCACCATCGGCGAGGACCGCGCTGTGGAGGCGATGAAGCGCGGTGCCACCGATTACGTGCTGAAAGACCGCCTGAATCGCCTCGTTCCGGTGATCCGGCGCGCGCTGCAGGAGGTGGAAGGGCGCTCGGCGCGGCGCAAGGCGGAAGAGGAAATCGCCCGCCAGCGCGCCTTCCTGCGGCAAGTCATCGATCTCGACCGTAATCTCATTTTTGCCAGGGACCGCGAGGGCCGGTTTACGCTGGTGAACCAGGCTCTCGCCGATTTCTACGGATGTCCGGTTGAGTATCCGTTGGGGAAGACCTACGTCGACATCAATCCCGACTCGGCGCGGGCGGAACAGATTCGGAAAGTCGATCTCGAAGTGATGGATACCCTGCGCGAAGTGTTTATCCCGGAGGAGCAATTTACCGACGCGGCCGGCACGGTGCGTTGGCATCAAATTGTCAAACGGCCGCTCATTTCCGCGGACGGTAAGGCGAACATGGTGCTCGGCATCGCTACCGACATCACGCAGCACAAGCGGAGCGAAGAGGCTCTCAGGGAGAGCGAGTATCGGCTCGATCTCGCGCTGGAGGCTTCCGACCTCGCGGTCTGGGACTGGAACCTTGCGACCGGAGAGGTGCGCTTCAGCCGGCACTGGTGGCCTATCCTGGGGTACGAACCGGATGAAATTCCCTTGCGCGTAGAGGCTTGGGAGAAACTCACGCATCCGGACGACCTGTTACGGGTGAAATCGGCGCTGGCGGCGGCCGTCAAGGGATCGGTTCCGCAACTGGATGTTGAGTACCGAATGCGGGCGAAGAGCGGCGAATGGCGCTGGATCCGGACGGTGGGCCGGGTGGTCGAGCGCGACGCGGCCGGCTGGGCGTTGCGCAAGATCGGCACGCACGGCGACATCACCGAGCGCAAGCTCCAGGAACAAAAGATCGAGAAGCTGTCGCGAATCCGCGCGGTGTCGAGCGAGATCAACGCCGCTGTTGTCCGCATCCGCGAGCGGGAGGCGCTGTTGCGCGAAACCGGCCGCATCGCGTCCGAGCAGGGAAAGTTCGCGATGGTCTGGATCGGGGCGATGGACCCCGAGAAGCAGGAGGTCCGGCCGGTGGCATGGGCAGGGTTTTCGCCGGAGGCCGCACATCGTGTGAACTGGGCGAGCATCCGCGCAGCACGGGGAACGCTGGGCGAGGCGATCCGAACCCGGAGGGCGTCCGTCCGCAGCGACATCGAAGCCGAGTTGCCGGGGGGCATGCTGCGGCAGGAGGCATTGAACAAGGGCTGCCGTTCCACGGTGTGCCTGCCGCTGGTGGTGGACGACAACGTGGTGGCCCTCATCGCTCTCTTCGCGGCCGGACCGGGGTTCTTCGACGCGGACGAACTCGCGCTCCTCAACGAGCTGGCGGGAGACGTCTCGTTTGCGCTGCAATCGATCTCCCGTCAGGAAAAGCTCAACTATCTCGCTTACTACGATGCTCTGACCGGACTTCCCAACCGTTCGCTCTTCATCGAGCGCCTCGGCCGGCAAATTCAGGCGGCGAAGAACGACGGCCGGATGGTCGCGGCCGCCGTGCTCGATGTCGAGCGCTTCAGGGTGATCAACGACACCTTCGGCAGGCACGCGGGCGACGCCTTGCTCAAGCATCTCGCGCAGCGGTTGCAGGAAACGCTGGGAGAGACTTCGAACGTCGCGCGCATAAGCGCCGACTGCTTTGCGCTGTGCCTTCCCGGCGCAAAGGAGATAGAGGCGGTTGGCTACGGCGTGGAGATTGCGATCTCGGAATGCGTCGCGCGGCCGTTCCGTCTCCAGGGTAACGATATCCGGATCTCCGCGAAATGCGGAGTCGCGCTCTATCCCAGCGACGCCGTGGACGCCGAGACTCAGTTTTACCACGCCGAGATCGCGTTGAGGAAGGCCAAGGAATCAGGCGATCGCCTGGTGTTCTACGCGCCCGAGATGAATGCGCGCATGGCGGAGAAGTTCAAGCTCGACAACGAGCTGCGGGTCGCGGTGCTGGAGGAACAGTTTGTCCTGCATTATCAGCCCCGCGTCGACCTCGGCAGCGGGCGCATCAGCGGGCTGGAGGCGCTGATCCGGTGGGCACACCCTGAACGCGGGCTGGTGCCGCCGGGCGAATTCATCCCGGTACTGGAGCAGACCGGATTGATCCTCGAGGCCGGGCGCTGGGCGCTGAAGCGCGCGGCGCTGGACCATGCGGCATGGCGTAAGGCGGGCCTCAAGCCGCCGCGGATCGCCGTCAACGTCTCCGCCATCCAGCTGCGGCGCAAGGACTTCGTGGAAGATATCAGGACGGCGTTGGCTGCAGCAGGCGGCTCCGGTGAACACATCGACATCGAGATCACCGAATCCATGTTGATGGAGGAGATTGAGGGCAACATCGCAAAGCTCAAGGCGATCAACGCGATGGGCGTGCAGATCGCGATGGACGACTTCGGCACGGGTTACAGCTCGTTGGGCTATCTCGCCAGGCTCCCGATCAATTCATTGAAGATCGATCGTTCCTTTGTCTCGCAGATGGCGAAAGGCCCCGAGCAGATGGCGATGGTGTCGACCGTGATCTCGCTTGCGCGTGCGCTCAACCTCAAGGTGGTGGCGGAGGGGGTGGAGACCGAGGAGCAGTCGAACCTCCTGCGGTTGCTGCGCTGCGATGAAGCGCAAGGCTATCTCTTCCACCGGCCGCTGCCCCCGGCCGAGGTCGAGCGCCTGATTATCTAGGGTCTAAGAGCCCCTAATAAGATCAAGAAATATCAGCCGCAGATAAACGCAGATAAACGCAGATAAACGCGGATCATATCGACTCTAAGGGAGTGGCTGCTCCTCGCGCGGCGCGCTGCCGGGTTTGGCATCGGCCGCGGCGCGGCACAGCACCGGCTCGAACCGGTAGTCGCCCGAGACCTTGAGCTTGCCGAGATAATCCAGCGCCTGTTGCTCGGATTCAAATTTCCTCGCCCAGCCCGAAGTGAGGGAGCAGAGACGGCCGTTTTCGCCGACGGCGATCCCGCCCTGGGCTCTTGACGCAACGCCTGCGCCGGTGCCGGCGCTTCCTTCAACGCGCAACTCGTACCATTGCGTCAAGGCCATGGCACTCTCGGCTGGAACAGTGGCGATCGCGAGCGAGCGCCAATATAACATGCGGTGGGCCCCGCAATCACTGATCCCCGGTCAATGGGGCGGTTTGGCGCACCGCAGGGGCGGTTAGGCCCGCCCCATCACCGCCGCGAAGAAGCTGTCCGTGCCGTGAAGCTATACGAGTGTTTGCAGCAATCGCACCGCTGGCGCGACGCGCACGCCATCGGGGGTGCGGTAGTCCTTGGTCCCGGTTGCGGAAATCTGCCATGCGTCGGCGTCGGGGAAACGCGCCTTCAGATAGCGCAAGTTGCGATCGGGCTCGGCGTCCGACCACTTGCATTCAACGAGCAGCCGTGGACGGTGCGCCTCGACGACGGCGAAATCCACTTCCCTGCCTTCGACGTCGCGGAAATAGCGCAGCTCCAGATCGCGCCCCTGCGTGTCCTCACCGAAGTGCACCCATTTGAGCAGGTGGCAGGCGACCAGGTTCTCGAAACGTGCCGCATCTTCGGGCACCACCGACCATTCAAGGTGATAGTGTTTCTGTGCCTTCTTCACCGCGCGGATGCGAGGCGCGCCCAACGGTCCGATGCGGAACACGGCGAAGAGCCGCTCGAGCGCCCCGATCCAGCTCTCGACGGCCTTGTGGCTCACCTGCAGGTCCTCGCGCAGCGCGTTTACCGAGAGCGGCGAGCCCACAAGCTCGGGCAGGCGCAGCATCAGCAATTCCAGATGCCCCAGGTCCTGGATGCGCTCGAGCGCCGTGATCTCCTCGCGCACGAGCAGCGTGCGGTACTCGCGCGACCAGCGCCGGGCCTCGGTCTCGCTGCCGGAGAGGAACGGCTCCGGGAAGCCACCGAGCCGCAGCAGCCCGAGGAAATCGCGCGCGCTCGCGATGCCGAGTTCCGCCACCGAAAAGGGGTGCAGGCGAAGCAGGTGGTAGCGGCCCTGGAGCGAGTCGCCGCCGAAGCGGTACAGGTCGAGCCGCCCGCTGCCGGTGACGAGGATCCTCTGGCCACGCGGCCTGCCGTCGTAGAGGCCCTTCAGGTAGTTGCGCCAGCGCCGGTACTTGTGTATCTCATCGAAGATCCACAGGCGGCCTGCGGGCAGTTCGCCCCGCAGGATGCGCTCGCGGTGCGCGGCGACGTCCCAGTTGAGATAGCCTTGCCGCGCGCCGGGCAGGCTCAGCGCGAGCGTGGTTTTCCCGACCTGGCGCGGCCCGGCCACGAACGCCATCTTGCGCGCGAGGTCGCGCCGCACGGCGGCGGCGAGATAGCGGGGGAAGCGCCGGGACATCCGCGCAAGATACCAGAAATTTTGCCTATGGGCAAAAATACTCGATTGTGATTTCGCCTGATGGCGAAAATGTCGGACTACCGTCTCTCGAGTGCTGCCGCGAAAAACCCGTCGGTGCCGTGCAAGTGGGGCCGGAGCTCGAGATACGTTCCCGTGTCGAGCGCGATGCGTTGCTGCGCGAGCACCTGGTTGCACCCGAGCCGCCTGAACTCGCCGTGCTCCTCGAGGAAGCGGGTGACGATATCCTGGTTCTCTTCGGGAAGGATGCTGCAGGTGGCGTAGACGAGGCGCCCGCCGGGTTTCACCAGGTTCGCCGCCGAGCGCAGGATCGCCGCCTGCTTGAGCTTCAGCTCCTCCACCGACTGCGGCGACTGGCGCCATTTGAGGTCCGGATTGCGGCGCAGTGTCCCGAGCCCGCTGCACGGGGCGTCCACCAGCACGCGGTCGATCTTGCCCGCGAGGCGCTTCACGCGCACGTCGTTCTCGTTGCGAATTGCCTGCACATAGAGGTTCGACAGGCCCGAGCGCTTGAGCCGCGGCTTAAGGCGCGCAAGGCGCGCGGTGGAGACGTCGAAGGCGTAAACGCGGCCGTGCGATTGCATGAGCGCCCCGAGCATCAGGCTCTTGCCGCCGGCGCCGGCGCAGAAATCCACCACCAGGTCGTGGCGGCGCGGGGCGACGAGAAATCCCATCAGCTGGCTCGCCTCGTCCTGGACTTCGACCGCCCCGCTCGTAAACAATAAATGGCGGTTGATCGCCGGCCGCGCCTTCACGCGCACGCCCACCGGCGAGTAGGGCGTTGGCGCGGCGGCGACCCTGCCCGCGGCCAGCTCGCGCAGCACCTCATCGCGCTTCGCGCGCCACGTGTTGACGCGCAGGTCGAGGGGCGCGGGTTCGTTCAGCCCGCGCGCAAGAGCCAGGATTTCCGTTTCGGACAGTGCCGCCCCGAGCCGGTCAACGATCCAGTCGGGAAGTTCCGCCCGCACCGCGAGCGGCAGCTCGTCGAGCGACGCGGCCTTGACGCGCGCAAGCCACGCCGATTCGTCTTCCGTGAGCAGGGCCGAGAGCTCGCGCACGCTGATGCCCGCGACGCGCGCGAGCCAGGCGAGCAGCAGCGGCCGCGGCGCGCCGCCGGGGGCGAGGCGATCCACGGTGCGCTTGCGGCGCAGCACCCCGTAGACCGCGTCCGCGACGAACGCCCGGTCGTGCGCGTTGAGCGCACGGTGCGCGCGGAAGAACTCGCGCAGCACCGAATCGGCGGGGCGGGCGAACTTGAGCGCGAGCCGCAGCGCCTCCGTCGCCGCTTCGAGCTGGTGACGGGTAATGGGCATTGCTTCGAGTTTCGAGTTCCAAGTTCAAAGTCGAAACCCTCGAATCGCAACTCGCTCCGACCTGAATCCTTGAACCTTGAACCTTGAACCTTGAACCTGGAAGTTATTCCTCGCTGATGCGGATCTCGCTCACGACCTGCTCGCCGGCGGAATTGCCTTCGCGGTCGAGGTAGCGGACCTTCACGGGGAGGTAGCGGTACTCGGCGGCGAGCCAGATCTCGATGCTCTCCGATCCGGCTCGGGGTATCTGCCTCACGGGCGTCCCGAGCGGGGTCTCGATCCGTTCTTCCTGGAAGACCTCGATCTCGTAGGTCTCGAAGCGCGAGCCGTTGGTGATCGGAAGGCGGAAGCGGCCGGGCTCGGGCGGCACCAGGGCGAGCTGGTAGATGAAGCTCATGAGGTCCTGCGCTCCCGCGGGCAGCGCCGCGCTCTTCTGCTCGTGCGCGTGGCCGTAGACCAGGCTCCCGCCGCTCCAGTCGAAGCGCGCCTGCGCCGCCTCGGTCTGGCCGCGGCGCGTGCGGCTCATCAGGAAGGCATCGGGTCTCAGGCCCTGCGCGGTGATCCGGCCCCGGCTGAGATAGCGCAGCCGCTGCGGGCGGAACAGATCGATGATGCCGGTGGTCTCAGCGTCGCTTGCGAGCATATAGCTGCCCGCTGCCGCCTCCCACGACTGCACGGCCTTGCCGACCGGGGATCTGTCCTCGCCGTACAACAGCGTATACGTGATGCGGCCTCTCCTCGGCAGACTGTGAACGGGAATGGCCGACACGGATTCCGGTGCAAGCGCGAGCTGCTGCGGCGGAGGCGGCGACTCCTGCGCGAGGAGCGCAGCATCGGGAACCGGCTCGATTTCGGGCTCGGGCTCAAAAGGCAGGACGAGCGGGCTCTGCGCAACCGTCGTCGGAACGGGCGATGCGGGACGTTGTGCTGCGCGCCGCGGCCCGGGTTTCGCCGCAGGCGCGCCCGCGGGGACGGGTCTCGCACCGGGCGGCGGTGCGGGCCCGAGGCGCGCTTCGAAGGGCCGTGCGGGCTCCGGCGGAGCCGCCGCCTCCCAGCGCGCGGCCGAGATCACCAGCGCGTGGAGCAGCAGCGAGGCGAGGAGGGCGAGCATGAATCGGATCGGAGAGGCGCGCGCGTTCACGGTTTGAATTCAAGCTTCACGATGATCTGCTCGTAGCGTGATCCGTCATTTTCGTGGATCAGCATCCTGACCCGCAGGTAACGGTGCTGCGGCGCGAGCCAGATCTCGGTTCCGTCCTGGTCGGGCTCACGCTGCTTGACGAGATGCAGCGTCTTCATGCGCCCGAGCGGCGTGTCGATCTCGACATCAGGATGGACGGTGTAGCGGTAGTGATCGAGCTTGCGCCCGTTGGTCATGGGGAAGACCAGGCGTGCGGGCCTCTCGAACGTGTGGAACATGAACTGGTACATCATCGAAAGCTGGTCCTGGGTGTCGGGCGGCAGCGGCACGGTTTCGCTCCTGCCGTCATGCGCGAGCGTGAGCTGCCGGGCCTCCCAGTCGAACTCGGCCCGCACCTGCCGGCGGCCGGCCTCGCCGCGCGTGCCCTCGAAATGCCGCGGACGCAGTCCCGAGCCCATGAGCTGGCCGCTGCTCACGAAGCGCAGCGAGCGGTTCTCGAACAGCGCCAGCAGCCCGACGGCGCTGCTCTCGCTCACGATGCGGTAGGTGTTGTCACGCGCCTCGAAGGTTTCGTTCATCACCGCGACGTGCCCGCCGTTCACGAGCACGTGGTAGCTTGCGTTGACCTCCTGCGGCGCGGCCGCGCGCAACTCGCCGCCTGCGCGGGGCGCGGCGAGCGCCAGCGCAAGCACGAGCAGGACGGGAAGGTTCGGGCGCGCCGTCATCTAAAGGTCCGTATCAAAAAACCCGACACCCATGAAAGCGCCGAGGGACGCCGATAGGACCAACCCCTGAGAGCTTCAGCCACAGAGGACACGGAGTTCACAGAGTAAAAGGAAAAATACGGCGGAAGTTGTTCCCGTTTTCAATCCTCGGTGTTCTCGGTGATCTCTGTGGCTGATTCTTGAATTTCATCTGCGTTTATCTGCGTTTATCTGCGGCTGATATTTCTTGATTTGTTTCGGGCTCTAGGATTCCACGGCGGGCGAGAGCAACGCGTGCTCCGGCACGCGCGCGGCATCGAGGGTGACTTTGCCGTCCGCGGCGAGCCTGAGCCTGCCCTCGCAGAACCACCGTATCGCCTGCGGGAAGATGCGGTGCTCTTCGCGCGGCCTGCGCGATGATCGGCCCGTTGTCGATGGCCGGCGTCACGAAATGCACGGTGCAGCCATGGATGCGCACCCCGGCCTCGAGCGCGCGCCGGTGCGTGTGAAGGCCGGGAAACGCGGGCAGCAGCGATGGGTGGATGTTGACGAGCCGCCCGCGGTAGCGCGCGATGAAGCCATCTGCGAGGATGCGCATGAACCCCGCGAGCACCACGAGGTCGGGGCGGTGCCGGTCGATCTCGGTGGCAAGCGCTGCATCGAATGCGGCCCGGTCCGGAAACCTGCGGTGATCGATCACCGCGGTGGCCACCCCGCGCTTGCGCGCGGTTTCGAGCCCTTTGGCTTGGTGCTCGTTGCTGATCACAGCGGCGACCCGCGCCGGCAGCCGCGCATCGAGGATCGCCTCCATGTTGCTGCCGCGTCCGGAGATCAGGATGACGATGATCTTGTCAGCCATGCCCGACGTATCAATGTTGAATTTTGAGTGTTAAGTGTTGAATTGGAAAAAGCTGGAGCCACGGTCAGTTCTGCAATTTAACATTCAACATTCAACACTCAACATTCGCCTACTTAGACGATCATGACCTGCGGTCCGTTCTTGACGCGCCGCTCGATGCGGCCGATGCGCCACGCAATCTCCCCGGCCGCCCTGAGCGCCTTTAACGCCGCGCCGGCCTCGGCGGCACCGACCACGGCGACCATGCCGATGCCGCAGTTGAAAACGCGGTAGAGCTCCTGGTCGGCGATGTTACCCTGTTCCTTGAGCCATCCGAACAGCGGCGGCATCGGCCACGCCGCGCGCTCGATGCGCGCTGCGAGCGCTTCGGGAATTATCCGCGGCACGTTTTCGATGAGGCCGCCGCCGGTGATATGGGCGAGGCCCTTGACCTTCACCGCCTTGGTCAGTTTCAGCACCGGCTTCACGTAGATGCGCGTCGGCTCCAGTATCACTTCACCTAACGTTTCGCCATGGAATCCGGCCGACAGGTCGATGCCCTTCACCGCGATGATCTTGCGGATCAGGGAGTAGCCGTTGGAATGCGCGCCGCTCGAAGCGAGCCCGAGCACGACATCGCCGTCCGCTATGGTCGAGCCGTCGATGATGCGGCTCTTCTCCACGATGCCCACGGCAAAGCCGGCGAGGTCGTACTCGCCGGTCGGGTACATGCCCGGCATCTCCGCGGTTTCGCCGCCGATCAGCGCGCACCCGGCTTGCTCGCACCCGGCGGCGATGCCCTTGATGACCTCGGTCGCGGTCGCCACGTCGAGCTTGCCGCAGGCGTAATAGTCCAGGAAGAACAGCGGCTCGGCGCCGTGCGTGAGGATGTCGTTCACGCTCATCGCCACGAGGTCGATGCCGATCGTGGCGTGGCGGCCCAATTCGAAGGCGAGCTTGAGCTTGGTGCCCACCCCGTCGGTGCCGGCGACCAGCACCGGCTCGCGGTAGTTGTCGCGCGCGATCTCGAACAGCGCGCCGAAGCCGCCGATGCCCGCGAGCACGCCCTCGCGCAGCGTTTTCCGGGCGTACGGCTTGATCTTCTCGACGAGCTGGTCGCCGGCGTCAACGTCCACGCCGGCGTCGCGGTAACTGAGCGATTGCGATTTGCCGGTTTGCTTCACTGTGAACTGGAAATCAAAAAGACATCCGCCACAGAGCACACAGAGTTCACAGAGGGAAGGCTAGAATACGGGGAGGCAAGTGGGGAATCTACGATAAGATAGTGTGCGCCGTGTGCTGGAAATGCTCTTGAAAGGCACCGGTGTCGCTCTCTCTGTGTTCTCCGTGCTCTCTGTGGCAAAGAGCTCTGTGGCAATGAGAATTTTACCGTAAATGGAAGCGATCCGTTCCGATTCGCGCTCCGCATGAGACAGCTCGCGCTCGATTTTGCCGCCCCGCCGCTCCCCACGCTCGACAATTTCGTCACGGGCAGGAACGCCGAGCTGCTGCGGAACCTGAAGCGGCTCGCCGCGCGCGGCGGCGAGGAGCGGTTTTTCTTCGTCTGGGGACAGCCTGGCAGCGGCCGCACCCACCTGCTCAAGGGCACGGTGGCGGAGTTGCACCGCGCCGGGGCGAGCGCCGCTTACCTCGCCTGCGCACCCGATACCCGGTTCCACGAGGGCCTGGACCGCATGGACTGCGTCGCGCTGGACGACGCGGACCGGCTCGACGCGGACGCGCAGGTCGCGGCGTTTCACCTCTACAACGCGCTGCGCGAGCGCAACGGCGCGCTGATCGCAAGCGGGTCCGCGCCGCCGGTGCAGCTGAAGCTGCGCGATGACCTGGTCACCCGCCTCGGCTGGGGGCTGGTCTATCAGGTGCACGCGTTGAGCGACGAGGAAAAGATGAGGGCGCTCGCCGATTTTGCGGCCACACGCGGCTTCCGCCTGCTGCCGGAAGTGGGCGACTACCTGCTCACCCGCGTGCAGCGCGACCTGCCCTCGCTGCTCTCGCTCCTCGACGCGCTCGACCGCTACTCGCTGGAGACCAAGCGCCCGGTCACCGTGCCGCTGCTGCGCGAGCTGCTCGATCTGCGGGATTCACGATTCAGGATTCAGGATTCAGGGGACCGCAGGTGAGCGGACGGCTGGTCTTGTTCGACCTCGACAATACACTGTTGGCCGGCGACAGCGATTTCGAGTGGGCGCAGTTCCTGATCGAGCAGGGCGTGCTCGACCGCGAGCTCTACGAGGCGCGCAACCAGGCGTTCTACGACCAGTATCGGGCGGGCACGCTCGACATCCGCGCTTTCCTCGATTTCCAGCTCAAGCCGCTCTCGCGCCACCCGCGCGCGGCGCTCGAAGCCTGGCACCGCCAGTTCATGAGCCGCAAAATCCGGCCGATCGTGCGCGAGAAGGCGCGCGAGCTCGTCGAGGGCCACCGCAACGACGTGCGCGTCGTGATCACGGCCACCAACAGCTTCGTCACGGCGCCGATCGCGCGCGAGTTCGGCATCGAGAACCTGATCGCGACCGAGCCCGAGCAACGCAACGGCGAGTTCACGGGAGCCGTGGCGGGCGTGCCGTGCTTTCGCGAGGGCAAGCTCGCGCGGCTCGAATCGTGGCTTGCGGCGCAGGGAAAGTCGCTGGCCTCGTTCGCCGAGTCGTGGTTCTACAGCGACTCGCTCAACGACCTGCCGCTGCTCGAGCGGGTGACCCATCCGGTCGCGGTGGACCCGGAGGAGGCGCTGCGCGCGCACGCCGAGCGGCGCGGCTGGCGGATCATCAGCCTTGGCTAGTCTCAAGTTTGAGGTTTCAAGTTTGAAGTTGCACGTCTCGGCGTGTCAGGCCAGCACACTGCGTATGCACTCCAGACTTCAAACTTCAAACTTGTAACTTCAGACTGATTCATGTCTCGTCCGGTCGCACTGCTCGCGCTGTTTTCGTTCGCCGCCGCCGCCGGCCTCTTCATCGCGCTGGTTTCGGGTCCCTTCCCGATTTCCGCGCTGCTGGTGCTCGACAGCGTCCTGGATCCCACCCCCGGTCTGGTGCACGACGTGATCTGGCAGCTGCGGGCTCCGCGCGCGCTCGCCGCCTTCGCCTGCGGCGGGCTGCTCGCGCTCGCGGGCGCGCTGCTGCAGGCGCTGCTCCGGAACGCGCTGGCCGATCCCTACATACTCGGCGTCTCAAGCGGTGCGGCGCTCGGCGCGCTGCTCGCGCTGGTTGCCGGGGCGGGGGCGGTGCTGATGAACGCAGCGGCGTTCGCCGGGGCGGCGCTCGCGATCGCGATCGTGTTCGGCCTGAGCTTCCGCAGCGGCGAGTGGGACGTCTACCGGTTACTCCTGACCGGCGTCGTGCTTGCAGCGGGCTTTTCCGCGCTGGTGAGCCTCACGCTGGTGACCGCGCCGCACGTCCAGGTCAAGGGCATGCTGTTCTGGCTGATGGGCGACCTCTCCTACGCCGGCAGCCCGCTTTCCGCCTGGACCGTGCTCATCGTCGCCGTCGCCGTCGCGGTGGCGGGCGCGGCCGGGCTCGACCTGCTCGCGCTGGGGGAGGTGAAGGCGCGCTCGCTCGGGCTCGCGGTCAAGCCGCTGCAGATCGCGGTATTCGTTACGGCAGCGGTCGCAACCGTCGCCGCCGTGATGCTCGCGGGCAGCGTCGGTTTTGTCGGACTGATGGTGCCGCACGCGGTGCGGCTGATGGGCGTGGCGAGCTACCGCTGGCTGCTGCCGCTGTCGGTGCTGCTCGGCGGCGCGTTTCTCACGCTGGCCGACACCGCGGCGCGCACGCTGGCCGCGCCGCAGCAGCTGCCGGTGGGCGTGCTGACCGCGATCATCGGTGTCCCGGTGATGCTGGCGCTCCTGGGGAGGACGCGTGCTGCGTTGTGACGGGCTCACGCTCGCCGTGCCGGGGCGCGTGCTGGCGCGCGAGGTCGGCTTCGAGGCGAGGCGCGGCGAGATCTGGGCCGTGCTCGGCGCGAACGGCAGCGGCAAGACGACGCTCGTTCACGCGCTCGCCGGCCTCGCGCCGGTTCCGGCGGGGACGGTCGCGCTCGACGGCGCACCGCTCGGGGAGCGGACGAACGCGGCGCGGGCGGGCCTGGTCGGCGTCCTCCTGCAGCAGGAGGACGCGGAGTTCTGGGGCAGCGTGCTCGAGTATGTGCTGCTCGGCCGCTTTTCCCGAGCGCGCACGTGGTTCGGCTGGGGCCGCGAAGACGAGGGCGCGGCGCAAGCGGCGCTGGAGGCCGTCGGTCTCGCTGAGCTGGCGCGGCGCGGGTACCGGACGCTCTCGGGGGGCGAGCGGCAGCGCGCGCGCATCGCGCAGCTGCTCGCGCAGGACCCGCAGGCGTTCCTGCTCGACGAGCCGCTGCAGCACCTCGACCTGCGGCATCAGGTCGCGGTGCTGCGGTTGTTCGGCGCCCTCGCGCGCGAGCGGGACAGGGCGGTGGTGATGGTGCTGCACGACGCGCTGTGGCCGGCGCGTTTTTGCAGCCACGCGCTGCTGCTTCACGACGGGGGACGGGTGGAGTGCGGGCGGGCGGCGGAAATCCTCTCGCGCGGGCGGCTCGAGCGGCTCTACGGCTGCCCGTTGCAGGAAATCGAAGCCGGGAGCGCGCGGTTCTTTGCTCCCTTATAATTAGCCTCCGTCGCAAATTCGAGCGGACGTACCCGGTCGGCACGCCGCTCGATTTGCTTGAGCCCGGCATGGGCGTCGCCAATCGCTGAATGATCACCCGCTTTCTCGGCAAGGTCTTCTCGGGCCATCTGTTCAAGCCGCCGCAGCCGAAAATCATCCCCTTCAGCGCCCACGGCGTCGGCCGCGAAGGGATCAGCCCGTGCGCGCTGCGCGTGACGCAGACGCTGCAGCGTCACGAATTTTCCGCCTTCGTCGTGGGCGGC
This sequence comes from Betaproteobacteria bacterium, assembly GCA_016183675.1. Classification (GTDB taxonomy): domain Bacteria; phylum Pseudomonadota; class Gammaproteobacteria; order Burkholderiales; family SG8-41; genus SG8-41. The sequence goes on from JACPEF010000065.1 coordinate 18,887, forward strand.
GCGGTGCGCGATTTGCTGCTCGGTCGACGGCCCAAGGATTTCGACGTGGCGACCGACGCGACGCCGGAGGAGGTGCGGGAGCTTTTCCGCCGCTCGCGCGTGATCGGGCGGCGCTTCCGCATCGTGCACGTGATGTGCGGCCCGGAAACGGTGGAGGTGTCCACTTTCCGCGGCACCAACCCGACCGACGAAGGCGACGAACGGGTCGCGGACGAGCACGGGCGCATTCTTCGCGACAACGTGTTCGGCTCCCAGGAGCAGGACGCCACGCGCCGCGATTTCAGCGTGAACGCGCTGTTCTACGACCCGGCCACGCAGGAGATCTGGGATTACCACGACGGGGTGGCCGATCTCGGGAAACGGCGGCTGCGCATGATCGGAGAGCCCGAAAGCCGCTACCGCGAAGACCCAGTGCGGATGCTGCGCGCAGTACGGCTCGCGGCGAGCCGGGGACTGGAGATCGACCCCCGGGCCCGCAAACCGATACGCAGCCTCGCCGGGCTGCTCGCGAGCGTCCCGCCCGCGCGCGTGCTCGACGAGCTGCTCAAGCTCCTGCTCTCGGGGCACGCGGCGCAGTGCGTGGCGCAGCTGCGCAGGGAAGGCCTGCACCACGGGGTGCTGCCGCTGCTCGACGCCAGCATGGGGCAGCCGCTCGGGGAGCGCTTCGTCATGCTCGGGCTCAGGAACACGGACGAGCGCGTGCTCGCGGGGAAGCCGGTCTCGCCCGGGTTTCTCTTCGCGACGCTCTTGTGGCACGAAGTGCTCGCGGCGTGGAAGGGGTTCGAAGGGAAGGGCGAGCCGCCGGTTCCCGCGCTCTACCGGGCCATGGACGATGTGTTGAAGACGCAGGCCGGGAAGCTCGCGATCCCCCACCGCTTCAGCGCGGACATGAGGGAAATCTGGGCGATGCAGCCGCGCCTTCTGCAGCGTTCCGGAAAGCGACCCTACCGGCTGCTGGAGCACCCGCGCTTTCGCGCCGGATACGACTTTCTGCGGTTGCGTTGCGAGAGCGGCGAGGTGGACCGCTCGATCGGCGAGTGGTGGGAACGCTTCCAGCGCGCGGGGGAAGCCGAGCGGGCACAGATGCTGGTGCGCGGCGAGGAAACCGGGCGCAGGCGGCGCCGGCGCCGTCGGCGGCGGCGCGGGGAAGGCGGCGCGACGCAGGATCAGGGAGAAGGGATGAGGGATGAGGGATGAGGGATGAGGAATGAGGGATGAGGGATGAGGGAAACCCCCCTGTCACCGACAGCTCGTCGTCGTAGCACTGTGTGCGCACGCAACTTGAAACCTTAAACTTGAAACTTGAGACCGCTTTTATCGGGCTGGGCAGCAACCTCGGTGACCCGGGCGCGCAGGTGCGGAC
>JACPEF010000066.1 GCA_016183675.1 Betaproteobacteria bacterium
AATGGTAATCCAGGGGCTGGCACGAGTTTTGGCCCATGGCTTTGTCGCTCGCCTTGCCAATATTCCCGATATTGGCGGCGGCTCGCTTCGCGCCCTGAGCCAAAATCGTGACAGCGCATCGCGCGTTTCATTATGTTAGGGACTCTTAGATGCGCTCTGCCTTTCCCGTGTTTCGCACGATCGTGCTGATCGCGGCGGCGTTGGCTGCGCTTCCAGGCGCGGCGCAGGAACCCCAGGTCTCCGCGGAGGCGCGCGCCCTCTACGAACAGACCCGCGACAGCGTGGCGCAGATTCGGGTGCTGCTCGGCGGCAGCGATACGCCCGCCGCCACCGGCACGGGTTTCGTGGTCGGTCGCGGAGGGCTGATCCTCACCAACTACCACGTCGTCGCCGACAAGGCGCTCGAGCCCGAGACCTATCAGCTGGAATTCGTCCTGTCGAGCGGCCGTCGGGGGCCCCTTCTGATCGTGGCGGTGGACGTCGTGCACGATCTCGCCGTTGTGAAAGGGGACGCCGGCGATGCGAGGGCGCTCCCGTTCCGCGATGCGCCGCTCGCGAAAGGCGACAGGGGCTTTTCGCTGGGCCACCCCCTGAACCAGGGGTTGACGGTGGTCGAGGGCATCTACAACGGCAGGTCCGAGGAACAGTACTACGAGCGCATCCATTTCACCGGCGCCATCAATCCCGGCATGAGCGGCGGGCCCGTCGTCGACACCGGCGGCAGGGTGTTCGGCGTCAACGTGGCCAACCATCGCCGCGGGCAGTTGGTGAGCTTTCTCGTGCCGGTGAAGTTCGCAAAACAGCTGCTTTCCCGCACGGCCGCGGCGAAGCCCCCGGATGGCGCCGATTTCCGGGAGCAGGTGGGCGCGCAGCTCCGGGCGCACGACGCGGAGCTGATGGGCGCGCTCCTGAAAGCGCCGCTTCCCGTGCAGAAGCTCGGCGAGTTCAGCGTCCCGGCCAGGATCGGCGATCTGATGCAATGCGGGGCGGGGACCGAGCGCGAGGCGGGGAAGCCCTACACCGTGGATGCGCACCAGTGCTACACGCTGTCCTCCCTCTACATCGACCGGCGGCTCAATACGGGGATGGTGACTTTCCGTCACCGCATCCTGCGCAGCAAAAAGCTCGGTGCCTTGCGCTTTGCCCACCTGCAGGAGATGTACTTCGCCCCGGGCGGCTACGGAGAGGTCTTCGACCGCAGGCACCACACGGGGTACGCCTGCCGCGACGAGATCGTCGCGCTGCACGGCACGCGGGCGAAGATGGCGATGTGCGTGCGGCGATACAAGCGCCTGGAGGGGTTGTATGACGTGGTCCTGAAGGTCGCCACGCTCGGCGATCCCGGGGTCGCGCTGCAGTCGGAGCTCGAGATGGAGGGCGTGTCCTTCGAGGCGGCGACGACGTTTTCGCGGCGTTACGTCGAGGCGATCCGGTGGAACCGCTAGTTCGCGGCGTTACGTCGAGGCGATCCGGTGGAACCGCTAGCGTTCGTCGAGGTCCTCGGGCGGCATAACGACGTGCTGGCCCGCCACGCGGTATACCGCTGGCCGGCCCGGGTCGGCCGCGGCTACGACACGGACGTCATCCTCGACGACCGGTTCGTGGCGGCGCAGCATCTGAGAATCGAGCCCGCGGCGGACGGGCGTTTCGCGCTGACGGACTTGCAGTCGGTGAACGGCCTCTCCCTGCCGCCTTCGAACCGGCGGGTGAGCGCCGTCGAGGTGGGCCCCGACGACGTCGTGCGCCTGGGTCAAACCCAACTGCGGATCCGCGCGCCGTCCTACGCGGTGCGGGCCGAGCGGCCCCTGCGCGCGACCGCGATATACCGCCGGCCGGTGGCGTTCGCGACCATGGCCGCAGTGCTCCTCGGCCTGGCTTTCTGGAATGTGTGGGTCGCGGCGACGCATGAGGAGGAAAGGGCTTTGCTGGCGTTCTCGATCGTGCTCATTTTTGTTGCCGCCGGGATCTGGGTCTCGATCTGGGCGCTGGTGAGCAGGACGGTCGGCGGCCGGTCGAACTTCTCCGGGCACGGATTCGTCGCCTGCGCGGGGCTGACCGCGCTCGCCCTCTGGGGCACGCTCACCGAGTATCTGTCGTTTGGATTCGACGCGCACTGGCTCAAACACTTCGGTACCCTCGGCGCCGCCGCGATCTTCGCCTACATGGTCTACCGGCACCTGAGGCTTAACAGCCGCGCGGCGCGAAGCCGGATCGGCATCGCCGCCATGATCGTCTCGGTGACGGCATACGGCGTCGCGGCCGGGTTCCAGGTCGCCAGCGAATCGGCACGGCAGGGCGTGCAGCGCTACAACCAGGCCCTGAAAGCGCCGCTTTTTCTCATGGTGTCCGGGGTTTCGCCGGAGGCGTTCGTTGCCGAGGGCGAGACGCTCAAGCGCAAGGTGGACGCCATGGCGCGAGTCGAGCCGTAGCGCGGAACGATGAGCGATGCTGATCGCTGACGCGCAGGTCCACCTCTGGGCGGCCAATACGCCGGAGCGGCCGTGGCCGGCACGCCATGAACCCCACCGGCCGGTGCCCCTCACCCAGGACGAAGTGCTGAAAGAAATGGCGGCCGCCGGCGTGGACCGCGTCGTGATCGTGCCCCCATCCTGGGAGGGCGACCGCAACGATGTCGCGCTCGCCGCCGCGCGGGCGCACCCGGACCGCTTCGCGGTCATGGGCCGGCTCGACCCGGAAGCGCCCGGCGCGCGCTCGACGATCGCGAGCTGGCGCAAGCAACCCGGCATGCTCGGGCTGCGCTTCACCTTCCACCGGCCGTTGCTGCGGCCGACGCTCGTCGAAGGCAGGATGGACTGGTTGTGGCCGGAGGCGGAAAAAGCCAGCGTGCCGATCATGCTGCTCGCGCTCCATTCGGACCTGCACCTGATTGACCGTGTTGCGGAACGCCACCCCGGGTTGAAGCTCGTGATAGACCACCTGGGGCTCCACCACGGCAAGGATGAGGAAGCATTCGCCGGGCTCGACAAGCTGCTAACGCTGGCGAAGCGCCCGAACATCGCCGTGAAAGCGAGCTGCCTGCCTTTTTTCACGGCGGACCAGTATCCGTTCCGCAAGCTGCACCCCTACATCCGCAGGGTCTATGACAGCTTCGGCCCGCGGCGCATGTTCTGGGGCTCGGACCTGTCGCGGCTGCCGTGCGCCTACCGCCAGTGCGTCACCCTGTTCACCGAGGAGATCCCCTGGCTCACCGCCGGCGACAAGGAATGGATCATGGGCCGCGGGCTGTGCGAGTGGCTCGGGTGGCATTAGCCAAAAGCGGGGCTAGGGGCTTGGGACTAGGGACTAGTAAGTTCAAAAACACGAGCTCGGAGTCCCGAATACCGAGTCCCGATCCCTGGGTTAAAATGCGCGCCTGGATCTGAGTGCAGTTTTCATTTCAATCCCTGAATCGGAGAAAAGCATGATCGCATCGCGTTTTGCGCGCCGGTCTTTTTTGGCGCTGTGTCTGTCCGTGTTCGCCGCCGCCGTCTTCGCGCAGGCTCAGCCGGCGAGGCAGGAATTCCAGCCGGAGGTCGGGCAGGACGGGAAGGACGTCGTATGGGTACCGACCCCGCAGGCTCTGGTGAACAAGATGCTCGACCTGGCGAAAGTCACGCCGCAGGACTACGTGATCGATCTCGGCTCGGGCGACGGGCGCACCGTGATTACCGCCGCGAAGCGCGGCGCCCGCGCGCTCGGCATCGAGTACAACCCGGACATGGTCGAGCTGTCCCGGCGCAACGCTGCGAAGGAAGGCGTCGGCGAGAAGGTGCGGTTCGTCAAGGCGGATCTCTTCGAGAGCGACTTCTCGCAAGCGACCGTGATCACCATGTTCCTGCTGCCCGAGATCAATCTCAAGCTGCGCCCGAAGATCCTCGATCTCAAGCCCGGAACCCGCATCGTGTCGAATTCCTTCACGATGGAGGAATGGAAAGCCGACCGGACCGTGGACGCCACTGAAAAGGAGGGTTGCCAGTCGTACTGCACCGCCTACCTCTGGATCGTCCCGGCGAAAGTGGCGGGCACCTGGCAGTTCCCGCAGGGCGAGCTCACGCTCAAGCAGGACTTCCAGATGATCTCCGGCACGCTGAAATCCGGCGGAAACAGCACGCGGGTCGCCAACGGCAGGCTGCGCGGCGATCAGATCAGCTTCACCGCCGGCGGCGCCCAGTACGCGGGCCGCGTCAGCGGCAACGCCATCGAGGGGACCGTCAAGTCCGGCGGCGGCACCAGCCCCTGGAGGGCCACTCGCCGCCCGGGCTAGTGCCGTTCCAACTATTTGTGCCAATTCATCGATCTCGCCCAGGGGCAATTGTCGTCGGTCGGTGAGCCGCCGGATTTTGGCGAGACAAGTTGGAACGGCACTAGACGCTCGGAACGATGAACTATGAACGATGAACAATGATTGACCGCAGAAGCTTCGCTTTTCGTTCATCATTCATCATTCATCATTCCGCGTTCAGGTCTCGGGGCCGGCGTACCTGCCCGCCGTATCGGGGAACAGCGCCTTCACGATCTTGAACTTCGTCACGTCCACGGTGCCGTCCATGTGCAGGAACATCGAGGCGTCGCGGTAGAGCTTCTCGATGCCGAAGTCGAGCATCGTCCCGTTGCCCCCGTGCAGCTCCATGGCGTGGCGGCACACTTCCAGCACCGCCTCGGAGGCATGGAGCTTCACCATGTTGCAGAGCACGTCGGCGTCCGGGGAGCCCGCGTCCACGGCGGCCGCAGCTTCACGCAGCAGCCCGCGGACCGTGCAGATCCTGGTCGCCATGTCGGCGAGCCGCATCGCGCACGCCTGGTGCTTGATGAGGATGCGCCCGCCCTGCGCGTAGTTCTGCACGTAATCGGCGGTCTTTTCGAACGCGGCGACCCCGACGCCGAGATTTTTCGAGCCCTGGATGATCTTGCCGGGACGAAAGTAGACGCCGGCCCTGGAAAGCGCATCGCCCTCGGCGAGCAGGTGATCCTTGGGCACCGCCATGTCTTCGAACACGATCTCCCCGTTGTTCATGAAACGCCCGCCCAGCGTCTCGTTGCAGCGCTGCACGGTGAGGCCCGGGGTGTCGCGCGGGACGAGGAAGCTGGAAGTGCCCTGCAGCATGCCCACCTTCGGATTGGTATTGGCGTAGACGACGTAGAGCTTCGCGTCGTAGCCGTTGCTGATGAACTGCTTGCGCCCGTTGATCACCCACTGGTCGCCCTTGAGCACCGCCTTGGTGTTCATCGCCGCTTCCGGCACGTTGTACGGCAGCCAGCGATCCGAAGCGCCGCGCGGCTCGGTCAGGCAGTGCGCGAGGAGGAAGGTCGGGTCCTTCACGATGCGCGGGAACCAGCGCTCCTGCAGGTGGCGCGGCGCAAGGTTGCGCAGCAGCACCGAGACCTTCCAGATCTGCACCATCTTGTCGGAGAGGCCGCAGTCGCCGCGCGAAATTTCCTCCGAGATCACGGCGAAGGTCTGCACCTCGGTCTTGGGATCGATCGGCGTGCCGCCGAACTCCTCGGGGACGCCGAGCGTGCGGATGCCGATCTCGTCGGCGACTTCCAGGATCCTGCTCGGCAGCCGGCCTTCCGGCGTCATGCTCCACTCCTGCTGCCAGTTCTGGCGGATGAAGGGAATGACGTGCTCGTTCACGAATTTGCGGGTGACGTCCCGCATCATGCGGGTTTCTTCGGGCAGCCCGCGCTCGACCATATCGTCCAGCAACATGTGGAATTTCCTCTCTGTGGCGGGGTGGCGTGGATGGGGATGCCACGATATAAAAATCCGAGCGCGCGCGTCAAGCTTTGTGCTCGAAACGCTCTCGCGCACGCAGGCTCACAATGCGGACCAAACTCGGGATGAAGACGAGAGGGCGTGAGAGCGACAAAATCCGCGAGGGCGTGAGAGCGGGAGAGCGGGAGAGGGACAGATCCCGTGAGGGCGTGAGAGCGTGAGCGCGGGAGAGGGAAAAAACCCCATCTCACGAGTCCCGACCTCACGACCTCCCAGTTCTTTCACCTCACGATCTCCCGGCTTTTCCAGCTCCCGATCTCCCGATTTCACGACCTCCCGATCTCACGGAATTAAGACCAGTCACCGGTCACGAGTCACGCCTTCA
>JACPEF010000040.1 GCA_016183675.1 Betaproteobacteria bacterium
TTTATCTGCGTTTATCCCGTTCCAATGTCCGTTTTCCGGGCGTGTCGCGGACCACTAATCATCAGGAGCTAGCAGATGTCATTGGAACGGGATTTATCTGCGGCTAAATTCTGTTCTTGCTTTGCGGGCAAGTTCTAGCGCATGGCGCAGATCACCCTCGTTGAAGCCGTCAATCTCGCGTTGAAGCACGAGATGGAGCGCGACGCGAGTGTCGTCGTGCTGGGGGAGGACGTCGGCGTGGACGGCGGCGTGTTCCGCGCGACGCTGGGGCTCACCGAGCGCTTCGGCCCCGAGCGCGTGCTCGACACTCCGCTCGCGGAGACGCTGATCGCCGGCATGACGATCGGCATGGCGGTCGAAGGCCTCAAGCCGGTGGCGGAAATCCAGTTTGCCGGCTTCGCCTACACCACCATAGACCAGTTGATCAACCACGCCGGGCGCATGCGGCACCGGACGCACGGACGGCTGTCGTGCCCGATGGTGCTTCGCATCCCCTGCGGCGCGGGCATCCACGCGCCGGAGCACCACTCGGAAAGCCCGGAAGCGATGTTCGCGCACATTCCCGGTATCCGCGTCGTCTACCCTTCCTCGCCGCGCCGGGCCTACGGGCTGCTGCTTGCAGCCATCCGGGATCCCGACCCGGTGGTGTTTCTGGAGCCGACGCGGCTCTACCGCCTGTTTAAAGAGGAGGTCACCGACGACGGTCAGGCCGCGCCGCTCGATGCCTGCTACACGGCGCGGGAGGGCAGCGACATCACGCTGGTCACGTGGGGCGCCATGGTGCACGAAACGCTCGCCGCCGCGGATGACCTTGCCGAGCAGGGCGTCACCGCGGAAGTGATAGACGTCTCGACGTTAAAGCCGCTTGACATGGACACCCTCCTCGCCTCAGTCGCCAAGACCGGCCGCTGCGTGATCGTCACCGAGGCGCCGCGCACCTGCAGTTTCGCCTCCGAGGTCGCGGCCAATGTCGCCGAGGAAGGGCTGCTCACGTTGCTCGCGCCGGTGCGGCGCGTCACCGCTTACGACGTGGTGGTACCGCTCCCGCGCCTTGAGCGCCACTACATGCCGGACAGGGCGACCATCGTGGCCGCGGCGAGGAAGGCGCTCGCCTTCGCCTGAAATATTAGCCGCAGATAAACGCAGATACACGCAGATAAAATCCGAAGAACCCAATGGAACTTGAAAAGCTTCGATCTGAGATTAATCAGCTCACCGAAAGGATCATCAGCTGCGTGTATCGCGTCAGCAATACTATGGGCAGCGGTTTCCTGGAGAAGGTCTACGAAAACGCACTGGAAATTGAGTTGCAGAAAAACGGGCTCAGGGTTGTCCAACAGCATCCCATTAAGGTTTTCTACGACGGAAACTTGGTGGGAGGCCTGCAGGAGGCCGAGATCGTCAAATGGCATGTCAGGGCCGGCGACGAGGTCAAGACCGACCAGCCCATGGTCTCGGTCGAGACCGCCAAGGCCGTCGTGGATATCCCGGCCCCGTACGCCGGCAGGATCGCCAGGCTTTACGGCAAGGTGGGCGACATCGCGCACATCGGCGCGCCGCTCGTCGCTTTCGAAGGCGAGAGCGACGCGCGTGACGCCGGCACGGTAGTCGGCGTGGTCGAGGTCGGACAGAAACTGGTTTCCGATGCGCCCGCCGCGCCGGGGCCGGTCACCGGCGGAATCAAGGCCACGCCGGCGGTGCGGGCGCTCGCGCGCAAGCTCAACGTGGACCTCGCGATGGTGACGCCGACCGGCGCCGATGGCCTCCTTACGGCGACCGACGTGCAGCGCGCGGCGCGCATCCTTGCCGAAATCGGTCCAATCGAGATGATGCGCGGGGTGCGGCGCGCGATGGCGCAGAACATGGAACTCGCCACCGCCGAGGTCGCTTCCGCCACCATCATGGACGACGCCGACATCGAGGCCTGGCCCGCCGGCGCGCACACGATGCTGCGGCTCATCCGCGCGCTGATCGCGGGCTGCCGCGCCGAACCTTCGCTCAACGCCTGGTACGACAGTGAGAAGATCGGACGCTGGGTGCTGAAGAAGATAGACATCGGCATCGCGGTGGACACGCCCGACGGGCTGCTCGTGCCGGTGCTGCGCAACTGCGGCGAGCGGAATCCCGACGACCTGAAGCTCGCGCTGGAGAAGCTGATCGCCGACGCCCGTGCGCGCAAGGTTCCGCCGGAGGAGCTACGCGCGAACACCATCACGCTCTCGAACTACGGCTCGATCGCGGGGCGCTATGCCTCGCCGGTCGTGCTGCCGCCGACCGTCGCCATCCTCGGCGCAGGAAAGATCATGAAGCAAGTCATGGTGGTGGACGAGAGGCCCGCGGTGCACCGCATGCTGCCGCTCTCGCTCACCTTCGACCACCGCGTGGTGACGGGCGGCGAGGCGGGCCGCTTCCTCAACGCCGTCATCGCCGACCTGCAGTGGCCGGAATAACGCTCATTTCACCGCGGAGGCGCAGAGCGCTCACCCTTCCAGATGGAATTGCCTCGACACTCTGTCGGGAGT
>JACPEF010000064.1:0-4428 GCA_016183675.1 Betaproteobacteria bacterium
CGGCACCGGTGCGTTGGTGCAAGAGCTCATCCGGCACCACCGGCGGTGGTGGCGCCGGCGATGCCAACGTGGTGACCGGCACTTCCGGCACGCCCGCCACGCCCAAATGCCAGTCGAAAGTGAACACCACCTACCGGTTCCCGCGCCTGGGGAACATCAAGCGCACCGACATCGTGCCCGCCACGGCGAGCTACGGCGGCCGGTTCAACCGCACCGACTGCGCCGGGGTGGCGACCGGGACGTGCACCTACACGGAGGAATTGCAGAACTTCGCGAACTGGTACTCGTACTACCGCACGCGCATGCTGCTCATGAAGACCGCCTCGGGCCGCGCGTTTGCGCCGCTGGACGACCGCTACCGCGTCGGTTTCGTCACGATCAACGTCGCGGACGATACCAGTCGGTACGTGAAGATCGACAAGTTCACCCCCACGCAGAAGAACGACTGGTACAACAAGTTCTACAGCATTACCCCGGCGAGCGGCACGCCGCTGCGCGAGGCGCTGTCGCGGGTCGGGCGGCACTACGCCGGCGTGACGAGCGGCATCAACACGATGATGCCCGACGATCCGGTGCAGTACTCCTGCCAGCAGAACTTCGCGCTCCTCACCACCGACGGCTACTGGAACAACAACCAGGGGCTGAAGCTCGACGGCACCGCCGTCCTCAACCAGGACAACGTGAACTCCGGCTTCTCCACGCGGGCGGCAGGCGCCTTCGACGGCGCCCTCTCGAGCTCGTCGAACACGCTCGCCGACGTGGCGATGTATTACTACAAGACCGACCTCCGCACCACGGGACTGGTGGCGAAGAACAACGTGCCGACCTCCGCCAAGGACACGGCGGCGCACCAGCACATGGTCACCTTCACCCTCGGGCTGGGGCTCGACGGCCTGATGACTTACCGGGCGGACTACGAGACCGCCACGACCGGCGACTTAGCCAAGATCAAGAACGGGGACGCCTCCGGCTGCTCCTGGACCACGGGCGCCTGCAACTGGCCAGTGCCCGTGTCCGGCAGTCCCTCGGCCCTCGACGACCTGTGGCATGCGGCGGTGAACGGGCGCGGCACCTACTTCAGCGCCAAGGACCCGAATTCGCTGACGACCGGGCTCTCCGGCGCGCTGTCCGCGATCCAGATCGTCACCGGCGCGGCGGCCTCCTCGGCCACCAGCACGCCCAACATCACCCCCACCGACAATTTTATTTACTCCTCGACCTACCGCACGGTGAAATGGGACGGGGAAGTCGTGGCGGAAAAAATCGACACGGCCACCGGCGCCGTGATCCCGGGCGTGGTGTGGTCGGCGGGCGCCCAGCTCAACACGCGGGTCTCGGCAACGAGCGACACGCGCACCATCCACGTCTTCGACGCGACGAGCGCGACCAAGCTCAAGCCTTTCCAATACACGAACCTCACCGCCGCGGAGCAAGCGTTCTTCGACAACAAGTGCATCCCGGCTGATTTGCCGCAGTGCGGCTCGATGAACCCGGGCGACCTCACCCAGGCGAACAAGGGCTCGAACCTCGTCCCCTGGCTGCGCGGGCAGACGAAGGACGAGGGTACGTTGTACCGCGACCGCGAGAACGTGCTGGGCGACACCGTCAACGCGAAGCCCGCGTTCATCGGCAAGCCGAGCCTCCTCTACGGCGATGCGGTGGTCCCCGACTACGCGTCCTTCAAGGCCGGTCCCGCGGGCAGCCGCCAGAACGTGCTCTACATCGCCGCCAACGACGGCATGTTGCACGCGTTCAACTCCGACACCGGTGCGGAGCTGTGGGCCTACGTGCCGCGCATCGTGATGCCGGACCTCTACAAGCTCGCAGCCAACAACTACGATATCAAGCACCGCTACTACGCGGACGGCTCGCCCGCCCCGATGGACGTGTTCCTCGGCGGCGCGTGGAAGACGATACTGGTCGCCGGCCTCAATTCCGGCGGGCGCGGCTACTACGCGCTCGATGTCACCGACCCCCTTAATCCGAAGGGCCTGTGGGAGGTTTGCGCGGACCCGACGGGGACGCTGGGGTGCACCGACAAAGACGACAACATCGGGTTTACCTTCGGCCAGCCGATCATCACCAAGCGGCCCACCGACGGCAAATGGGTGGTGATCGTCACCTCGGGCTACAACAACGTCACGCCCGGCGACGGCAAGGGCTACCTCTTTGTCCTCGACGCCTCGACCGGCGCGATCCTCGACAAGGTGGACACCGGCGTGGGCGACACCACTACCCCGAGCGGCTTCGCCAAGATCGCCGGGTTCGCCACCAACTTCGCGGTGGACAACACCACGACCTTCATCTACGGCGGGGATCTGCTGGGCAACGTGTGGCGCTTCGACATGTCCACTTCGGGACCCACGCGGCAGCGCATCGCCCAGCTCTTCGACGGCAGCAGCCCGCCCAAGCCGCAGTCGGTCACGACGCGTCCGGAAATCACGCGTTTCGACGCCGGGTTCAACGTGGTGTATGTGGGGACCGGCCGCCTGCTCGGCGGCAGCGACCTGCAGGACCCCGCGACGCTCTCGCCGCCCGAGAACGTCGCCTACCAGCAGACGGTGTACGCGTTCAAGGATACCGGCGCCGATCTCGGGAACCTGCGCCTGACCGGCAACCTGGTGCAGCAGACGCTCACCGTGATCGACTCGGTAACGCGTTCGGTTTCGGCCAATCCGGTTGACTGGAGCACGCAGAACGGCTGGTACGTGGACTTGAATCCCCTCAACGATTCGCCGGGCGAGCGGGTGAACATCGACACGCAATTGGTGAAAGGCGTGCTGCTGGTTGTAAGCAACGAACCGAACTCGGATGCGTGCTCGAGCGGCGGCGACAGCTTCCTGTATCAGTTCGATTACAAGGACGGGGGGTACGTCGCCTCGGCTCCCGGGATGGTCGTCGGCACCAAGCTGGGTACGGCGCTCACCGCCGGCTTCGTGGTCTTCCGCCTGCCGAGCGGCCAGCTCAAGTACACCGGCATTGACGTAGCCGGCAAGAAGCAGACCGGCGTAGCCGGCAAGAAGCAGACCGGCGGCGTCAACCCCGGCGCCGGCGGCGCGATCGGCAAGCGGGTATCCTGGCGCGAGCTGATCCTCTAAGGAGGAGTCTGCCGGACTAAAGGCCGGCACACTCCTTAGGTAAGACCACGGCGAAGGATCGGCAAGTTGGATGACGGCGGGCAACCATGATGGGTTGCCCGCGGTCTTTTGCGCTTCACCCGTATTGGGAGTCTTCGCAATCATGGACAGAAGCAAGCTCAAAATCGGCGCGGCGCTCGCGTTGTCCGCGCTGCTGTGCGGGGTGATCTTCGCCCCGCGCGACGCGGCAGGCCAGCGCGAAACGGCGGCGCCGGCGCCCAAAGCCGATGCCAAGACCCGCTCCGCGCAGTCGAAAGCGGTGAGCGTCCACGTGTTCCTGCTCTCGGAGCAGCAGCCCCGCAATCCGGACGAGTACCTCGAGGCCAGGGGAACTCGCTACATCTACTTCAATTCACCGCGGCTCGCGGCCCCGGCGCGTCCGCTGGCGGAGCCGAAGCCCCGTTATCCCTCGGGCAAGCTCGCGCAGCGGCACGGCGCGGTGATCCTCCAGCTCCTGATCAACGAAGAGGGGGCGCTGGATCACGTTGACGTAGTGTGTTCCGCCCCCCCGTTTGAAAAGAGCGCGCGAGACAGCCTCAAAAGCATGAAGTTCGCGCCGGCGCGCGGCAGGGACGGCCCGGTCAAGAGCTACATGCTCGTCGAATTCGGCTACGGCCGCGGCTTCCCCTGCGCCCGCCTGCCTGATTAGAACCTATCTCATAATCAAAAAACGAGGCTTAACCGCGGAGACGCTAAGGCGCAAAAAATATCCACCGCAAATGCGCAAAGGCGCAAAGGGAACGCAAAGGAAAAACAAGAAATCTCAGGAGTTGGGGGGACCGGAGTCCAACAAACTCCTAGGCAGGGGGAAAACCACCTTCTCGGAAATGCCGGGCATCTCCCCGGCGCCTTGCGCGCCGATTCCCTTGAGCTTCTCGATCACCTGGCGCACCAGCACCTCGGGCGCGGAAGCGCCGGCGGTGACGCCCACCACGCGCTTGCCCGCGACCCACTCGGCCCTGAGCTGCGAGGCATTGTCCACCATGTAGGCGGTGACGCCCTGGTTCTCGGCCACCTCGCGCAGGCGGTTCGAGTTCGAGCTGTTGGGCGATCCCACGACGATAACCACGTCGCACCGCCCGGCGAGCGCCTTCACCGCGTCCTGCCGGTTCTGGGTCGCGTAGCAGATGTCGTCCTTCTTCGGTCCCACGATCCCCGGAAAGCGCTTGCGAAGCGCGTCGATCGTCTGCTGCGCGTCATCCACCGAAAGCGTGGTCTGGGTCACGAAGGCGATGTTGCTCTCGTCCTTCACTTTCAGCTTCGCCACGTCCTCGGGGCGCTCCACCAGGTA
>JACPEF010000064.1:4471-7336 GCA_016183675.1 Betaproteobacteria bacterium
GCCTGCGACACGCCGTGCGCGCTGAAAATCACGGTCGCGCCTTCCGGCACCTCGGCGAGGTCCTCGACGAACACGGCGCCTTTATCCCTGAGATCCCCCACCACGAACTTGTTGTGCACGACCTCGTGGCGAACGTAGATCGGCGCGCCGTGGAGCCGCAGAGCGCGCTCGACGATTTCGATGGCGCGGTCAACGCCGGCGCAGAAGCCGCGGGGATTTGCCAGAAGAACCTTCATGCCGAAATTATAGCTTGAACCACAGAGACACAGAGGCACAGAGCGGATCAATACTTCGTACGGAACACCAAGTGTCAGGTCGCCGCCTGCTCAACTTTCAGCATAGGCACATCCATTTTATGGTCTTACTCTGTGTCTCTGTGCCTCTGTGGTTGCTTCTGGCTTCTGCCGCGGGCGCAGCGCGTCCCACACCAGCAGCAGCGCCCCGCAGGTAATGGCCGCATCGGCGACGTTGAACGCCGGCCAGTGACGGCCGAACGCGTGGAAATCGAGGAAATCGATCACCGCGCCGAACGCGATGCGGTCGATCACGTTCCCCAGCGCTCCCGCGAGCACCAGCGACAGCGCAAGCGCGAACAGGCGCTGGTGCGGGTATTTGCGGAGCAGGTACACGATCCACACCGACGCGCCGAGCGCGATCGCGATGAACAGCCCCCGCTGCCAGCCGTCTCCGTCCGACAGAAAGCTGAAAGCGGCACCCGGGTTGTAAACCAGCACCAGGTTCAAGAACGGCGCGACCTCGACGACCTTGTTGACGGTGAAGGAGTGCGTGACGGCGAACTTGGTCGCCTGATCGAGCGCGACGATCAGCACTGAGAAGGCGAGCCAAAAACATGTCTTAGAACCCATGTCGAGAATCGGAAAAACGGTTTTCAGCCGCAGATGAACGCCGATAAGAGCCGATAAGAATCGAAACCCATACGCCACAGAGAACACAGAGTTCACAGAGAAAACGAAAAAACATCAAGGATGGAGCTTGGGATGCGCGGGGTCGGCGCCAACGTCTGCGCGATAATGCCAGCAGCGCTCGCACTTCTTGTGAGGACTGGGATTTACCCTGATCCTTTCCGGAAGCGGTATTCTTGCTGCTTCAAACGCAGACTTTTCGAGCACGGAGGCCTGTGATGTTATGAAAACGAACCGCAGGTCGTCGCCGAACGATTTGAGAAATTGGAGGCTTTCTCCTTCCGCATAAAGCTCGACTTCACCCGCAAGCGAGGAGCCTATCTTTCCCTCAACTCGTAATTCTTCCAAATGCTTCAGAACGTCCGAGCGTAATTCGCGCAGCTTCTTCCAGCGCTCGCGCAGCTGATCGGCATCGCGAGGCAAGCGGAATTCGTACCAGGTCTGTTCGAACACGCTGGTCTCGCCGCCGACCAGCACCTCCCATACTTCCTGCGCGGTGAACGAAAGTATCGGTGCGAGCAGCCGCGTCAGGGCCTGCGTGATGTGATAAAGCGCGTTCTGCGCCGAGCGTCGTGCGCGCGAGTTGGCAGGCGTGGTATAGAGCCGGTCCTTCAGTATGTCGAGGTAGAAGCCGCCGAGGTCCTCCGAGCAGAAGGTCTGCAGCTTCTGCGCCACCAGGTGAAACTCGTAGCTGCCGTAATGCCCGGGCGACGCCGGCTTCCTCACGCCGAGCTCGGAAGGCACCATCTCGCGCTGCAGGTCGTGGGTCATGACCCAGGCGTAACGGTCGATCTCGAGCCAGTCGTCCACCGGCAGCACGTTGCGGGCGAGATCGAAATCGGCGAGGTTGGCGAGCAGGAACCTGAGCGTGTTGCGGATGCGCCGGTAGGACTCCACCACGCGCTTCAGGATCTCGCGCGAGATCGAGAGCTCCCCCGAGTAGTCGGTCGCGGCCACCCACAGCCGCAGGATGTCGGCGCCGAGCCCGTCCATCACCTCCTGCGGCGCGATGACGTTGCCCCTGGACTTGCTCATCTTGTGGCCGCCGCCGTCCACCACGAAGCCGTGGGTGAGCAGTGCCTGGTAGGGCGGCACCCCGTCCATCATGCAGGACACGAGCAGCGAGGAATGGAACCAGCCGCGGTGCTGGTCCGAGCCTTCCAGATAGAGGTCCGCCGGGAACCCGCTCGATGGCTTGTGCGACCCGCGCAGCACGGTGAAGTGAGTCGAGCCGGAATCGAACCAGACGTCCAGCGTGTCCTTCACCTTCTCATAGTGCGCCGCGTCGGTGCCGAGCAGTTCCTCCGGTTCCAGCGACTGCCACGCCTCGACGCCGCCGCTCTCCACGCGCTTCGCGACCTGATCGAGGAGGTCGAGCGCGCGCGGATGCAGCTCGCCGGTCTCCTTGTGGATGAAGAACGGCATCGGCACGCCCCACTGCCGCTGGCGCGAGAGCGTCCAGTCGGGGCGGTTGGCGATCATGCCGTGGAGCCGCGCCTGGCCCCAGGCGGGGAAAAACCGCGTCGCCTGGACTCCGCGCAACGCCGTAGAGCGCAGCGGCTCCTCCGGCTTCACTCCTTTGTAGCCCGGCACCTCGTCCATGCCGGCGAACCATTGCACCGTGGCGCGCAGGATCACCGGGGTCTTGTGCCGCCAGCAGTGCATGTAGCTGTGCACATGGTTCGCATCCTTCGCGAACAGCGCGCCGCGTTTCTCCAACGTCTTCACGATCTTGGGGTTGGCTTCCCAGATCGTCATCCCGCCGAACAACGGCAGGTCGGGCGCGAACTTGCCGTCCCCCATCACCGGCGCGAGGCTTTCCTCATCCTTCATGCCGTAGCGGCGGCAGGATTGAAAGTCCTCGACCCCGTACGCCGGCGCCGAGTGCACGATCCCCGTGCCGGTGTCGAGGGCGACGTAGTCGCCCAGATAGACCGGAGCG
>JACPEF010000041.1 GCA_016183675.1 Betaproteobacteria bacterium
TAACGAGCTAGTCAGCGGGCGTGGTGTGACCATAGATGACAAAGGCGAGGTTTTCCGCATTTCAGGAGAAGATTCAAGGGCAATATTTGGTTGGTATCAGAAGAATCCCGCGAAATGGCAAAAGAATGTCATGAAGACAGATATCGATGCAATCGTAGACTGCCTCGACAAACCGGTGTCCAAGTTTCCACCTACGAAGGTTGCCACACTTGCTCGCAAGAAAACTGGTATCTACGTCAAGAAGCTCCGCGCCCACAACTTCGGCGGAATACATAAGTATGCTGATCCCTCCGGCACCGCCGACGATCTCGTACTGATATTCGAATCGGGACTGACACTGATTGAAGGCACTAATGGATCCGGCAAAACGTCCATATTAAGCGCACTAATATGGGCGCTTACTGGGCAAGTACTTAGAACGCAACGCGCGCCGGAACCTATTACAGAACTGGTGCCCCTGCACCTGATTACACACATGGGGTCAGACCCTCGGGAAAGAGCAATAAAATCCGCTGGCTAGGCGGATGTTATGACCTCAAGTCATCGCGTCGGCAGGCGAAGGGGCGTAGCTCGACTTTCCGTCTCTTGGGTTGGCTAGGCCAACTTGCGCACGCCCACATCAATTAAATGGGAGTGGGTGTCGTCAAGTCGCGAGTCCATCGGCACGAATATCACCGTGACATCTCGGCCACGGGTTAGGAGCACTCGGTAAACGTTTCGCCGCAGCGCGGCGGCATCTCTCAGTTTTCCCCTCGTTCCGCGCGAATGAGCGATAGCCAGCCATCTTTGATCCATAGCAAGTCCGATCCCCAGGCGACCAGGGCACAGTCAAGCTCCAGGCCTTGCGACGAAAACTCCGTCGCCACCGTTTCTAGCTGGCAGCAAGACATGGGGTCGGTAGGTGACGCGTTATACCAGGGCCCGACGCGAAGCCTCATCGTCGTCTGATACGAATTGTCCACCCCGAAGTCAGGTAACCACTTGTCTTTAGACGAAGCCAAGACGCCGTACCGGGCCTCTTTCGCATCCGCGTAGCGTTCGCGTATATATCGCTTTGCCGTATTGAGGTCGCGCGTAACGAGAAACCGATGAGAATTCTCATGGAGTTCGCTAGCAATGGGCACGAGACCTCTCGGCGAAGTGCCATCAAGCAGCCCGCCAACGAACTGATGGACCTTGGGGGTCAAGTGGAATCGAATCTCGGTATCTAGATTCAATACACGATTCCAGCGAGTTGCCACGCCAGTACTCCCGAATACTTCTGCGAAACTCGGTGAACCGTGTACCGTCCAATTCGCTGCGCCCCGAATAGCGCTGGCCCAAAGAGGCGCACCCCCTTCCTCTCCAATGTGAATGGCTTGCCTGTCGCCGATTAGGGCCACCAAGACGCACCACTCCGGGATCCGTTCGCAGAATTCGATTAGATGCTGTGGCTCCGATTTCTCCACTGACTTGCGGTGGACCTTTGCGACGCGCTCCGCATCGTGAGCTCTCTGCGCCTCATCAAATACGATGAGGTGTTCCGGTGGTGCCACGGAGCGACGCCGGCTGTGATGCGCGACGTAGTTCTTGATACCCTGGACGAATGTGCGACCCCCGCCGCCGGCTTCCTTCAGGGCATACTGGAGGACCTGCACCAGTGGCCCATTCCCCGACAGATACACGGCTGGTGCAGTAGGCCGACCGCCAGCTCGCTCCACGGCGAGGTCATCAAGCCATCCGGCATGAACGAGTTGTAGTCCGACGAGCGTCTTACCTGAGCCCGGAACGCCACTTAGCATAACCAGGTGGCGAGTCTTCGTGCGAGCGGCTTCGTGAGCGATCGCCGTTATGTGCTGCAACGCGGGTTCAGTCGCAGCTCTCGCGCGTTTAATGAGTGGCAAGGGCCGTTTCTGAAACAGCTCCCGCGCGGCCTGAACGATTGAGGGAAGAGGAGCATAGGAATCGGGAGCGAGAAACGCCGATACGGAAATGTTGGGCTCGCCCTTTTCAGAGAAGCGGTCGAGGAGCAGATCGAGACCCGCAGGCGCTACCACGTACACGTTATCGCGTAGTACCGGCTCTGGATCGGAGCCGCGATTTACGAGAACGGGTATTACCGAATGTCCCGCACAGGCAGCGTGATAAGCCGCCAAGTCTCGGGCATAGCCAAGCGCTTGATCGAGCGCGGCCTGAGAGGGGTGTAAGTCTCCCTTGAGTTCCACCACTACGACGCAGCCTCGCTCTAGAACGATGACATCTGGGCGTCGAAAGTCCCGCGGTAGCTCGTACTCGAGAATTGCCGTGTACTCGCGTGCCGAGGCATCGCGTGCTGTAAGCTCACGGCATTCGCGTTGAAGCATCGGAACGCTTTGATCCCACGCGCGCAGTTGCTCGGGGGAGGCGTCACCGACAAATTCCTGAAGACGTAGCCGTACGACTCGCGGTTCTGACCTCGAGAACGTTTCGAGATCAGACTGCCAACCGTAGCGGTCGTAGAGCGATTCGTTCATTTCGCGTGTAGGATAACCGGCGAAGAGTGCGACAGGGCAAGGTGTCGAGAGACGCAGAGCAGAAGCGGGATGGTCGGAGTCGAATTCTGTCGAAAAGTATCGCGCCAAACCCCGGCTACGACAAATGGGCAAGGCCATTTCCGTGAGGGCGGGAGCGCGTGAGCGCGGGAGGGCGACGAGTTCCGTGAGGGCGGGAGGGCGTGAGCGCGGGAGGGGGACAGATACCGTGAGGGCGGGAGCGCGTGAGCGCGGGAGGGCGACGACTTCCGTGAGGGCGGGAGGGCGGGAGGGCGTGAGAGCGGGAACTTGAAATCCTCCTCCCGATCTCCCGTCTTTTCGATCTCCCGATTTCACGACTTCCCGTTATTTCGACCTCCCGACCTCCCGATTTCACGATCTCCCGGGTTCTCAGGTCGAATCACGACCTGCGAATGCTACGCCAGCAGCAGCTTGAAGCGCCGCCCGGAAGGCGTCCGATATGCCTCGAAATCGCGCCGGTCGATCGTGAAGATCTCCGTGATCCCGGTCTTTTCCGCGATGAGCACCAGCGTCGCGTCGGCGAAATCCATGCGGGCGTAACGCGCGAGCAGCTCATCCAATCCCGGCACGTCCTCGACCGACAGGGCTTCGAGGCGCAACGCGCCGCGCCGGATGAAGGTGAGCAGCGCGCGTTTCCCCGCTTGACCGAGGAAGTGGCAGGCCTCCGTGATCACCGGCCAGCTGCTCACCAGCATCGCCGGGGTGGTCTCGAGGACCGCCTTCGCCGCCTCATGGTGAGCGTCGCGGGCGTGGAACAGCGCGACCAGCGGCCCCGTGTCAACGATGATGCTTCGCACGGAGCTTTCCGTGGATCAGCCTCTTGACGCGCCCCGACACGTTGCCCTGTCCGGCCGGCGAGCGGTCGGCGCCGAACAGGTCCTTGCCCAGCTCCCAGGCGGAAGGGGCGGGCCGCTTGCGTTGCCGCCGGACGAGGTATTCCGCCACGCTCTGGCGGATGACGTGGCTGGTGCTTTCTCCGGTCTCGGCGCAGTAGCGGTCGAGCGTTTTCTCCAGCTCGGTTCCCAATCGCAGCGATTTAGGCATGGCATTTGCCCGTGTGATACAGGATGGTAGTAGTGTATCACATCGAGGTGATGAGTTGACGTAACCGGGTGGACCCACGACCCACGCCGTTCGGACTTGGCGTTCTTCGCGCGACTTACGTCGTCCGGGCCGTGACGTCGGCCGCGCTCACCTCGCCCGTGTAAACGTAGCCGGTCTCCTCGACGCTCCCCGCGCCGACGTAGATGCCGATCACCTCGAGGGGCTCGATCCTGCTCAGGTTGTGCAGGAAGTGCTCGACGCCCCTGGGGATGTAGTGAACGTGGCCGCCCCGCACTTCCGCGCGGTCCGCGCCCGCGCCCGCCAGGCCGTGGCCGCGGATGACGTAGTAGAGCTCCTCGCAGTTCTCGTGCCGGTGCTTCTTATGCACGGCGCCGGGCATGAACTTCGCCCAGAAAAGGGTGGTCGAGCTCCCGTTGTGGCGGCCGATGGGGATGCGGAAGTCGGTGATGCTCCAGCCGTCCGCCGCGTTCATCCGGGCGGGCTTCACGTCGTCGATGTGAACCAGGATGCCGTCGCTGAACTTCTTCCCCCGGGGCATCTTGAGGTCCGCCTCGGTCACGTGTCCGCGAAACTCGTAGCCGGTGTCCGCGACGCTCTTCGCGCCGACGTAGAAGCCGATGACCAGGCCTTCCTCGTCCCGGGTCTCGTTGTAGAAAAAATGCTCCGAGCCCTTCGGCATGAGGCGGCAGTGACCTGCGCGGACCTCCGTGCGCTCGTTTCCCTGCCCGACGGTGCCGTGGCCCTTCAGATACACGGCGATCTCGTCGCAGTTGCGGTGGAAGTGTTTCGCGTGCGTGGACCCGGGTCGGAAGATGGAGTGGAAGAGCGTGGTGGAGCTCCCATTCCTGCCCGAGATGGGCAGCCGGAACTCGGAGATCGCCCAGCCCTCTCCCTCCTTCATGTTCTCGGGACGGACGTCGTCAACGTGCACCAGGGGGTATTTCAATGGCATGGCACGCCTCTGCTGAGCAAATGGGGATCAATATATTCTTTCACGCCCCGGAGATGAGATGAAGGCGGAAGGCGAAAGGCGAAAGGCGCAAGGATGAAGGCGGAAGGAGAGGCCAAAATCCCAAGAATTCCGGATAGTTGCTTCGGGCGGCCCCGAACCTAGCGCCGCGCGGCGTTGAGGGGCAGGGTGAACAGGGCTATAGTCGCCTCAGGCGTGGTGGATCATAGAACCGCGACCGGCGAAATAATTACGGAGGAGGGACCGAAATGGAAAGCAACTCATTGTTGAGGCGTGCCGCCTGCGTGGGCATCGTCGCTGGCCTCGCCGGGCTGCCCTCGTTGGATGCGGCGGCGCAGAAGGTCGATTTCGCGGGCAAGCGCATCGAAATGCTCGTGCCCTTCCCGCCGGGCGGCGGGAGCGACGTCTATAGCCGCGCGCTCGGGCCGTTTCTTGAAAAGCACCTGCCCGGCAATCCGACGATCATCATCCGCAACGTGCCCGGCGGCGGCTCGATCACGGGCGCGAACCAGTACCACGCCCGCGCCAAGCCGGACGGGCTGCACGTGCTCGTGTGCTCGTCGTCCACGGTCATGAATTTCGTGTTTCAGAGATCCAAGTTCGAGCTCGACCTCGGGAAGATGCAGCCCCTGCTCCTGTCGCCGCAGGGCTCGGTGATCTACGTGTCGCCCGCGCTCGGGGTGAAGGGAGCCCAGGACATCGCCAAGCTCAAGGGCCAGGCGCTGACGTTCGGCGGCGGCGGCCCGACCGGAGCCGAGATGCGGATGACGACGACCCTGGATCTGCTCGGCCTGAACGCGAAGTACGTCTGGGGGATCGCCCGCGGCCCGGTGCGCCTCGCGTTCGAGCGCGGCGAATTCAACATCAATTACGATACGACGCCGGGTTACCTGAAGAACGCGATGCAGCTGGTCAAGGCGGGCAAGGCGGTCCCGCTGTTCGCCCTCGGTGTCCTGGACGAGAAGGGAAACCTCGTGCGCGACCCGAATTTCCCGGACCTGCCGAGCTTCGCGGAAGTGTACGAGATCATGCACGGCAAGCAGCCCTCGGGCCCGGCATTCGAGGCATGGAAGGCGATCCTCCAGATGGGGGTCATGGCCAACAAGTCGATCCTGCTGCCGGCCGGCACGCCGCAGCCGATCGTGGAAGCATGGCGCACGGCCGTACAGAAGACGCTCGACGATCCCGAGTTCGAAGCGGGCGCATCGAAGGTCATCGAAGGCTATCCGCAGTTTATCGGGGAGTCGGCCCGGCCGATCATGAACTCGGCGACCACGCTCTCGCCTGAGGTCTGGGAATGGATCAAGACCTTTCTTAAGACCAAGCATGACGTGACGCTTCAATAGCGTGCCGGACTCCGCCCCGATACCTGCTCGAGCTTTGAAGCCGCATCACCCCCAGCCCGGTTGGCGCGGCGCGCCGGTGCGCCGGCTGCGGACGCCATAGCCCGGGTTCAGCGACGCCATGTCCGACGCGATCCTCGCGGCGCTCCTGTCGCTGTTCGATCTCCGGCACTTCCTTTTCCTTGGCCTGGGAGTGCTGCTGGGCATGGTCGTCGGGATCCTGCCCGGCCTCGGCGGAACCGCGATGTTGTCCATTCTCCTGCCGTTCGTCTTCGGCAAGGATCCGACACCGGTGCTGGCGATGATGGTGGGCTTGATGGCCGTCAACAACACCGCGGATACTTTCCCGGCAGTGCTCATGGGGATACCCGGGAGCTCGTCCTCGCAGGCTACGATCATCGATGGTTTTCCCCTGGCGAAACGCGGCGAGGCGGCGCGAGCCCTCGGCGCCGCGTTCTCCGCTTCCATGCTGGGCGGCTTGTTCGGGGCGCTGGTCCTGACGCTCGCGATCTTCTTCGCGCGGCCGATTATCCTGGGCGTCGGTTTCGGCGAGCAATTGATGCTGATCATTCTCGCGCTGTCCATGGTCGGCATGTTGACCGGAGCCAGCGCGTTGAAGGGCCTGGCGACCTGCGGCTTCGGGTTGCTGCTCGGCACCGTTGGCGCGGCACCCGCCACCGGCGAATACCGGTTCGCATTCGATACCGTGTACCTGAGCGACGGCATTTCGCTGGTCATCGTCGGCTTGGCCATGTTCGCGATCCCGGAGGTCGTGGATATCCTGCGCAAGCGCGTGACGATCTCCTCGACCCAAAAACTCGGGTCCGGCACGCTGCGTGGGTTCGCGGAAACGCTGCGGCACTTCTGGCTGGTCATGCGCTGCTCGTCCATCGGAACGATGCTCGGGGCGCTGCCCGGCATGGGCGGCCCGGTCGTCACCTGGGTCGCCTACGGGCACGTGGTCCAGACGGTGAAAGACCGTGACAAGCTCGGCAAAGGCGACATCCGCGGCGTGATCGGGCCGGAATCGGCCAATAACGCGGACAATGGCGGCGCCATGATCCCGGCGCTGATGTTCGGGATTCCCAGTTCGGGCAGCATGGCGATATTCCTCGGGGGGCTCATCCTGATCGGCGTCGAGCCCGGCATCGGCATGTTGGAGCGCCATCTCGATCTGACCTTCGTCATCATCTGGTCGCTCGCGCTTGCCAACGTGCTCGGTACCGCCACGTGCCTTGCCCTCGCGAAGCCGATCTCACGCATCACCCTGGTACCGTTCGCCATGGTTGCGCCGTTCATGATCGCGATCATCTATTTCGCGGCCTACCAGGTCACGCGCAGCTGGCACGATCTCGTTGCGCTGTTCGTACTTGGGGTACTCGGCGTGTACATGAAACGCTTCGGATGGTCGCCGCCGGCGCTGCTGATCGGCTTCGTGCTGTCGACTCGCCTCGACGCCGCGGTCTACCAGTCCGTGCAGGTCTACGGCATGAGTTTCCTGGAACGCACCGGCGTACAGGTCATGCTCGCCCTGATCGTCGTTTCCATTATTCTCGCCGTGCGCTTCAAACGGTCACGGGTGCCGTTGACGCCGGATGGGCCGCACGCCCCGGTTAGCAGGGCGCCGCAGATGATTTTCCTGGGCTTGATCACGGCGTGCGTCGCATACATGTTCTACGAGACGACCCGACTCACCTTTCTCGCCCGGGTATTTCCGCTGTCCGTCGCGCTGATCACGCTCGCCCTGCTCGTGGCGGCGTTCGTGCTGGCTGCGCGCAACCGGCCGTCGTACGTGTTGCACGACAGCGAGCGCGAATGGACTGCCGAGGAGCGGCCGGCGCACTCGGCGTTGTACTTCCAATGCTGGATGCTCGGGCTGCTGGGGGCGGTCGCCGCGCTCGGCTTCGTGCTGGGCATATTCGTCTACATCAGCGTCTTCCTGCGGGTGAAGGCGCGGGTGGCGTGGCCCCGGGCCACACTGGCCGCGTCCGGAGCAATCGGCGTACTCGCCGTCCTGTCCTACGTTTTAGTGCTCGATTACCCGCGCGGCATGCTGCAGCAGCTCATCGAGCTGCCGTGGCCGTTGAGTTGAGCCCGTGCTTTTCCATGCCCGCTGGACGGCTGCTCGAGACCTGAGGGACCTGAGGGTCAGACTCGACTTTCCTCGAAGTATTGCGCCAAACCCCGCCACCGACAAATGGGCAAGCCCATTTCCGTGAGGGCGGGAGGGCGCGAGAGCGGGAGAGCGACGAATTCCGTGAGGGCGTTAGAGCAGCGTCTTACGGGACAGACCACTAAGAAGTTGGCAGGAGGTTCTTAGTGGTCTGTCCCGTAAGGTTTCATTTGTTCTTAGCAACCCGCTAACTGCCCCGAAGTGCTGGATCGTCGTCGGAAATGCACTGTAAGAAAGTTTTTTGCAGAATCACCGCTCTGCGAAAATCATCGGATGATCCCGGGGGGGCCTGTGCTTTGTCAATAAACGGCTGCTTCCCCTTCTCACAGTCATCCTTTGTATTGAAGAGGTGAATCCGCCACCACTGGCTGATTGGCACACTTGGGTTAAGCGCCACAAGATTGCCCCCTACGGGCACGATTGGCGGAGCAATTAGATACCAGCCGATCAGAATAGTGGGAGCAAGACGGCAGAACTTCATAGTTTTGTCCTCATTGCGCTTATTTCGCAGGTAAATGGGGCCGGGTTCACATTTCCAAAACGTGAACCCGGCCCCATTTACATTCAGGCCCGGCTTTTTGTTTGTACCGGCCGGCGACGAGCCGGACTAGTGCCGTTCCGACTGTGTGTGGATAAGCCGATCGGGTGAACAAGCGTTGCTGTCGCTGGCGAGCCCGTTGCTCATGCCGGGAGAAACAAGCTGGAACGGCACTAGCGGTCTCCCGGTTTCCCCGTCCCGTCGAGCGACACATCGGGCGGGAGACTTTCCCGGAATCCGGGTTGGTCCCTCTCCAGGACGACGGCGGGCTTGGCGTCCTTCTTCGGCCGGCCGGGCTTGCTCGTGACATAGAAAATCTTGAGCGGCGGGACGACCGGCGGCTTTTCCATAAACCGGCAATCGGATTCCGTCGGCACGCTCACCATGGTGCCGATCCGCGTCTTGTCGAGATACACGGTGTAGCGCAGCATGTGCATCGAATGCGGGATGGTCTCCGCGACCACGTCGTACTTCCCGATCGAGAACCGCCCGCGCCCCACGACGGGAATAGTCATGCGGCCCCGCCTGTCTCCAGAGCCCTCTTTTTGGCTGGCCGGGGGGTGCCGTCCTTACGCCTGGCGCCCGCGCCGCCACCTCGCGGCCGCTCGCCGAGCACCGCATCGCATCGTTGCATGATTTCCGGATCGTTGAGCCTTTCGGCGTTGGTGCGCAACTGCCGCACGTCGGGCGTGGGCAGCGCGGCGATTCTATCCTTGGTCCAGTCCACCGACCGGGTCGGCCTCATGATTCGCATGGCTGATATCCCTTTTCCATTCCGGAAAAAATTCAACGGCTGCAATGCAGACAAAAAAGCCCGGCGGTTCCGGGCTTTCTGATTGCGCATTGTAACGCAAAATCCCTTTGTGGGGTCGGGTTCACATTTCCATACATTTCCAAAAAGTGAACCCGGCCCCATTTACATCAACCGCAGTGACGAAGTGACGCAGTGACGGGTTGACGAAAACCGGGCCTACCCCCGAGTCACGAATCACGGAAGTCCGGATCCGAGCGCGGCATCTCGGCCAGGCGTTGCGCCAGCTCGGCCAGTTCCTCCACCGCTTGCAGACGCTCACGCACCGTCAGCGCGAGCGCGGCGCGCAGTTGTGCGCGGCGGCTGCCTTCCCAGGTCGCGGTTTCCCAGCCCGCGTCAGCCGCCTTATCCACCACGACGCTTCTCCTCCATGATCATCCGAAGATGCTCGATATCATCCAAATCCCGCGGCCGGTTGGCAAGCTTCTTCATCGCGATCAGCGCGGGTATGGACACGAAACGCACCACAAGGCCCGGCGCGACCTCCCCCTGCATGGCTGCTTCGTACTCGCTGTCGAAGTCGAACGGGACGGACACGAACACGTCCACCGTGAACGGCCGGTAACGGTCGCTGTGGAAATTGAGTACCTGCATTCCTTTTTCCCTGATCCACTGCTCGCGCTGCGCCGCATCGGCGAACTGCCCGGCCGTTACCGGCACGGTGGGACGGTAGCCGAGACCGGCCAGCGCCTTGAAGGCAGGATGGATGTTGTCGGGGTCGAGCCGGATCACCAGGTCGACGTCGCACGTAAGACGCATATAACCGTGCGCGTTTACGGCTACGCCGCCCGCGACGAGGTAGCGGACGCCGGCATCGCGAAGCGCGGAGGCGATCGCCTCGAAGGCCGCCAGCTTCAAACCTCACCTCCGGCGCTGGTCCGGAAAATGCCCATCGCAACGGTGGAGTATCGCGCCAAACCCCGGCCCACGCCACCTTGGGCAGGGCCAGGGTCATCCAAGGTGGCGGGTGACGCAGTGACGGGGTGACGGCCCATAACCACGTGAGATCGGGAGGGCGTAAGAGCGCGAGGGGGGAGATCTAAGGCAGAAGGCAGAAGGCCGTGAGCGCGTGAGGGGTTTAGAGCGACAACTTCCGTGAGAGCGGGAGGTGGTGAGAGCGACAGAAGCCGTGAGGGCGTCAGGGTGTGAGAGCGAGAACTGGAAATCCTCCTCCCGATCTCCCGACTTCACGATCTCCCGGCTTTTCGATCTCGCGACCTCCCTATCTGACGACCTCCCGGATTCTCAGGCCGACCCGCAAGTCACGCCGCTTCTGGCCAAATACTCCGCGACGACGTTATTGCGGCAGATCGGCGCAAACAGGGTCAGCGCAATCTCTCCGCGGCGTAAACTTGTCGCTTTGCGGAAAATTGCACCGCATCATAAGACACAAGAAACCCATATGGCCCTCAAACGCCCCAAAGGCCCCGCCGGCACGCTCCTCGTGCTGGAGCACGCCTCGAAGATTCTCAAGGACAATCCGCTCGGCGATCCGCACGTGCGCAAGCTCGCGGTGTGGCTGCCGCCGCAGTATGACCAGGGCGCAGGCAGGCGCCGCTTTCCGGTGCTCTATGATCTCGTCGGCTTCACCGCCTCCGGTCTCGCGCACACCAACTGGAAGCCGTTCGGCGACAACGTCCCGGAGCGCGCGGCACGGCTCATCCGCGAGCAGAAGATGGGGCCGGCGATCTTCGTCTTTCCGGACTGCTTCACGGCGCTCGGCGGCAACCAGTACGTGAACTCGCCGGCGATCGGCGACTACGCCGACTATCTCACGCGCGAGATCATTCCCTTCGTCGATCGCGAGTTCCGCACCCTCGCGGGTCGCGAGCATCGCGGCTGCTTCGGAAAATCATCCGGCGGCTACGGCGCGATCCTCCACGGCATGCAGTACGCGAAACACTGGACCGCGATCGCGAACCATTCCGGCGACGCGTATTTCGATTTTGTCTACTGGCACGACTGGCCGAATACGCTCAACGAGCTCGCCAAGCACCGCGCGCCGAAGCGAAAAGCCGGCGCCTATGACGCGCGCCGCGAATCGAGCCGCAAGCGCCTCGCCGAAGGGCTCGACGACGGCCGCATCAAGCGCTTCCTCGCGCACGTCTGGAAAATGGAAAAGCTTTCGACGGCGGAAAGCTACTGCATCATGAACCTCTGCATGGCGGCCACCTACGACCCGGACCCCAACGCGCCGCTCGGCTTTCGCGTGCCGTTCAACCTCGAGTCGGGCGAGGTGATCGAGCGCCGCTGGAACAGGTGGCGCGAGCACGACCCGATCAATCTCGTTGCGAAGTACCGCGAAAACCTCAAGTCGCTCTCGGGCATCTATATCGATTGCGGCTGGCGCGATCAGTACCACATCCATTACGGCGCGAGGATCCTCTCGAAGCGCCTCGCCGCGGCCGGCATCCGCCACACCTACGAGGAATTCGACGACAACCACTCCGACATCGATTACCGAATGGACGTCAGCCTGCCGTTTCTCTACCGAGCGTTGAAGCCCTGAGGGTAGTCACGAAGTGATGAGTGATGGGGTAAGTCTCAGCGTTCGCCGAACACCCGAGGGTCAGCGTGGATATTTTAGGGGACTCTAAGGTGGACTCCGCTTTAACGGTTTCTTAATCGGTGAGAGCGTAAGCGCGTGAGAGCGGGAGAGCGATAGATTCCGTGAGGGCGTCAGGGCGTTAGAGCGAGAGCGACACAGAGCCTCCTGTCGATTTCCCGATCTCCCGACCTCCCGATCTCCCGGTTCCTCGATCTCGCGACCTCCCGATCTCACGGGTTTGAATCCTGTCAGCGGTCAGTCGTCACCCGTCATGTTCTTACCCAACACGGACCCCCTCTCTTCTACTCCGGTTTCAAGCCGAGTTCTTTGATCAGCTTGCTCCAACGCGCCCGGCCGTCGCGAAGCAGGGCTTCGACCTCCTTGGGCGAGCCGGTCCTCGGCTCGAACCCCGCCGCCTCGAGTCGCTCCCGCGTCGCTGGCTGCATGAGGACTTTCGTCGCTTCGCCGTTCAGCCGGGCGATGATCGCTCGGGGCGTGCTGGCGGGCGCGAGCAAGCTGAGCGATTGATAGACGTCGATTTCGCTCAAACCGGATTCGGCGAGCGTCGGGACGTTCGGCAAGGCGGCCGAGCGCACGCCCGAGGTCACCGCCAGGATGCGCACTTTGCCTGCGCGGGCGTGCGGAATCACCACGGACGAGCCGAGCACCGCAGCCGACACCTGCCCGCCGGTCAGATCCACGATCGCCGGGCCGCCGCCCTTGTAGGGCACGTGAATGATGTCAATGCCGCCGAGCTTCTTGATGAGCTCGCCCGAGAGGTGCTGCAACGTGCCGGTGCCCGGGGTTGCGAAGGTCAACGTGCCCGGCTTGGCCCGGGCGAGCGCGACGAACTCCTTGAAGCCCGCCGCGGGCACCGAAGCATGCACGGCCAATACGTACGGCTGCGATGACATCAGGATGACCGGCGCAAAACTCTTCACCGGATCGAACGACACCTTGCGATAAAGGGACGGCAGGACGGTGATGCCGTCCCCCGCGCTCACCAGCGTGTAACCGTCGGCACTGGCTCTTGCGACCGCGTCGAAGCCGATCGTCCCGCCGGCTCCCGGACGATTGTCAACGACGACCTGCTGGCCGAGCGCGGCGCCGAGTCGCTCGGCCACAACGCGCGATACGACGTCGTTCCCGCCGCCGGGCGCGAATGGCACGACGAGTCGGATCGGCCGCGACGGATAGGATTGCGGGTACGCACTACCCAGAACGAGTGCGGCGAGGATTGCGGCCGTGATCATTGGTATCAGCTTGGTCAGCATGGTGAGCCTCCTTTCGCCGATGTGTGGCGTCGCAGTCGTTTTGCTTTGGTGACAGGTGACAGGTGACTGGTGACTGGCGCATTAGGTCGTGAATCGTGAATCGTAAATCGTAAATCGTGGCGGTGCGGCGACTGTCAGAATTATAGGGCTTTGCGCGTCACTGCATCACCCCGTCACTGCGTCACGGCCCCACTCAAAAAGCTTTACCGCTAAGGACGCAAAGGAAAATTATCTTCGGAAACCCGCCCCTGGCGAGGATAGTGGACGCGATACGGCATCGCGGGATGCGGTGTGATCGCGCGCGAGGGAAGACTGAAGGGCGCCAAGGCTGGCATACAGGGAGCGCTTCTACGGAATTACCGCCCCACCTGGAACCCTGATCTCTGTCCCGGCGTTGCTTGAAGGTTATAGCTGGTTTACGACGCGCTTGATGCCGTCGCGCATGTGCACGAACCTGCTTCTTTACGGCGAGCGCACGCTTGCCGAGCTCGTATTCGATGCAGGCTTCGTAGGCGGACTCGAGCATCCCCGGCCCGAGCCGCGTATGCACGCGGATCGCCGAATCAACGATTTCCCGCGCAATCGTCTCGAAATCCATGGGTCACGCCCGCAAGCCATTCTTCACGGATTAACGGGCATCCCGACTTCGGGTTGACCCTGCCTGACGGACTGCCGCGCTGCTTCCAAAGGCGCTTGTCATCCCCCCATCGGCTTCCAGTTCCACCCTTGGCGTCACCTTCGCGCCCTTGGGGTTGGGTTTCTGATTATTGTTATCTTCGCGTCCTTGGCGTCCTTCGCGGTGAGGCTGTTATTTTCCTTCGCGGATTAGCGTCCTTAGCGGTGAGGCTTCTTTGTTCCTTCGCGCCTGTTGCGTCCTTCGCGGTAAAGCTTTTGTACGTCACCCGTATCTCGTCACCAAACTCCCTCCCTCACCCTCCCCCTTGGCAAGGGGGAGGGATGGGGTGGGGGTCGTCACCGTTATCTCGTCACGCTTTTACTCAACGCGCACGCCCGCCCGCTGCACGACGTTGGCCCAGCGCTCGAGATCGGACGCGAGCAGCCGACCGAACTCTTCGGGAGTGCTCGGCCGGACATCGACCCCCTGGCTCGCGAGCCGCTCGCGGACATCCGGCAGTCCGAGCACGGCAACGATCTCCGAGTTGAGCCGGCGCACGATCTCCGCAGGCAGCCGGGCAGGCCCGACGAAACCGTACCACAGGCTCGCCTCGTAGCCGGGTACGCCCGACTCCGCGACCGTAGGCAAATCGGGAAGAGCGGGCGAGCGCTGCGCGCCCGTCGTCGCCAGGGCGCCGAGTTTCCCCGAACGGACGTGCGGCACCACCGACAGGCTGGTGCCGAAAGTCAGTGAAACCTGTCCGCCGATGAGATCCGAGACGGCGAGCGCCATACCCTTGTAGGGAATGTGCACCATTTTCGTCCCGGTCATGGTCTCGAACAGCGCGCCGGCGAGATGTCCCGAGGCGCCCACGCCCGCCGAAACATAGGTGAGCTGCCCGGGTCGGGCCTTGGCCAGCGCCACCAGCTCCTTGACGCTCTTCGCCGGAAGCGACGGATGCACGGCGAGGACGAGGGGGCTCGAGCCAACCAGCGTGATCGGAGCGAAGTCCCTCATCGAATCGTACGGCAGCTTCCGGTGGAGGCTCGCATTGACCGCGTGGCCGCTCGGAATGAGCACGATCGTGTAGCCGTCGGGCGCGGAGCGGGCCGCAGCCTCGCTTCGGCGCGACAGTGCGGCAGAGGATGTCGTTGCCGCCGCCCGGGGGAAAAGGCGAAATGATGCGGATCGGCTTCGACGGGTACGCCTGCTGAGCCGCAGCCGGCGCGTGCCATCCCGGCACAACGATCGCAGCCAGCAGAATGAGCGTCAGGACCGTCTTCATTCAGGGTCAGAGTGACATTTTCGCCCTCGCGAAGTCAATACGCCCGGCTCGGCGCGGCACGACGAGCGCGTCTGTCTCGGCGACGCCTTTGCCGCGCGGTATTGCGTCGGGCGTACGCCAGCCCGGGCGTGCGCAGGCGCGTTCAACCCCTCACCCCCGCCCCTCTCCCGAGCGGAGAGGGGAGGCTCGAGCTTTCCCTTCTCCACCTGGGGAGAAGGGGAAGGGATGAGGGATCGAGAGGAGAAATTCGAGATGCGCTTCTAATCCGTAAGCAGTGCATGGCATGAGGATGGAAACCCCGGCTCACCCCTCTGGCGGCCCGTCACCGCGTCACTTCGTCACCGCGTCGCTTCGTGACCCTTTCCCGTCACCCCTGTTCTTACGTTAAGCTAGACAACTTTGCCAACAGGACCGGGACGAGCGAACAGCGCTCGCCGGCGCTCCCGGGCGTGCCGACCATGGCCGAGGCCGGCGTGAAGGATCCCTTGCCGCAGACCTGGTGGGCGATCACCGCGCCCAAGGGCACGCCCGCCGCGGTCATCAACCGGATCAACGCCGAGCTCGCGCAAATCACGAAACAGCCTGACGTGCAGGACAAGTACGCCGGCCTCGGCGTGTTTCCGGCGCACACCACCCCGGATCGCGTGCTGGAACTCGTGAAGCTGGAGTCGCCGCAGATGGCGAACATCCTCAAGGCGGCGGGCATCGAGCCGGAATAGGGGAGCTTCGGGGTGAAGTCTTGAAATTCCCTTCGCGGACCGAGTCCAGCAGCAGTACGGAGGAATATCAGTCGCCGGTCACGGGTTTTAGTCACTAGAGTGGACTGACCACCATTCTTGTTCGAGTTATCCGAGAGCGCGTAAGTTGTCCCCTGTTGGTTCATTTGACGAGGAGAAAGCGATGAAGCGATTCTTCGGCACCCTGGTTGCGCTGGCGATCGGGGCGATGGTGTCGGGCGGCGTCGCGGCGCAGGCGTTTCCGTCGAAGCTGATCCGTCTGGTGGTGCCGTTTCCGCCCGGCGGGGCGACCGACACGTTCTCCCGCGCGACGGCCGCGGAGATGACGAGGAGCCTCGGGCAGCAGGTGATCGTGGAGAATCGCCCCGGGGCGGGCACCACGATCGCAGCCGACATGGTGGCGAAGTCCCCGCCCGACGGCCACGCGCTGTTCTTCACCGACCTCTCCACGCATGCCATCACCGCCTCGCTGTACACGAAGCTGCCGTACCACCCGCTGCGGGATTTCGCGCCGGTCGCACTGGTGAATTCGTCGCCGCTGCTGATGGTCGCGCATCCCTCGGTCAACGTGAAGTCGGTCCGGGAGCTGATCGCGCTGGCGAAGAGGCACCCGGGGATCACCTGCGGCAATTCCGGCGTCGGCACGGTGACCCATATGGCCGGGGAGAAGTTCCGGATGCGCGCGGGCATCCAGTTGACGCCGGTCAGCTACAAGGGCGGGGCCACACCCGTCATCGCGCTGCTCGGCGGCGAGATCGCCGTGCTGGTCACGACCATTCCGGCCGGGCTCCAGCACGTGCAAAAGGGCAAGCTGGTGGCGCTCGGCGTGACCGCGGAGCGGCGCTCGCCGTACCTGCCGGACATTCCCGCCATCGGGGAGACGGTAAAGGGCGTGGAGGCCGCCGTCCTCGCCGGCGTGCTGGCGCCCGCCGGCACGCCGCGGGACGTGATCGAGCGTCTCAACGCGGAGTTCGCCAAGGCGGCGGACAGCCCCAGGGTAAAGGAAATTTTCGCGACCAACGCTGCCGAGGCCATGAAGGTGAGTCCCGCCGCCCTGCAGCGGTCGCTGGAGGCGGATGTCAAGGCTTGGGCGGAAGTCGTCAAGGCAACCGGCGTCACGGCGAATTGAAGCACGAGAGATCCGATCCGGCCCTGTTTCTCGCGCGTAACGCTTTTCGCAGCGCGGCGAGATCTTCCGCCGGGAGCCTGTCGCCGCGCGGGGTTTTGACCGCGCCACCCGGCGGGCGTAGCATGTTTCGCAAGCCGCATCGCCGGTCTCGATTCGACCCCGGGGTCTGCCGGCAACCCGGCCGGGTGGCTGGATCGCCAGGCAAGAGCCGGTCGCCCGGATTCCTTTGCGGCACTCTGCGACCGGAGGCGTGATATGCCGCACCGTTCCATCAGAGCGATCATCGAGCAGCGGGAAATCGTCACCGCTCCCGGCAGCACGACCGTCAGCGAGGCCGCCCGCCTGATGAGACAGAAGCAGGTCGGTGCGGTAATGGTGGTGGAAGAGGGCAGGCTTGTCGGGGTCTTCACCGAGCGTGACGCCCTCTTTCGCGTGGTCGCGGAGGGACGTGATGCGCAGGCCACCCGGCTCGCCGACGTCATGACCCGCAACCCCCAGACGATTCATCCCGACAAGCCGTTTCCCGATGCGCTGCACCTCATGTATGAGGGGGGTTTTCGACATGTGCCGGTGGTGGAGGATGGCCGGCCCATCGGGATAATTTCCGCCCGCGACGCCCTCGGGCCGGAGCTCGAGGACTTCATATACGAGCTGCTTCGTCGCGAACAGGCCCAGGACATTCTCGCCTAGTGCCGTTCCAACTATTTGTGCCTATTCGCGCAACTCGTCTGAGACCGATTGTCGCCGGTAGGGGAGCCGCCGGAATTTGGGGAGACAAGTTGGAACGGCACTAGAAATCAGACCGGGCCGGGGTCATTCCTGTAATCCGGTCCCCGTCACCCGTGACGTCCTTTAACGTTGCCGGCGTCTTGGCGGTTCAGTCTTGCTTTTCGTCACTGCGTCACCTCGTCACCGGGACGTCAGTCCCAGGAGGGCGCACGGCCCTTCGGGTTCGCGATCCTGCCGTCGGGCCGCTTGAGCGCGAAGATTCTCTTCATCTCATCGCCGGTCAGCGAGAAGTCGAACACGTTCAGGCTCTCGGCCATGTGCTTGGGGTTCGAGGAGCGCGGGATAGGGGCGATGTTGCCCTGCTGCATCAGCCAGCGCAGCGCCACCTGGGCGATCGTCCTGCCTTTGTTTCGCGCGATCTCGGCGATGACCGGGTCCTTGAACAGGCGCCCGCGCGCGAGCGGGCAGTAGGCCGTGAAGACGAGCCCCGCCTTGCGGCAGAACGCCAGCACCCTGGACTGGTCGAGATACGGGTGATACTCAGCCTGTAGCGT
Source organism: Betaproteobacteria bacterium (assembly GCA_016183675.1). Lineage (GTDB taxonomy): Bacteria > Pseudomonadota > Gammaproteobacteria > Burkholderiales > SG8-41 > SG8-41. The sequence continues at coordinate 18,304 of JACPEF010000041.1, forward strand.
CACCAGCGGCTCGGGGCACAGCCGTATGGCTTCCTCGGTGAGCGCGATGTTGAAGTTCGCGACGCCGACGTGGCGCGCCTTCCCTTCCCGCTTCGCTCTTGCCAGCGCGCCCATGGTTTCCGCGAGCGGGATCCCGTCCGTGCTAGGCCAGTGCACGTGCAGCAGATCGACGTAATCCACCTGGAGATTCCTGAGGCTTTCGTCCACCGAGCGCGCAAAATCGGCCGCGCGCAGGTATTCGTGCGAGACCTTGGTGCACAGGAATAGGTCTTTCCGCGGCACGCCGGAGACGCGTATGCCTTCGCCCACTCCGCGCTCCGAGCCGTATTTCCACGCGGTATCGATGTGGCGATAGCCGAGCTTGAGCGCCGCCGCGACGATCTCCCCGCAATCGCCGAGCTGCGACGTGCCGAAGCCGATTACGGGAATCTCCGCGCCGCGGTCGGGCAGCTCGGGCATCACGGGCGCCGCGGCGGGAGCGGCCCGTGACGGATGACGCGTAACCGGTTGCGTGTTTTGCATCGAGCGTTTCCTCTAGTTGGCCTGCGGGTTCCGGCGCGCGTTTGCTGGCATCCTGGTGGTTCAGTTCTTGAGTTCACGCAGCGCCGCACGGGGCGTAATCATACCCCGCCGCGATGAAGATGGGGAGAGGTCGATGACCGGATTCAGAGCGCGCGCCGCCGTTGGCGCCGGGACGTGCATCGGTGCATACCTGTTACTGGCCGGCTACCCCGTTGCGGCCCAGCCCGCGTGGAAGCCGGAGAAGTCCGTCGAGATCGTGGTGACGTGCCAGCCCGGCTGCGGCCCGGACATCGCCGCGCGGACGATCCAGCGGATCTGGCAGGACCAGCGCATCCTCGAGGTGCCCTCCGTCGTGCTCAACAAGCCCGGAGGAGGGGGTGCCGTTGCCTACGGCTATCTCCACCAGAGGCCGGGCGACGCGCACTCGATTGTGCTGTCGGGCGCAGGAGCCGTCGTCAACGCGATACTCGGGCGCGGCGTCGGCTACAAGGACCTCACGGCGCTCGCCATGATGGCGGCGGAATACGTCGGCGTCGCCGTGCGCGCCGACTCCAGCATCCAGAGCGGCCGGGAGCTCATCGATACGCTCAAGCAAGATTCCGCGGCGCTCACCTTTGGCGTCGCGAACAGCCTCGGGAACGCCAACCATCAGGCCGTCGCGCTCGCGCTCAAGGTGCAGGGCATCCATCCCGGGAAGGCCAAGACGGTCGTGTTCCAGTCCGGCGCGAACGCGATCACCGCGCTCCTCGGCGGGCACGTGCAGGTGGTACCGGCTTCGGTCGGGCTGTGGGTGGGCCCGCGGAAATCCGGCCAGGTGCGGCTGATCGCGGTGACCTCGCCCAAGCGCCTCGGCGGCGAGTTCGCGGACGTGCCGACCTGGCGCGAGCAGGGCGCGGACGCGGTGGTTTCTGTGTGGCGCATGATCACCGCGCCGCCTGAATTGTCGCAGGCGCAGATCGCGTTCTGGCAGGACGCGCTGCGCAGGACAACCCGGACCCAGGAATGGAAGCGCGACCTCGAGCGCAACTACCAGAGCGACGAATTCATGGCCGGGAACGAGCTGAACGAGGCGCTCGACGCGCTGCACGAGCAGCTCAAGGTGCTGCTGACCGACCTCGAACTCACGAAACGGCGCGGCAAAGGCGCCGCCGGCGCCAAGTAATTGTCTCACCCCTCGTGGAAGCCGCCGATGGACGCCGATAAGGTCAAAAACAAGAATCGACCGGATTCACAACACGCCAAAGGCGATTCACAGGAATCCTAAACCTACCTGATGACGGTCCACGGCCTGGCCTTGTCGAGCGCGTACTTCCTCACCGCGCGCTCCTCGAAGTTGAAGCCGAGTCCCGGCTTCTGGTGCAGGATGAGGTCGCCGTTCCTGTGCTTCAACTGGTTGTCTATCAGCCGCCGGAAGTTGAGCACCTGGTCGTCGGGGAAGAATTCCACGTAGCGCGCATTGGGCGTCGCGGCGACCAAGTGCGCGTGCACGTCGTGGAACCAGTGCGGGCTCACGGTTACGCCGTAGCTCGCCGCGGTGGCCGCGATCCGCTTCCATTCCGTGATGCCGCCACACACGCAGGCGTCCGTCTGCAGGATCTCCGCGCCGCGCTTGTCCAAGAGCTCCTTGTGATACCAGCGCCCGTAGGCGATCTCGCCGGTGGCGACCACGATGCGCGTGAGTTGCGCGAGCTTCGCGTGGCTGTCTATGTCGTCGGGTCCGAACGGCTCTTCGATCCAGTACGGGCTGTAGGGCTCGAAGCGCTCCAGGTAGGCGAGCGCGGTGGGCACGTCGTTCCACGCGTTGTTGGCATCGAGCATGAGGTGGATGTTCGGGCCGATCGCCTCGCGCGCGGCGCGGACGCGGGCCTCCTCTTCCGCCGGCGAGAGCCGCCCCACTTTCATTTTCACCGCCTTGAAGCTCTTGCCGGCGAGGTAGTAGCCGCCGCTCGCGTACGCCGGCACGCGGTCGGCGACGCAGGCGCCGAGGTACTGGTAGAGCGGGAGCTTTGCGCTGCGCGCGTTCAAGTCCCACAGCGCGGTGTCGAGGATGGAGATCGCGCGCATGACGCTCCCCGCGCGACCTTGCAGCAACGATTCCTGGTACATTTCCTGCCAGAGACCTTCCGTCCGCAGCGAATCCTGGCCGATGAGCTTTTTCGCGAGCAGCTCTTCCACCGCGACCTGCGCGATGCGCCCCCCGGCGCTGCCGACGTAGCAGAAGCCGATCCCCTCCACGCCGCCGGTCGAGCGGACTTTGACGAGGCAGTAGTCGCGCGCGCTCACCGTGCGGGTGGCAAAGGATGTGACAACGTCGAGCGGCACGCGCGCGACGCACACGGCAACGGACTGGATCTTCGGCATTTTCGTTCTCGGTGGGGGAGGGAAAGCCGTAAAATACCACCGTTCTTGAGCCGATCGCCACACATGCTCGAAGCCTTTCAGGCGAAATTTCCCGCCCCGTTCGCCGTGCTTGGCATATGCACCGCGGGTGAACGGCTGACCGACATCGAATATCTGCCGCGCGGCGTGGCAACGCTCGCCCCGCTCAACCGCCTCGCCGAGCGCGTCTGCCGCCAGGTCGAGCGCTACCTCGACGACCCGGAGTTTCGCTTCCATCTTCCTTTTGAATACCACGGCACCGGGTTCCAGTGCCGGGTCTGGCGCGCGATTTCCGGGATCCCGAGCGGCAGCACGCTCACTTACGTGGCCATAGCGCGCCGACTGGGCACGACGCCGCGTCCCGTCGGTGGCGCCTGCGGCGCGAACCGCATCCCCCTCGTGATCCCCTGTCACCGCGTGCTCGGCAGCAACGGGCTCGGCGGTTTCATGAACGCGAGAAGCGGATTTCCGCTGGAAGTGAAGCGCTGGCTGCTCCGGCACGAAGGCGTGAGCGCGTAAAAGATCCCGTCTGCCACCGGTCAGTGACCGGGAGAGGAACGGCGAGGACGCCTGCCTTCGCGAACCCTGCTTCCGCGTTATTTCGGCACGAGTCCGATGGCGCGGGCCACTTTGGCGTACTTGTCGTATTCGCTCTTCATGAGCGTGCCGAGGTGCTCCGGCGACTCGGTCCAGACCTCCAGCCCCAGCTGTTCCAGCTTCGCGCGCACTTCCGGCACTTTCATGGCCGCGTTGGCCTCCCGGTTGAGGACGCCGATGATCTCCTTCGGCACGTTGGCCGGGGCGACGAATCCGAACCACCCGCCGACCTCGAATCCCGGAACCGTCTCCGCGATCGTGGGAAGGTCGGGATAGTTGGGCGCGCGCGTGGCTTTCGCGATGCCGAGCAGCCGCACCCGGCCGGATTGGATGAACGGATACATGCCGGTGAACGAGCTGATGCCGGCGTCCACTCTTCCGGCCATGATTTCCTGCCCCATCTGCGGCACTCCCTTGAAGGGGATGTGCAGGTACTCGAACCCCCCCACGGCGGAGCGGAACAGCTCGGTCGCCATGTGCACGAAAGCGCCCTCGCCGTTGCTCGCGAAGGAGACCTTGCCCGGGTTGGCTTTCAAGTACTTGATGAATTCGCCGACGTTCCGGAAGGGCGTGCTCGGGTGCACCACCAGCGCGAGATAATTGGTCGCGATCAGCGCGACCGGCGTGAAATCCTTCAGCGCGTTGTACGGCACATTCTTCATCGTGTGGGGAATGACCGACATGTTGCCGCCCTGCCCGCAGGCGATCGTGTAGCCATCGGCGGGCGCCTGCGCGGCCAGCGCCAGGCCGATCGTGCCGCCCGCGCCGGGCCGGTTGTCGACGACGAACTGCTGGCCCAGGCGCTCGCCCATTCTCTGGCCCAGCAGGCGGCCAAAGATGTCGCAGGGATCGCCGGGCAGCTGCGGAACGATGATGCGTATCGATTTGGCGGGGTACTTCTGCGCGAGCGCCGAACCCGCCACGCAGGCGCATGCGACGAGCAACAAGACGATCCGGGTGACATGGGTCATGGTTTCCTCCCTCGCGGTCAAAACAAGCTCCGGACATAATCTACCACTTGTCCGGCTTGCCCGGTCAGAGCCTATCTCAATAATAGGCACGTGTGCGACGGAGGCGAGGTGGGATGCAGTTTTAGGAGGAGAACCCGCAGCAATATGTCGATATTGCAAGGGTTCCCGACGACAAAATGCGCCCAGATCGCCCCGTCCCTCCGGGTTGCGGCGAGGACGGGCGTCTGCGTTGTTGCCCGGCTTGACCCTATCGACATAGGGCCTGCGCCGTGCGCCTCGCATCCATCCCGTCCTGGCCGCAACGCATCACGCGCCTATTATTGAGATAGGCTCTAGTATCATCGGGCATGGCCAACCGGGACTCCGCGATCATCGACGAGTTCTGCGACGCCCTCTGGCTCGAGGACGGGCTCGCGCGGAACACCCTCGACAGCTACCGCCGCGACCTCCTGCAGCTCGCCGCGTGGCTCGCGGACAGGCACGGCAAGACGCTGCTCGCCGCCGACCACGCCGACTTGCTCGGTTTTCTCGCGTTCAAGGTGCGGGGTCGCGCCAAAGCAACCACCACCAGCCGCCAGCTTTCCAGCCTCAAGCGTTTCTACCGCTACTGCCTGCGCCAGGGCAGGATCAAGGCCGACCCCACCCTGCGGATAGACGCGCCGAAGCTGCCGCGACCGCTGCCCAAGAGCCTCACCGAAGAGGACGTCGAGAGCCTGCTCAACGCGCCGCGTGTGGAGCAGGCGCTGGGACTGCGCGACAAGGCGATGCTGGAGACGCTCTACGCGAGCGGGCTGCGCGTCTCGGAACTCGTCGCCCTGAAACTCTCGCAGGTGAGCCAGGACATGGGCGTGGTGCGCGCCCTCGGCAAGGGCTCGAAGGAGCGCCTCGTGCCGCTCGGTGAAGAAGCGCTCGCCTGGATCCGGCGCTACGTCAGGGAGGCGCGGCCGGGGCTGCTCGCCGGCCGCGCGAGCGACGATCTCTTCGTCACCGCCCGCGGCGGGGCGATGACGCGCCAGATGTTCTGGCACCTGCTGCGCCGCCACGCCGCGCAGGCGGGCTTGCGCAAGCCGATGTCGCCGCACACGCTGCGCCACGCGTTCGCGACGCATCTCCTCAATCACGGCGCCGACCTGCGCGTGGTGCAGCTGCTGCTCGGGCATTCGGACATTTCGACGACGCAGATCTACACGCACGTCGCGCGCGAGCTGCTGAAGCAGCTGCACGCCAAGCATCACCCGCGAGGGTGACGGGGCAAGAAGACGGGAGGGCGTCAGCGCGTGAGAGGGTGAGAGCGACAGAGCCCGTCAGGGCGGGGGGCGTGAGAGCGTGAGCGCGAACCAAGACCCTCTTACGATCTCCAGATCTTACGATCTCCCGGCTTTTCGATTTCCCGACCTCCCGATTTCACGCGCTTACGACTTACGTCTTTGTGCCGCGCTCGATCGTGACGCCAAGCCGTTTGACGTTGCGGAGCGGCGCGAGCTTGGTGATGCTCACCTTCACCCAGGGCGATTTGAAGTCGCGAAGGCTGAGCTGGGCGATGTGATCGGCGACTTTCTCGAGCAGCGAGAAGCGGTTGTCGCGCAGGCTTGTCTCGATGTGCGAAACAATTGCCGCATAGTCCATGGTGTCGGCAAGCTTGTCGCTCTGCGCGGCGCGGCGGTCGGGAATGCCGATCTCGAGATCGAACTGCACGGTCTGCGGCACCTTGCGTTCCCAGTCGTAGACGCCGATCAGGATGTCGAGGCGCAGGTCGTTGATGAAGATGACGTCCATCTTGCAATGTTCAAAGTTCAACGTTCAAAGTTCCATGTCCAACATCGCATGGTGACGCTTTGCCCATGGTCCTTAAACATTGAACCTTGAACTTGGAACCTTAAACCTGGACTAGAATGAGCGGGAATTGTAAGTGAATTCGCATGACCCTAGTAGCGCTGACGCTGCTCGCGTACCTGATTGGCTCCATCTCGTTCGCGGTGATCGTGAGCCGCGCATTCGCGCTTCCTGACCCGCGCAGCTACGGCTCAGGCAATCCCGGCGCGACCAACGTGCTGCGCAGCGGCAGAAATCGCGGTGTTCCTCGCGCAGCGCTTTGCCGACGCGGGCGCGGTCGAGGCGACCATGGCGGTTGCGGCGGTCGCCGTCGTGATCGGCCACATGTACCCGCTGTTCCACCGCTTCAAGGGGGGCAAGGGGGTCTCCACCGCGCTCGGCGTGCTGACCGCGCTCAATCTCTACCTTGCCGGCGGCGCGGTCGCGACCTGGGTCATCATCGCGTCATTCTTCCGGATTTCCTCGCTCGCGGCGCTGGTGACGGCGGTGTTCGCTCCGTTCTTCTGCTTCCTGGTCTACGGCGCGCACGCGTTCACGGCCGCGGTGGCAGTGGCCGCGGTCCTGCTCATCTTCCGCCACAAGACCAACATCCAGAATCTGCTTGCAGGCAAGGAGGGAAGGTTCGGCGGCAGCAGCACCGGCTCGTCCTAAACGGACTGCGGCGCGAGGGTCTCGAGATCCCAGCGCGGCCGGACCGTGAACCCGGTTTTCCACGAGTCCCGAGCCCCGAGTCCCGAATCCCGCTCCAGGCGCAGCGCGCCCGCCAGAGCAATCATGGCGCCGTTGTCGGTGCAGAACTCGAGCTTAGGATAGAACACTGCGTAACCGCGCTCGGGCGCAGCACGGGCGAGGCGGCTGCGCAGCGACTGATTGGCGCCCACGCCGCCCGCGACGACCAGTTGGTTGAGTCCGGTTTCCTCCAGCGCGGCAAGCGCCTTGGCAGCAAGCACCTCCACGATCGCGGCCTCTATTTCGGCTGCCAGATCGGCGCGCGCGGACCGATCCAGGGCGCGCTCGCGGATGGCGGTCAGCGCCGCGGTCTTCAATCCGCTGAAGCTGAAGTTGAGGTCGCCGCTCGCGATCATCGGGCGCGGCAGGCGGAACTTCCCCGCGTGCCCCTGCTCCGCGAGCCTGGCGAGTGCGGGGCCGCCAGGGTAGCCGAGCCCGAGCAGCTTGGCGGTCTTGTCGAACGCCTCGCCTGCGGCATCGTCCACGGTTTCTCCGAGCAGCTCGTAGCGGCCGACGCCGCCAACCCGTACGAGCTGGGTGTGCCCGCCGGAGACGAGCAGGGCGATGAACGGGAACCGGGGCGCGGGTTCGGAGAGCAGCGGCGAGAGCAGGTGCGCTTCCATGTGGTGCACGCCGAGCGCGGGAATCCCGAGCGCGTAGCCGAGGCCGTGCGCCACCGCGGCGCCGACGAGCAGCGCCCCGGCAAGCCCGGGACCTTCGGTGTAGGCGACCGCGGACACATCCTTGAGCGTGCAGCCGCCCTCATCGAGCAGCCCGCGCGCGAGCGGCAGCACGCGCCGGACGTGGTCGCGCGAGGCGAGTTCCGGCACGACCCCCCCGTAGGGGGCGTGGAGCCGGACCTGGGAGTACAGGGCGTGACCGAGCAGCCCGCGGCTGCCGTGGTAGAACGCGACCCCGGTTTCATCGCAGGAGGTTTCTATGCCCAGTACGAGCATCGGTGATCGGCGTGTGGCAAAGCGTCTTGAGGCTTGATATAATACAATTTTTTCGGAGCGACCCAGGGTTTTTATGCCGACCGTGAGGGTTAAAGACAACGAGCCGTTCGAAGCGGCGCTGCGCCGGTTCAAGCGCACGGTGGAAAAGACCGGCTTGCTCACCGAGCTGCGCGCGCGCGAGTACTACGAGAAACCGACCACGGAGCGCAAGCGCAAGCTCGCCGCCGCGATCAAGCGCCATCACAAGCGTCTGCGCGCCCAGCTGCTGCCGCCGCGGATGTACTGATTCCGTCAAGGCGTGAGTCGTGAGGCGTGAGGGGGAAAACCCTCGCGCCTTTTTGTTTTTCCCGGTCACCGGTCACTGATCACCGTTCACATGTCCTTAAAGGCCCGCATCAACGACGAGGTGAAGACCGCGATGCGCGCGGGCGAGGCGCAGCGCCGCGACGCGCTGCGCTTGCTCCTCGCCGCGCTCCAGCAGCGCGAGGTTGACGAGCGGAAAGAGCTCGGCGACGCCGAGGTGATCGCCGTCATCGGCCAGCTCATCAAGCAGCGCCGTGAAGCGATCGCGCAGTTCGAGAAGGGCGGGCGGCAGGACCTCGCGCGAAACGAGCGCTTCGAGCTCGAGCTGCTGCAAGCCTACATGCCGCAGGCGATGTCGGACGCCGAGATCGAGGCTGCGGTGGCCGAAGCGATCGCGGCAACCGGCGCGAAGGCTCCTTCCGACACGGGCAAGGTCATGGGGGCGTTGAAGGGCAAGCTGGCCGGCCGTGCCGACATGGGAAAAGTATCTACATTGGTTAAATCGAAGCTTTCAGGTAGCTGAAGCAACACCCGGCACGGCCCTGCGCCCCTGCCCGCACCCCCGCTCTGCCGCGGCCTCCGGACGGTGATCGCCAGGTTAGAGGGATCGGAAGTCGGGCGCTCGCGGCGCTTCCCGCTCCACCGCTGAAGCGGAGTCCGAGTCCGCGCCGCACACCTCCTCCGGGGCGCGCCGCTTCGATATGAGCAAGGTATCGGCTTTGGTCAGGACGAAGCTTTCAGGCTGAGTGGCCACCCAACGGCCCGTCCCGTAAAATTGCTGACGACACTTTCCCGGCTGGCAAGGTAGTTGCTTGTCGCAGCCCCTTTCGAGCCACGGGCGCCATTCCCGTGTTGCCTCGATTGATGCGGAGCTATACTTCCGGCTAGAGGCCGAGCGCACCGCGGCGGCCTCATTTGCGCGAGTTCGAACAGACGATTACGGGGCGGGAGCCGCTGCTCCCGAACCCCGGGGCTGTTCAACACGCGCCGTGAATCATGCGCGGAAACCCCTCACTCATCACTCGACGGCGGCCTCGGAAGCGGTAATGCAAGATCTCAGTCGAGCTATGTCGGCCGCCCCGCGCGCCGCCGGGGGTCAGATCCCCCAGCCCTCACTCCTTCCCTCTCTCCCAAAGGGAGAGGGGAAGCTCGAGCCTCCCTTCTCCTTTCGGGAGAAGGGCGGGGATGAGGGGATCGGGGCCCCTCTTCTGCCCCTCGACGCGCTCCCGTCACGCCTTTCCCACGCATGATTCCGCAGTCGTTCATCCAGGAGCTGCTCGGCCGCGTTGACATCGTCGACGTGGTCGACCGGCACGTGAAGTTGAAGCGCGCGGGGGCCAACTATCTCGCCTGCTGCCCGTTCCACAGCGAGAAGACGCCTTCGTTCACCGTGAGCCCCGCGAAGCAGTTCTATCACTGTTTCGGCTGCGGCGCGCACGGCACCGCGGTCGGCTTCCTGATGGAGTACGGCGGCATGGGCTTCGTCGAGGCGGTGAAGGAGCTTGCCCAAGGCGTCGGCATGAAGGTGCCCGAGGTACGTTCCGAGCAGGCCGCGCGGAGGGCCGAAGCCGGCGACGATCTCTACGGGGTGCTGCTGAAAGCCGCCCAGTTCTACCGCGCCCGGTTGAAGGATGCGCCGAGAGCCATCGGTTACCTGAAGCAGCGGGGGCTCTCGGGCGAAATCGCCAGGCGCTTCGGCATCGGCTACGCGCCCGACGGCTGGCAGAACCTCGCCGCGGCGTTCTCCGATTACGACGGCCCCGCGCTCGCCGCAGCGGGGCTCGCCAAAACGAACGAGGAGGGACGGCGCTACGACGTGTTCCGCGACCGCATCATGTTCCCGATCGTGGACGTGCGCGGCAACGTGATCGGCTTCGGCGCCCGGGTGCTGGGCGAGGGAGAGCCGAAATACCTCAACTCGCCGGAGACCCCGGTGTTCGAGAAGGGGCGGGAGCTCTACGGCCTGTACCAGGCGCGGCGCACGATCCGGGAGGCCGGGCGCGTGGTAGTGGTCGAGGGCTACATGGATGTAGTGGCGCTCGCCCAGCACGGGGTGGACTACGCGGTGGCCACGCTGGGGACCGCGACGACACCGCTGCACGTGCAGAAGCTCGCGCGCCAGAGCGACGAGATCGTGTTCTGCTTCGACGGCGACGAGGCGGGACGGCGCGCGGCCTGGCGGGCGCTGGAGAACAGCCTTGCGCAACTGCAGGATGGCAAGCAGGTAAAGTTCCTGTTCCTGCCCGAAGGCGAGGATCCCGACAGCTACGTGCGGAAGCACGGGAAGGCCGCGTTCGAGGCGCTGCTCGATCGGGCGGCGCCCCTGTCGAGGATCTTGCTGGATGGGCTCGCAGGTCGGGTTGATCTGTCCACTGCCGAGGGGCGCGCCAAATGCATCCACGAAGCGAAGCCTTTGCTCAAGCAGATGCAGGCGAACCTGCTTCGGGTGCAGGTGGTGCGAGAGCTGGCGGAGAAATGCCGCCTGCCGCCCGAAGAAGTGGCGCGGCTTTGCGAACTGGCGCCCGGGGGCGACCGGTCTCGGCCGCCGGAACCGCGGGTTGCGCGCCCATCACCGACGCCCCTGGCGAGGGCGATGCTCCGCGTTCTCGTCTCCAACCCGACGTTCGCGGAACGGCTCTCTCAGGAACAGCGGGCCCTGTTGAGCTCGCCGGAATTGGCTCCCGTCGCCGAGCTGGTCGACGCGTTGAAGGACAGCGGAGTTGCCTCGCCGGCAATGCTGTTCGAGGCGACCCGGGAGTCGCAGTATGCGATGCTCTACCAGGATGTGGCGGGTGAAACGCTCACCGCTGCGGAAGACGTCGAGTCGGCGCAGGCTGACTGGGCGGGCGCGTTCATTCAACTGGAGCTGGTATGCGTACAGAGCGAGTACCAGCGTTTGACCGCCAGCGGCGCGCGCAACGACGCAGAGCGCAAGCGGTTCCAGGAATTGTCCCGACGGCTTGCCGAACTGAAGGGCGCGGCGGGCAACGGCGCCCGCACGCCGATCTGAATCGAAGGTTGAAGTGTCCCGTAACGAACCCCAGATTCAGGTCTCGGCTCTCGCCGAGCTGGCTCGAAAATTGCTATACGCGGCAGCGAGTTGGACCGGTAACTTTCACGTCTGAACGGGGTCGAATCAAGGTATAATCCGCACCTTTTTTGGCGCTTGAACTCACGCGGGAACGGCGAGATGGCAAAACTCAGGAAAGCGAAGGCCAGGTCTGCAGCACGCAGGAGAGCGGCCGCGAAGGCCAAACTCGCCCGCCAGCGGCTGGCGGCCAGGGGGAGGCGGCTCAAGGCGCGTTTCAAAGCGAGGGCAGCGGCGAAGGCGCGCGCTGCGCTGAAGGCCAGGCTCGCCGGCAAGGATAAGCGCGTCGAGAAAGCGCTGCCGAAGCCGCTCCCGCTGAAGCCGGTCAGGCAGCCGCAGAAGATGGACAAGGCAACGCTGAAGAAGGCGTTGCTCAAGGAACGCATCGCGCGCGCCCAGGCCAAGCTCGAGGGCAAGCCGCGCTCGACGCGCGGGCTGACCGCCAAAGAAAAGGCGCTGGTCAAGGAATTCGAGCGCAAGGAACTTTCACCCGCCGACGCCGAGGCGCGGCGCACGCGGCTGAAGAACCTCATCGTCCTCGGCAAGGAGCGGAGCTACCTCACTTACGCCGAGATCAACGACCATCTGCCCGACGACATGCTGGACGCCGAGCAGATCGAGAACATCATCAGCATGATCAACGATATGGGCATCCAGGTGTACGACGAGGCACCGGACGCAGAGACGTTGCTGATGTCGGACGTGCCGCCCGCGGTGGCCGACGAGGAAGCGGTCGAGGAAGCGGAAGCCGCGCTCTCCACCGTGGATTCGGAGTTCGGTCGCACCACCGATCCGGTGCGCATGTACATGCGCGAGATGGGCTCGGTGGAGCTGCTCACGCGCGAGGGCGAGATCGAGATCGCCAAGCGCATCGAAGACGGATTGCGCCACATGATCCAGGCGATCTCGGCCTGCCCCACCACCATCGCCGAGATCCTCGCGCTCGCGGAGAGGATCGAGAAGGACGAGATCCGCGTCGACGAACTGGTCGACGGGCTGGTCCACCCCGACGCCGCGGAAGGGCCGCTCGAGGAGATGTCGGAGGACGAGGCGGAGATCGAGGAAGAGCTCGAGGCCGCCGAGGAAGAGGACGAAGACGGCGCGGTGCAGAGCGCCGACATGCTCAGGTTGAAGGCGGAGGCGCTCAAGCGCTTCGCGGTGATCCGTTCGCTCTACAACCGGATGACGCGCGCTCTCGCCAGGCATGGGCCGCGCAGCCGCGCCCATCTCCAGGCGCGCGACGCGATTTCCAACGAGTTGATGAGGATCCGGTTTTCGGCGAAGCAGATCGAGGCGTTGTGCGACAGCGTGAGGAGGCTCGTGGACGAAGTCCGCACCTACGAGCGCAATATCATGAGGCTGGGCGTGGAAAGGGCGGGGATGCCGCGCCAGCACTTCCTCAAGGAATTCCCGGGCAAGGAAGGGAACCTCCGCTGGGTGAAGAGCGAGATCGAGGCGCGCCGCCCGTGGAGCGAGGCGCTCGAGCGCTTCGAGCCGGCGATCGTGGAGCAGCAGCAGAAGCTCTTGAATCTCCAGGCGCGGGTCGGCATCCCGATCAGGGATCTCAAGGAGATCAACCGCCAGATGTCGACCGGCGAGGCGAAGGCGCGCCGGGCGAAACGCGAGATGACGGAAGCGAACCTGCGGCT
>JACPEF010000062.1 GCA_016183675.1 Betaproteobacteria bacterium
CAGGGTGGTGAGCGGGTCGATCAGCCTGAACGGCACCATCTGGATCGAGGGCAGCCGGGCAACGATCGGCACCAGGATGACCATCATCTTGTCGCCCACGATGTCGGGCGGAAAAGTGCTCTGGAGTTGCAAGGTGGGGAGCACTATAAGGATGAAGTTCGCGCCGCCTGAATGCCGTCATTGATCCGGCGTGGTTGGCCGTCGGGCAGGCGAACGGACATCACTGCCCATTCGAGTCCGCTCCCGAGCCGCAGCAATCCGTAGTTCAAATCCGCGTCTGAACAGAAGCTGCTCTGCCGACGCGCAGCTATCTGCGCGCTCGCTGCGGGTTTACCCCAGCAGACGCCGCCAGATTCCCCGGAGGAAGGCCCCGGACCGTTTCCCGCCCCTGACGCGCTCGACATCATCGACTATCCGATAACGCGCGATGCGGTCATCGGCGAGCTTGTACTCGTAGGTGTGTCCCAGATGCCAGACGCCGGGTTCCAGGAAGCCGCGCGTGAACCACGCTACGCCGGGTGGCGAGGCATATCGCTGCATCATGTGCAAACAGCAGTACAGTGCGATCTGGTCGAGATGCCAGTACGCGTGACCGGCACGGAGGAAGTGCCAAATATAGTTCCTGACCAGCCTGAAGTACTCGAGCCCCCTGGGAGTCGGGTTCGCGACCGTGAGGTAAGCGATGATGTCGAGCCACGGAGCATCGGCGGGTTCGCGCCTGACCAGGCCCACGTCCCGCCCTGCCGCGAAATTGACGAAGCGGTCCAGCCCGCCCTGGAGCACCGCGTCGATGTCGAGCGCGACTATCGGTCTGCGGTATTTCGCGATCCAGGCCGGGAGGAACAGGAAGCGACCGCAACTGTAGAGGACGCCCTGAGTGTAGTCGTGGCCGCTCACCACGCCGCTCGTCACTCTGGTACGCGAGGCGGACAGCACGTATTGCTTGACGCCGCACCGGGCGAACTGGCGATCGACGTGGTCCGGTAATGCGGTATCGGGATCGTAGAGGTGCAGGTGCAGAAGCGCGCCCGCGGGTGAATGCTGCGCGAAGGAAGCGAGAAAAGTCGCCCCGTATTTTTCGAAATACAGGCCGTCGCAGCTGGTGAGGGCTACGGCGTGGAAATTCGCCGACGATTCACGATCCGCAATCACCGGCGGCTCGGGAACGTCCGGCAGCCGCTCCAAGGCGGCGAACAGGTCACGGTTGAACGAGACGACGCGGCACAGGGCGAGGCTCGCGTCGAGTGCGGCGGCCTTGGAGAATTCCCGCTCGGCGGCGTCGAACTCCGAGAGACTCGCGTGGATGCAGCCTCGCCGCGCATGAACGCGGGCGTTTTGCGGATCCAGACGTTCGGCGGCCTCCAGCGCGCTGCGGGCCTCGTCAAAGCGCTGAAGACCGTGCAGCGTCCACGCCAGCCCCAGAAACGCGTTGGCGTCGGAGGGATCCGAGGCGGACCAGAACCGGTAGCAGTCCAGCGCGCGATCCAGCCGCCCGGTGCGCCACGCGCATTCGGCGAGATTCGCGACGTTCCACAGACTCGTTGCGGAAGCGGAGACCTTTTCGAGGCGCTGGTACGCCTCCTCCCAATCGCCGTCCTGGATGGCGATTGCGCCGAGCACCTCGTGCAGCAGCGGGTCGGGCTCCGCCTCTGCAGGGGTTCCAAGCGCCCTGCGGGCGAGAGCCCGAGCGGCCTCGATGTCGCCGCTTCTCAGATGCTCGGACGCCTGTCTCACCAGGTCCCGGAGCGAGCCGGATTGCGGCTGATCGGCTTCGGGCGTCATCGGGCGAAATTTCGCAGGTATTCAGGGCACCCGGCGCGCTGGCGTTCGCCCGCGAGCTGGCGCGCCTGAGCGAAGGTGCGAATGGTCTTGACGCCGCCTCGGGACGACACGTTCACCGTCGTCGTCCATCCGGAAACGAGCCACACGGCGAGCGCCCAATTCTCATGTGCGCGTGATGACGGCTTGGGCGTGCGCGGTGACGGCGAACGCGATCCCTCGCGGCTTGCAGAATTCCTCGATCGCCACGCGCGCGCCCGGCCAGCCATAGTCGTCGCAGACGAGGACCCCGTTCGACGCGAGGCGCGCGTGGAAGTACTCGAGCGCCGCGCGCGTCGGCCCGTGCAGATCGACGTCGAGATGCACGAAGCGGTAACGTTTTTCCGGGAGCCCGGCGAACGATGAGGGGATCCAGCCCGGATGGAACTCGACCTCGCGGAACGCGGAGAGCGCATCTTTCACGGTTTCAATGGGTGCCGCGAACGCGCCTGGCGTGCGCATGTAGAGGAGATCTCCCGCGTTGGGGTGGTCGCCGCTTACCGTGTCCTGCGGGGTCGGCGCGCTCAGCCCCTCGAAAGAGTCGAAGATGTGGTAGCCGCGCCCGGCAAAACTCGGCTGGTGCATGCGCAACCGGTTCAGGATGAGATAGGAGGACAGTCCCCGGTAGCAGCCGCATTCCACCACATCGCCCTCGAGCGCGAGGGCCGGCGCGAGCAAGGCGAGCAGCGTGTGATGTTTGGCCCGGCGCGCCAGCGGAGAAGGGCAGTAGGCGGTGGCGATGAGCGCCGCACGGTAGAGGGCGTCGAATTCCGGGTCGCAGGGATAGGCGCCGCGTGCCACCGCATCGTCGTACAGCGCCATCGCTTCCGCTGTCTTGCCCTGGTTGAACAGCGCCTGTATCAGGACATCGCGGACCACCTCGTTATCCGGCTTGCTTCTCGCGAGCCGCCTGAGGACCGCTTCGGCTTGCGGATAGTCGCCGCCGCGGTGGCGTTCGATGGCGAGCTGGAGCGCTTCAGCGAAGCTGATAATCGTTTTCACGGATCCGGGAACATCTTGCCTCAGGCGTAATGATAACCGGGTCTCCCCCAGCGTCGGGGAGCGCGGCGGAGGGTACGCGGCCGGGATCCCGCTAGTGCCGTTCCAACTTGTTTCTCCAAATCCCGTCGGCTCATCTACCGAGGGCGGTTGGTCCCTGGAGACAGAGCTGGCTTGGCATAAATAGTTGGAACGGCACTAGGTGAGTCCGGGGTTGCCCTGCACGCCGGTGAGCGTGGGGCGGTTCACCTTGAGCGCGCGCACCACCTTCTTCGCGCGCAGGTAGCGGGAGACCACTTCCCACACGGGTTCGCCGATCGCCCCCTCGGCGACCGGCGCCCAGCTCGCGACCTTGTAGGTCTTGCCGGCCTCGATCGGTTTGCCCTTGAGCGTCATGTCGCCGATCCGCGCGCCGATCTTCCGGGTGGGGTCCACGCTGAATTGCATGCCGCCCACGCGCACCATGTCGCCACCCTGCTGGTAGTAGGGATCGGGGTTGAAAAGGTTGTCGCACACGTCCTCGAGCAGGTTCTTGATCGCTTCGCCGGTGAGATCGTTCACCGCGGTGTAGGGATAGGTGACGGCCGTCTGGTCCATCACATGCTCCACGGTGATGGTCTGCCCGGGGAGTATCGTCGTCCCCCAGCGGAAACCGGGCGAGAACGCGATATGCGCGCCTTTCGCTTCCATCAGCGCGTCGAGGATGACCTGGTCGAACGTGCCGGCAAAGTTGCCGCGGCGGTAGAGCAGCTCCTCGGTGAGGGCGAGCTTTTCCGCGAGCTTGCCGTCGAAGGGCGCCCGGATCCTGCGGATAAGGGACGCCATCTCCTGGTCCGGCTCGAGCAGATTGGCGAACACCGGCAGCAGCCGGTACCGGTGGCCCGCGAGCTTGCCGCCGCGCACGTCGAGGTCGAGCAGCGCGAGAAACTTGCCGTTCGACCCGGCGTTGGTGACAAGCGTGGTGCCGCGCGGGTTCCGGACGGACACCGGCTCCGGCACCGCATCGTGTGTGTGCCCGCCCAGGATGACATCGATGCCGGCGACGCGCGAAGCGAGCTTGAGATCCACGTCCATGCCGTTGTGCGAGAGCAGCACCACGCACTGCGCCCCCTTCCTGGCGGCCTCGTCCACGACCTTCTGCAGGTTTTCTTCCTGGATGCCGAAGGTCCACTCGGACACGAAGTGCCTGGGATTGGCAATCGGCGTATAGGGAAACGCCTGGCCGATGATCGCGATCGGGATGCCGTTCACCTCGCGCATCACATACGGCTTGAACACCGGGTCGCCGAAGTCGGCGGTCTTGACGTTCTGCGCGATGAACTCGATCTTGCCGGCGAAATCCCTGGCGATCACCTCCTTCACCCGCGCGGCGCCATAGGTGAACTCCCAGTGGCCCGTCATGATGTCGACGCCGAGCAGCTTGGAAGCCTCGACCATGTCCTGCCCCCGGGTCCAGAGCGAGGTCGCCGAGCCCTGCCAGTTATCGCCGCCGTCGAGCAGCAGCGCGCCCGGGCGCTGGGCGCGCACCCGCTTTACCAGCGCGGCCAGGTGCGCGAAACCGCCCACCCTGCCGAACCGGCGGGCGGCGTGCTCGAAGTCAACGTGTGTGTGGGCGTATGCGAGCCGCGACCTGGGGCTCACCTTGAAGTGCTTGAGCCATGCGTCGCCGACCAGATGCGGGGGCTTGCCCCAGGCGTCGTGGACTCCAAGGTTGACGTCCGGCTCCCGAAAATACACCGGCAAGAGCTGTGCGTGGCAGTCGGTGAAGTGCAGAAGCGGGACATTGCCGGGGGATTTTGGCAGGTCGTAGAAACCGTCGGCGAGGGGCCCGGCGCCCGCGCGCTCGGTGAGCGGCATGCCGTATGCCGCCGCGACCGCGAGCATCTGCAGAAACTCGCGGCGGGTTAGATTCACGTGGAGGCGGGGGAGAATCCCGGGACGTTATGACGCGTGAATCGCTCGCTCTCCAGGCAAAAGTCGAAACCGTGGCCTATCTGCCAGGCACTCGCCTGGAGCTCCGGGGGGATCCACGCGACGCGCAAATTGCCCAGGTATTCGTCCATCATGAGGGCGACACAGTATAGCGCCACCTGATCGAGATGCCAGTGCAGCGCGTCCTGTTCCTTGAAGTGCAGGATGAAATTGCGCACCAGCTCGAAGTACCTGAGCCCCGCATCGGTTGGTTCCGCGGCCACCATGCCGGCGCACACGTCGACCCAGGGCCCAAGCCGGGGCTCGCGCCTGCTCAATGCGACGTCCGCGCCCCTCGCGAATTGCACAATCGTTGCCGGCGACGCCTCGAGTACCGCGTCGATGTCGAGGCAGACGATGGGGCGCCGGTAGCGCGCAAGAAAGTGAGGCATCTGCAGGAACCGCGCGCAGCTGTAGTAGGTCTTTCTCGCGCCGGCTCCGACACCGTCGCCCAGCGGCGCGCGTTCCGTCGTCAAGGCAATCCGGCCGAGGCCTACGTGCTGTGCCAGGTTCCGCACGGTCCCGGCGAGGCCGGGAGCCGGGTCAACGATATGCAGGTGAAGCAGGCTTGTTTCGGTGGCGACCTGCCGGTATGCATGCACGAAGTTTGCGCCGTAGCGCTGGAAGTAGACCTGGTCGCAGCACGCCAATACGACGTAATCGGCGCTCCCGGATTCGAGGGTGAGGACGCCCTCGGGCGACGGGATGCCACCTTCGGATCGGGTTTCCAACCCGGCGAAGAAGTCCTCGTTGAAGCGCGCGAGTCCGTAAAGGGGCGCGCCGCCCTCCAGAGTCGCGGACAGGGCCAGCACGCGCTCGGCCTCGTCGAGCCTGCCGAGTTCTGCCAGCGTGGCGCCGCGCCGGACATACGTCCAGTGATCCCGCGGACGCAGGGCCCGGGCCTTTTCCAGCACGGCGAGCGCCTCCTCATAGCGTCCGAGCCCATGCCACGCGGTTGCCAGGCAGATCTGTGCCCCGAACAACTGCGGGTCGAGATCAAGCGCCTGCTGCGCCGCGCGCACCGCTTCCTCAAGCCGGCCGAGCTTGACGTGGCAATTGGCAAGATTGAGGAGCATCCCCGGATGGGGGTCGAGTCGTGTCCCCCGATCCAGTAACTCCGCCGCTTCGTCAAAACGCCGCTCCTCGATCCTGGTGAGCCCCTTGAGCGTCCACGCGCGCGCGGAGTCGGCGTCGCGGGCGAGGAGGGCATCGCACAATTCCCGCGCACGGGCGAAATCACGCGCTTGGTACGCCCGCAGCGCTTCGGCGAAGAGCGCTTCCTGCTCGATGTTTTCCCCGGACATCTTATGACCCGGCGCGGATGGCGCGCGTGACCGCTGGCATATCCGGCGACTCCCGCGCGAAGCAGCCATCATCCTATCTCGGCGCGAACCCGGGCGCCACGCGCAAGAAGAGGCCTGGTCGCCCGCTCCCTCGACCTCCCGCGGACTCACCCGCCCATGCGCGCGTTGAATGGCGGCCGTGCCGTCCGTCGTGGCGCGCGCCGACATAGCGGCGCCATCGGTGTTCGCTTTATTTCCTGTTGATGGGCGACGCCGGGTCGGTCAGGTAGGCCACCAGGTGGGTGATCTGCTCGGGCGTGAGATGCCCGGTTGCCCCGAGCCGCGGCATGTTGGAGCAGGGAGCGTAGGCCCAGCCGTTGTAGACCCGCTCGTAGGTAAGCTTCGCGACCGCCTCGGAGTTGCCGCGCTGCAGGCCATAGCCGGTCAGGCTCGGTCCCACATTGCCCACGTTTATCTCTCCGGGAGCGAGGGCATGGCAGTTCTGGCAAAGCCCGCCGTTCTCCTTGCGCTTCTCGAGCCTTCCGAACTGGATACGGTCGCCCGCACCGTCATGCGCGAGCTTGTCGCCTACCTTCCAGTCGCCCACGAGCTTCCCGGATTGCGGATACCTGAGGGAGGCGCGCGCCAGCTTGACCACCTCGGCCGCTTCCTCCTGCGTGAGCTTGGCATCCCCGATCTTGCTGCAGATCTGCTGCGACCTGTCCTGCACGAGGCGCTTCAGCAAGGCTGGCATCGGTGCGGAGTAGCTTTCGCTCACCATTTTCTCCGCGATCTGGCGCGTGGTCGCCTGATCGGGATAAGTTGCGCAGCCCGCGGCAATCAGCGCCGGGGCGCCAAGCATCGTCCATTTCAACCATGCTTTTCGCATCGGTTCGTCCTCTCTTCCTCAGCGCTTGAATCCGGGCACCTTGATCACGGCCCCGTTGCCTTGATAGTGGAGATAGGTGGTCAACGCGATTGAGACATCAGACGTATACTTTAGCTCGGGCAGCCGCATCTGCCAGAAGCAGTCGTAGAGCCGCCACTGCATGGTTCGAACCGTGAAATGCGCGCCGCGATACGCGGGCCAGGTCGCGACGACCTCTTGTATTTGCTTCTTGTCGGTCATATGCACCAGGTCCTGCAGGCGAATGCGCTTGTCGGGTTCGCCGTGGCACTGAACACACGCGAAGTCCGTCTGGCCGCTGCGCCGGAAGAAGAGATACTCGCCCGCCTTGTACATTTCGCGTTCTTTGGGATGGGCGAGGCGGAGGTTCATCTTCATCCCGTTTGATCTGGAAGAGATGTAGATCGCCAGGGTTTCCACATCGGAACCGGTGCTACCCGCAGGACTGATCGCCCTCTTGACGATGTCTTCGCGTTTGAACCCCTGCAGTTCAACCATACAGGTCAGCAACCTTGACTCCAGGTCCTGTACCCTGTCGGTGTCGGGGAAATAGCGCGGCAGCTGGGCGGTGGCGCCTTCGAGCTTCCCCGGGCCCAGCCCGAATTCGCACGACTCGAGCGAGGCGTTCTTCGGGCCCCGCTTCTCATAAAACAGGTTCTTGCCGCGGTCGATCCACAGGTCGCCGGGATTGTCTTCGGCGAGCATCTGGCGCCCGATTGCCAGGCCGTCGTCGGGCTTCCCCTGCGCCAGCACCGTGCCCCATGCGGCGAGGCACGCCAGGCTGATGGCGGCAATGCCGCCGCGCGTTATCGGCATGATTCCCTCCTCCGTTGTTCGTGAATGGGCGATCGAATCCGGCCGGCGTCACGACGCCGCGGCCACCGCTACTTCGTCCGTGCGCTGGTCGCCCTTGTTGTCCACCCAGGTGACGCCGATCTTGTCGCCCGCCTTCGCGCCCTTGATGCGGAGCCCCAGGAACGGGTTGCGCGAGACCGCCTGGCTCCATTGCGCGTCGAGCACGGTCTTGCCGTTGTGAGTGATCACCACGCTCTGGATGAAGTGCAGGGGGACGATCTCGCCCTTTGCGTCCTTGCGCTGCCCGGTCTCCATCGGGTGGAGCATCAGGATGCGAACGTCGGCGACATCGCCCTGGAGCGTCGCGCGGATTTTCATCGGTTCAGCCACGGAGTGGTC